>CAYPAX010000069.1:0-26073 GCA_964408735.1 uncultured Rhodospirillaceae bacterium | reverse complement strand
ATGCAGAACCAGGACTCACCTTATGAACGAGGGAGCCGAGGGGCGCAGGTCAGGTGTTAGGTCGCATTACGAAAAAAAGTTAGATTATTTGCGACCAATAGATAGTGGTGATGACCCACCTTCTCATTTTTCGTAGAATCAGATATATAAGCGCAAGAGTTATAAACCCTTTGGGTATTGGAGGCGCAAATGAGGCGCGGGACTCTAAACTGGTTCGTAAGTTATTGTTATAATTAGTTTTTATTGTGCATCCAGTTCTCCAAGCGCTGATCGGGTTCCCCCGACAGAGTTCTATCGAGGGCGCCCGGCAGCGGGCGCCCTTTTCTGTATAACGACCAGGCACGCAGAGAGATCAGGCCATGACAGACACCACCATCAACGTCGCCGTTCTCGGCGCCAGCGGCTATACGGGCGCCGAGACCTTGCGGATTGCCGCGACCCATCCGGCAATGCATATCGTCGGGCTGACCGCCGAGCGCCGCGCCGGCCAGGAAGTCGCCGCGGTCTATCCCCATCTCGCCGGCATGGGCCTGCCGCCCATGCGCAAGATCGACGAGATGGACTGGCAGGGCGTCGACGCGGTGTTCTGCTGCCTGCCCCACGCCACGACGCAGGAGGTGGTCTCGGGCCTGCCGGCGCATCTCAAGGTCATCGACCTCTCCGCCGATTTCCGTCTGCGCGACGAGGCGCTCTACGCCGAATGGTATGGCCATGAGCACCTGGCGCCCGCCCTCCAGCCGGAGGCCGTCTACGGCCTCACCGAGCATTACCGGAGCGAGATCGCGGAAGCGCGCATCGTCGCCTGTCCCGGTTGCTATCCGACCTCGGCGCTGCTGCCGCTGCTGCCGCTGGTCGCGGCGGGCCAGATCGTGGCCGACGATATCGTCATCGATTCCAAGTCCGGCGTCACCGGCGCCGGGCGCACGCCGAAGGAGGGCACGCTCTATGCCGAGGTGGCCGAGGGCATCCACGCCTACGGCATCGCCCAGCACCGCCACGCGCCGGAGATGGAGCAGGAGTTGGCGGTCGCCGCCGGCCGGCCCATCACGGTCAACTTCACGCCGCACCTGATGCCCATGAACCGGGGCATCCTATCCACCATCTATGTACGGCTGGCGAACGGCGCCGATGTCGCGGGCCTGCGGGCAAGCCTCTCCGCCGCCTACGACGCCGAGCCTTTCGTGCGCCTGCTGCCCCAGGGCCAGGCGCCGGCGACGCGGCACGTGCGGGGCTCCAACCACTGCCTGATCGGCGTCTTCGAGGACCGCGTGCCCGGCCGCGCCATACTGGTGTCGGTCATCGACAACCTGGTCAAGGGTGCCGCCGGCCAGGCCGTGCAGAACTTCAACATCGCCTGCGGCCTGCCCGAGACCATGGGCCTGGAAAGCCAGCCCCTGTTTCCGTGACGGGGGCTCGCCGCCAGGTTTGCAAACCAGGCTGATACCCCTATCCTGTTCCCATAGGGGATCGGCATGGCTGCGGACGAGGGTAAGAGGCGCATTGCGGCCATTCTTGCCGCTGATGTTGCGGGCTACAGCCGCCTGATGGCAGACGATGAGCGCGCAACCGTGCGCACGCTGACGGCATGTCGCGAGGTCTTTGCCGAGCGCATCGAGGCGCGCGAGGGCCGCGTGGTCGATACCGCGGGCGACAGTGTGCTTGCCGTGTTCGATAGCGTGGTCGAGGCGGTCGAGGCCGCCGCCGCAATCCAACGCGAGCTGGCCGAGCGAAACGAAGACCTGGCCGAGCATCGCCGCATGCATTTCCGCATTGGTCTCAATCTCGGCGACATCATCGTTCGTGGCGACGGCACTGTCTATGGAGACGGCGTGAATGTCGCCGCGAGGCTGGAGAGCCTTGCCGAGCCCGGTGGCGTTATGTTGTCTGAGGACGCCTACCGACAGGTCCGAACGAAGACGCCGTTCGGATTTGCCGATGCTGGCGAGCACAAAGTCAAGAACATCGCTGATCCTGTCCGCGCCTACCGTTGGACCGATGCCATTGCTGTTTCCTTGCCCGGAGATGCGGGAGTAGGAGATGCGTTACCACTTCCCGACAAGTCATCCATAGCCGTGCTACCTTTTGTCAACATGTCGGGCGACGACGAGCAGGAATATTTCGCGGACGGCCTGACCGAGGACATCATTACTGAGCTCTCGCGCTTTCAAAGCTTCTTCGTCATTGCGCGGAATTCGTCATTTGCCTTTAAGGGAAAGTCGGTCAACGTCGGGGCGATCGGGCGGCAACTCGGGGTGGCCTACGTCGTCGAGGGGAGCGTGCGCAAGGCCGGCAATCGTGTCCGCATAACCGCCCAGCTGGTCGAGGCGGCGAGCGGCAACCACATCTGGGCCGAGCGCTACGACCACGATCTGACCGACATGTTCGATCTTCAAGACGAGGTCACGCGGTCTGTCGTCGCGGCAATTCCGGGCCGGCTCGAGAGCGCGGACCTCGATCGGATCAAGCGCAAGCGGCCAGAGGACATGGCGGTCTATGATTACGTTCTGCGCGGCAAGATGGTGACATAAGGGGGAACCAGGCGATGCCCGAGGTCAATCGCAAACTGGCGGCGGTGATGAGCGCCGACGTGGCCGGCTATTCGCGGCTGATGCAGGACGACGATGCCGCGACCGTCACCACGCTTCAGGATTACCGCGCCGCCATCGCACGCGTGATCGAGCGCCACAAGGGCCGCGTGGTCAATGCGCCGGGCGACAACATCCTCGCTGAGTTCCCCTCTGCGGTAGAGGCCTTGCAGGGTGCCTGCGAAATTCAAGAAGTGCTGCGCGGCCGCAATCTCGAACTGCCGGAAGAGCGCCGCATGGAGTTCCGCATCGGTGTCAATCTCGGCGACGTCATCGAGGAGGACGACGGTACCATCTACGGCGACGGCGTAAATATCGCCGCGCGTCTGGAAGCCCTGGCGGATGCCGGCGGCATCTGCATCTCCAACGCGGTCTACGAATCGGTCGAGAGCCGCTTCGACTTCGGCTTTGAATTCCTCGGCGCGCAGGAGGTGAAGAACATCGAGCGCCCGGTCAACGTGTATCGGGTGCGCACCGACGGTCGGCGGGAAGCGCCCAAGCCTACCGCGCAGACGCACCGGCGCACGCCGCTGATCGCTGCAGTGGCTACGGTTGTGATAGCGCTGGTCGGGATTGCCGCCTGGCAGCTCACGAGTGCGCCGGTCGAGGTGGCGGATGCGGTCCTGGCACTGCCCGACGGGCCGGCAATCGCGGTATTGCCGTTCGAGAACGACTCCGGAGATGCGGAGCAGGATTTTCTGGCCAACGGGATCACCGAGGACCTGATCGTCCGTTTGTCACGGTTCGATAACTTCTTCGTTATCGCCCGAAATTCGACCGCCCAGTTCAAAGGCACGTCAATGGACGTGCGCGAGATCGGCAATACGCTCGGCGCCCGCTTTGTGATCGAGGGCAGCGTGCGGCGCACTGACGAGACGTTGCGCGTCTCGATTCAGCTTCTCGATGCCGTGGACGGCACCAATCTGTGGGCCGAAACCTACGATCGCGACCCCAGCGCCGCCGACCTGTTTGCCATCCAGGACGACATCACGGCCAAGGTCTCGGGCACGGTCGGTGACGTTTTCGGCATCATTTCGCGTACTGATTTGGCCGACATCCTGGGCAAGCCGCCGGAAAACCTGTCGGCCTATGAATGCTGGTTGCGGCTGGTCGCCTACTACGACGAGATCGGCCCTGAAAAGCATATGGTGGTGCGCAGCTGCGCCGAGCGCGCGGTGGAAACCGACCCCGATTACGGGCAGGCTTGGGTCACCCTTGCCTGGACGGCGATGGACGAGCACCGCTTCGGCTTCAATAAGCGTCCGGATGCGCTCGACCGCGCCTTCAAGGCCTTTCGGCGCGCTATCGATCTCGAACCGAAGAACCAGTTGGCACACCAGGGGTTAGCCGAAGCGCATTTTGCGAATCATAATGTAGACGCTTTCATCGCTGAAGCTGAGCGTGCGATCGCGCTCAATCCGAACAATTCCACGAGCCTGGCCGCCATGGGCGACAAGATGATCTATTCCGGTCGATTGGATAGGGGAATCGACCTGATGAGAAAGGCGATCATGCTCAATCCGCATCATCCGGATTGGTTCCATTTCGGTATCAGCGTTTATGACTACCGCAATGGCGACTACGATGGCGCTCTTGAGGCAATCCTGATGATCGATTGGCCGGACTTCCACTTTGTCCAGGTGATTCGTGCGGCGACATATGGTCAGCTCGGCCGCCTGGATGAGGCGCGGACAGCAGTGAAGAAGCTGCTTGAGATTTATCCCGACTACGCTGAGAACGGCTGGCGCGAATTCGATATGTGGAACCACCCTCAAGCCTCGATCGAGCATTTCGCCGAGGGGCTGTCGAAAGCCGGTCTCGATATTCGCACCGAGCCGCCGCCGGCGACCGACTGAGGATATTCACGGCCCGTTGCCCGCAAATCGAGGATGCGCGCGGGACCCCACCCATGTAAAACTCTTTTACATGGGTGGAATGAAAGGCGATCATCGCCGCAAGAGACGCGGCTATCATCACGGCAATCTCAGCGAGGCCCTGGTCCAGGCGGCGCTGGATCTGATCGCCGAGGTCGGTCCGGCGGGCTTTTCCTTCGCCGAGGTCACCCGCGCGGTCGGCGTCAGCCCGGCGGCGCCCTATCGCCATTTTCGCGATCGCGACGCGCTGATGGCCGAAATCGCCCAGCGCGGATTCGCCCGCTTTGCCGCCCGGCTTGCCGAGGCCTGGGACGAAGGCCGGCCCAACCCCCGCGCCGCCTTCAGGAATGTCGGCCAGGCCTATCTCGCCTTCGCTCGCGCCGAGCCCGCCTATTACGCCGCCATGTTCGAGGCCCGCCTGCCTCCCGACACGAGCCGCGAACTGGCCCGCGCCACCGACCGGGCTTTCGGCGTGCTGCGGCAGGCCTCGGAGGCGCTGATCGGCGAGCTTCCCGACGGCAAGCGGCCGCCGGTAATGATGATGAGCCTGCACGTGTGGTCGCTGGCGCATGGCATCGCCTCTCTGTTTGCGCGCGGCGACAGCGGCAGGCGCAAGCTGCCCATGGCGCCCGAGGACCTTTTGGAGGCCGGCGTGCTGATCTATCTGCGCGGCCTCGGATTCGACCAAGATTCATAAGCTCCCGGCGCGACCTAGGAATTATTTTCGGACGCCGCCCGTCTCGGCCTTGACAGGCGGATCGACGGTCCCCAGATTGGATTAATGTAAATAACCTTTACATGAGGCAACGATGGATATCGCTGAAAGATTGGACGACTACGGCAAGGTAGCGTGGATCGCACTGATGATCCTTGGCTTCGTTATCTTCTGGCCCATCGGCCTTGGCATTCTGGCTTACCTGATATGGAGTGGACGAATGGGATGTTGGAAGTCTCGCGGCCCAGGCCGCTGGCATTGTGGCCCTGCCGACAACGGGCGTTCGGGCAACCGCCGCCGTCGCGGCAAGGCGCCTGCGACAGGCAATAGCGCTTTCGACGAATATCGCGCGGAAACCCTACGCCGCCTGGAAGAAGAGCAGGACGAGTTCGAGGACTTCCTCGAGAGCCTGCGACAGGCCAAGGACAAGGCCGAGTTCGACCAGTTCATGGCACAGCAACGCGACCCCGGCCCGGGCGCCGACGCCCCCCCCGAAACCCCCGGCAGCCCCGCTTTCCGTCCAACGGGGTGAAAGTCATCGCGTGACGATCGTGCCGGGCCCGATCGCGGCCCGGTACGCGTCTCGTTGCCGATATTCAGCTCTGGCGTGCCTGGCTACCGCCCAATCGATACCGGCGCCAGCGCAGGAAAACGGACCACATAGTACGGCGGTGACGACTCATCGACGCCGCCGTTCAGGCGCGCGGACTTCTGCAGCCGGTTCACGGCGACGTAGATATGGTTGTCGGGGCCGGTCGCGAAGCCGTCCGGCCAGTCGAGCAGCTCGTCGTCGGACACCAGCACTTCGTAGCTGCCGTCGGGCCGGGTGACGCCGATGCCCTTGGCGCTCATGTCCGTGATGTAGACATTGCCGCCGTCGTCGATGGTGATGCCGCCGCAGGGCGCCTTGTTGCCATAGCGCTCGACGCGCTTGCCCAACTCTTCGTCCGACAGCGAGCGGTCCAGCAGGTCGGCCGTGCGCACCCGGTATAGCGAGGTGCCGCTCATGGGGCCGTAGTAGAGCCACTCGTTGTTACTGTCGATGGTGATCGGATTGATGCCCAGGCGCGGATCGAGCATCGTGCCGTCGGGCATGGGCACGCGCAGGCGCTGGCCGTCGATCACGATGGGGACATCCTCCGGCACCACGCTCCAATGATTTTCCAGCACCGTCCGCGTCAGGCCCGTGGCGATATCGACGACCTGGATGGAAGGCCGCCGGTCGCGGCTGGGGTTGGCGATGTAGATGGCGCCATGATTGAGATCGACCGCCAGATCGTTGAGATAGGGCTTCGGCGAGGTGACCGGGCCGGGCACGTGGATGACCCGCGCCAAGGTGTTCGTGTTGGTGTCCCAGGCCACGATCTTAGGCGTCGCCCCGGTGCCCACGGCATTGTCGAGCAGCCAAACGGTGCCGTCGCGATCGGCGCGCAGACCAAGCACCGAATGGAGCCCGACCATGGTGCCGTCAGCCGGCGGCACATTCCAGGCGGCATCGGGGAAGGGAGTGACCGAGCCGTCAGGCTGCACTTCTACGACCCGCAAGTCGCGGCCGTAGATCTGGTGCACGCTGACGATGACCCTGCCGTCGGGCGTCACGGCGATATTACCCGGCGGCTCGTCAAGTCGAGCGACCACTTCAGCTCGAGCGCAAGCGCCATCGGCGCAGCCAGAAACAAAACGGAGCACAGAACGATCAAGCCGCGTGTCATGGGCATCTCCGCACCGCCCTCAGACGTGCTGGCCGCCGTTGATGTGGATCTCGGCGCCGTTGACGTAGCTCGACTGCTCGGAGCAGAGGAAATAGATGGTCTTGGCGACCTCTTCCGGCGCGCCGAGGCGGCCCATGGGGATCTCTGGCAGCAGCGCTTCTTCCGTGCCGGGGGAGAGGATGCCGGTCTGGATCTCGCCCGGCGCGATGGAATTGACGCGAATGCCGTAGCGCCCGAAATCCGCCGCCATCTCGCGCGTCAGCGAGGCCAGCGCCGCCTTCGACGTGGCATAGGCCGCGCCGGCGAAGGGATGCACGCGGCTGCCCGCGATCGAGGTCACATTGACAATGGCACCCTGGGCCGCCTTGAGCTCCTCGATCAGGCCGCGGGCGAGTGCGATGGGGGCGAAGAAATTGACGCGGAAGACATGGCGCCAGTCATCCATCTCCGTGGTCAGGGTATCGAGCCGCTCGCCTTCGCTGCCCTTGATGGAGATACCGGCATTGTTGACCAGTGCCTCCAGCGGCGCGCCGTCGAGCATGTCGCGCAAATGGGCGATGCGCTCGTCGAGGGTCTCAGCATCGCCGAGGTCGATCTGCAAGTGGTCCTCCGGCCCCGCCTCCCAGGGGCAATCCTCGGGGAAGGCCTGGCGCGAACAGGTGATCACCCGCCAGCCGGCGCTGGAGAAACGCTTGACGGTGGCATGGCCGATGCCGCGGCTGGCGCCGGTCAGCACGATGGTCTTGCGCGGGGCATTGGGCAGCGCCATGGCGTCTACCTTTCCTTCTGCATCACATAAGTGCCGGGGGCGGGGCAGAGCGGCTGCAGGGCGCCATCACCGGGTGTTCGTGCCGGCACCTTCGGCCCGGCATGGCGGCCTTGCCACTTGTGCCAGTCCTGCCACCACGAGCCGTCCTGTTGGGCCGCGCCTTCGAGCCAGGCCTCGGAGTCCTTGGGCTTCTTGGCGTTGGTCCAGTGCGGGTATTTGGCCACAGCCGGGGCATTGGTGACGCCGGCAATATGGCCAGAGCCGGTCAATACGAAGCGCACCTGCCCGCCATAGCGGTGCACGCTCTTGTAGCAGCCTTTCCACGGCGCGATATGGTCCTCGCGGGCCGCGAGCAGATAGACCGGAACGCTGACCGCACCGAGGTCGATCGCCTGGCCGGCCAGGGTGATGCCGCCGGGCTCCACTAGCAGGTTGTTCTGGTACATGTTGCGCAGATAGAACGAATGCATTGCCGCCGGCATGCGCGTCGAATCCGCATTCCAATACAGCAAGTCGAACGGTGCCGGGTCCTTGCCGAGCAAATAGTTGTTGACGACGAAGGACCAAATCAGGTCGTTGGCGCGCAGCATGTTGAAGGTGGTCGACATGGCGCTGCCGTCAAGCACACCGCCTTTCTCTTCCATGCGCTTCTCGAGGGCGGAGATCTGCGCGTCGTCGATGAAGACGCCGAGGTCGCCGGGCTCGGAGAAATCGGCCAGGCTGGCCATGAACATGGCGGAGCGGATGCGCTCGTCGCCGATGGCAGCGAGATAGCCGAGGGTCGAGGCGAGCAAGGTGCCGCCGAGACAGAGCGATGCCGCAACGCATTCGCGCTCGCCCGTCGCCTGCTCGATGGCGTCGAGCGCCGCCAGCGGGCCTTCGCGCATATAGTCCTCGAAGCTCTTGTCCGCCAGCTCGGGTCCCGGATTGACCCAGGAAATGGCAAAGACCGTGTAGCCCTGGTCGGTGGCCCACTTGAGGAACGAGTTCTCAGGCCGCAGGTCGAGCACATAGAACTTGTTGATCCACGGCGGCACCACCAGCAGCGGCCGCTGGCGCACCGTCTCCGTGGTGGGCTGGTATTGGATCAGCTCCATCAGGTCGTTGCGATAGATCACCTGCCCCGGCGTGGCGGCCACGTTGCGCCCGACGTCGAAAGCCTCCTCGTCGGTCATGCTGATTTTCAGCTCGCCGCCGCCGCGCTCGAGATCGGCCAGCATGTTGTCGAGCCCGCGCACCAGGTTCTCGCCGTTGCTGTCGATGGTCGCCTCGATCACCGCCGGGTTGGTGGCGGCAAAATTGGTCGGCGCCATGGCATCGACGAACTGGCGCGTATAGAAGTCTACCTTGCGCGCCGTGTCCGCATCGAGATCGTCGACACCCTCTACCAAGCCTTGCAGGTAGCGGGCGCTGAGCAGGTAGGACTGCTTGATGGTGTCGAAGACGGTATTTTCCTGCCAGGCGGCGTGGCGGAAGCGGCGATCGCCCGGCGCCGGCGCAATGGCCTCGGCAGCCTCGTCAGGCTCCTGGCCGAGCATGCGCTTGGCTGCATTTTGCCAGAGCGACATCTGCGATTGCCAGAAATCCATTTGCGCCTGGGCGAGCTGCGTCGGATCCGCCAGCAGGCGCTGGGTCATGGCGGTGAATGCCTCGACGATGGGCGCCACATCCTCCGGCGAGGTGGCACCAGCCGGGCGCGCCATCATCTGCTGCATGACCCGCTGGCTGCGCTCGGCGATGCGGGCCCAGGTGTCGGCCGGGTTCTCGCCTGTCTCCGGCTGCTGATTCTGGGTCGCCATGGCACTCTTCGCCTTTCAGTAGTCGCGCAGGCCGGCAAATGCCGTGCGGCGCGTCCTCAACGCTTGTGTCGCCTTGCCGATGTTATAGACTTGCTGTGTAGCACTTCGTTGACCCGTGCCCAGGTGTGGCGCTGACGCGACGTCAGCCGCGGGCCCGACCAACAGAGGCCAATATCGACCATGACTGTACTTAGCCCCAGCCGCGCTATTCTGCAAGTTGCCACGGTTGCCGCCTTGACGGTGTCGCTGGCGGCCTGTTCGTCGCTTCCCGATGAGCTCAATCCTGTGGAATGGATTGGTGCGCTCGACAGCCAGGAGGGTGAGGACGAAGCGCTGAGCCCCGAAATGCAGGCACGTTTGGAGGCGGAGCGCCAGGAAGGCATTCCCGGCGAGGAAGACCCGTTCCCGGAGCTCGGTGCCGTACCTGGCGAGGCACCGGTGGTGACCAGCGTCGACGAGCGCCGTAGCATCGCCGAAGGCTTGGTAGCCGACCGCGAGAACGTCGAGTATACGGACAATCCAGCCGCGGCTGCGGCTGGCCTGCAGAGCGGGGCGGCCGATTTGGTCACACCGCCGCCGCCGCCAAGTGGCGACATGGTACCGGCTACTGTCGTGGTCACTGAGCCCGAGCCCGAGCCTGCGCCGCGGGTGGATGTCGTGGACGTGGAAACCAGTGTGCCGCCTCCTGCGCCCGAGCCTATGCCGGAACCGGAGATGGTGCCTGTCGCGACACCGATCGTCGAGGTGCCGCCGCCGCCGCCGCCGCCGGCTCCCATGCCTGCACCGGCACCGGCGGTGGCCGCGGCTGCCGACGAAATGCCGATGCCGGCGCCCGAGACGTTCGATCCGGGAGGCGTGCAACGCTCCATGCATGCGGGCGTGATCTATTTCCTGCACGGCTCGACCGGAATCTCCGAGCGCGACAGGCAGGTGATGATCGCGGTGGTCGAGGCTCACAGGGCCCATGGCGGCAGCGTACGCGTGGTCGGTCATGCCAGCCGGCGCACCGATTCGGCGGATTCGGTGAAATCGAAGATCGCCAATTTCGGCATCGCCTATGATCGCGCCCGTGTGGTGGCCCAGGAACTAACCCGTCTCGGCATTCCCGCCGACCGCATCTACATCAGCTCCATGTCGGACCAGGCACCGGCCTATTCCGAGGCCACGGTGCATGGCGAGGCCGCCAACCGGCGGGCCGATATCTATCTGGATTTCTACGGCGGCGCGCAGTAGACCCACATTGACGCCAGCGCGTCATGTGACAGGACCCATGAGCGAAGAATTCGAACGCATCGAAAGGCTGCCGCCTTACGTCTTTGCGGAAGTCAACGAGATGAAGCGCCGCGCCCGGGTCGCGGGGCGCGACATCATCGACTTCGGCATGGGCAATCCGGATTCCGGCACGCCAACGCACATCGTCGACAAGCTGGTCGAGGCGGTGCGCGACCCACGCACCCATCGCTATTCCAACTCCCGCGGCATCCCGGGTTTGCGCAAGGCCATGGCAGCCTATTACCAGCGCCGCTTCGGGGTAGGGCTGGATCCGGAGAGCGAGATCATCACGACCCTGGGGTCGAAGGAAGGCCTGGCCAATCTCGCCCAGGCCATGGCCGCGCCCGGCGACATCATTCTGGCGCCGAACCCGAGCTATCCCATCCACCCCTACGGTTTCGTTATCGCCGGGGCGACGGTGCATGATGTGCCCTGCGGGCCGGGCATCGATACCCTGGCGGAGCTCGAGCGTGCCGTGGCGGCGTGTCCGAAGCCGCCCAAGGCGTTGGTGCTGAACTTTCCCAACAACCCGACGGCGGAAGTGGTCGACCTCGACTTCTATGAGCGTGTGGTGGCTTTCGCGCGGGAGAAAGGAATCTACATCTTGTCGGATCTTGCCTATGCGGAGATATATTTCGACGACGAGCCGCCGCCCTCCATCCTGCAGGTGCCCGGTGCGCGCGACATCGCTGTCGAGTTCACCTCGCTCAGCAAGACCTATTCCATGCCCGGTTGGCGCATCGGCTTCGCCGCCGGCAATGCGCGGCTGATCCATGCGCTCACGCGCATCAAGTCGTATCTCGACTATGGCGCCTTCACGCCGATCCAGGTGGCGGCCACGGCGGCGCTCAACGGGCCGCAGGATTGCATCGCCGATATCCGCGCGCGCTATCGCGAGCGCCGCGATGTGCTGGTGGAGAGCTTCGCTGCCGCCGGCTGGCCGATTCCCTCGCCGCGCGCCACGATGTTCGCCTGGGCGCCGATCCCCGAGGCCTGGCGCGAGGTCGGCTCGCTGGAATTCTCCAAGCGCCTGCTTGCGGACGCCGAGGTCGCCGTATCGCCGGGCATCGGTTTCGGCCGCATGGGCGAGGGCTTCGTGCGTATCGCCCTGGTGGAGAACCGCCAGCGTATCCGCCAGGCGGCGCGTAACGTGAAAGCGTTTCTGGTCCGCGCCGAGCCGGGCGACGTCGAGCCACGCCAGGTGGCGGCATCGTGAGCGCGCCTTTGCGCATAGCGGTCGCCGGCCTCGGTACCGTCGGTGCCGGCACTGTCTCGGTATTGCGCGACAATGCCGAATTACTTTCCGCGCGTTGCGGACGCGCCATCGACGTCGTGGCCGTCTCGGCCCGCGACCGGGCCAAGGATCGCGGTATCGACCTCTCCGGGCTCGCCTGGGAAGACGACCCCGTGGCGCTTGCCGATGTCGATTGCGACGTCGTGGTCGAACTCATCGGTGGCGAGGACGGCCCGGCCTTGGCCCTGGTCCAGGGCGCCCTCGAACGGGGCCGTGGCGTGGTCACGGCGAACAAGGCGCTGATCGCCCATCACGGCGATGCCCTGGCGCGGATCGCCGAGGCCAATCTGGCACCCCTGGCTTTCGAAGCCGCCGTCGCCGGTGGTATTCCCATCCTCAAGTCCCTGCGCGAGGGCCTGGCCGCCAACAGCATCAGCCGCGTCACCGGCATTCTCAACGGCACCTGCAACTACATGCTGAGCGACATGCGCGCGACCGGCGCGCCGTTCGACGAGGTGCTGGCCGAGGCGCAGCGGCTGGGCTATGCGGAGGCCGATCCCGCTTTCGACATCGATGGCGTCGATGCGGCGCATAAGCTCGCCATCCTCGCCAGTCTCGCCTTCGGCAGCCGTATCGATTTCGACTCGGTGCATGTCGAGGGCATCCGGCATGTCAGCCCGGTCGATATCGCCTTTGCCGACGAGCTCGGCTACCGCATCAAGCTGCTCGGCATCGCCAGCCGCGACGAAAGCGGCCTGGTGCAGCGCGTCCACCCCTGCATGGTGGCTCAAGGTGCGGCCATTGCCAGTGTCGAAGGCGTGCTCAATGCGGTCGTTGCGGAAGGCGATTTCGTCGATGCCACGGTCTACGAAGGGCGCGGTGCGGGCGCCGGCCCCACAGCCTCGGCGGTCGTAGCCGATATCGTCGACATCGCGCGTGGCAGCCACGTTCCCGCGTTCTCCGTCCCCGTGGAAGCGCTCGAGGCCGTGGCGACCCTGCCCATGCAGGAACGTGTCGGGCCCTATTACATCCGCCTCATGGTGGTCGACCGCAGCGGTGTCCTGGCCGATATCGCGGCCTGCCTGCGCGATCACGACGTGTCGGTGGAATCGCTGATCCAGCGTGTGCGCAGCCCTGACGATCCTGTGCCCCTGGTGATTACCACCCATGATGTGCGCGAGGCCGCCATGACGGCCGCGCTGGAGCAAATCGCGGCGCTGGACACGGTGGTCGAGCCACCGCGCATGATCCGGATCGAATCACTGTAGACTCTCGCAAGCGGACGGCCGCGCCGGTATCGCGGCAGGAGGAGTAACCTATGACGGATACGGACACACTCGATCGCAATTTGGCGCTCGAGGTGGTCAGAGTGACCGAAGCCGCGGCCCTGGCTTGTGCAAAGCTGACCGGCCGTGGCGACGAGCGGGCCGCGGATCAAGCCGCGGTCGATGCCATGCGAACGGCTCTCAATGCGGTCGCCATCGACGGCGAGGTGGTGATCGGCGAGGGCGAGCGCGACGAGGCGCCGATGCTGTTCATCGGCGAGAAGGTCGGCGCCGGGGGGCCGAAGGTTGATATCGCCCTCGACCCTCTGGAAGGCACCACGATCTGCGCCACCGGGGGCGCCAATGCGCTTGCGGTGATCGCCATGGCGACCGACGGCGGCTTTCTCAACGCGCCCGACGTCTACATGGACAAAATCGCGGTTGGAGGCGGCCTGCCGCCGGAGGTGGTTGATCTCGACGAATCGCCCGAGACCAACCTCAAGAACCTCGCCAAGGCGAAGGGTATCGGAGTCAATGACCTGGTTGCCTGTATCCTCAACCGGCCACGCCATGAGGAGCTTATCGCCAAGGTCCGCGAGACCGGCGCGCGTATCCAGCTGATCCAGGACGGCGATGTGGCGGGGGTCATGGCAACATCGAGCAACGATACCGGCATCGATATCTATCTCGGCAGCGGCGGCGCGCCGGAAGGCGTGCTGGCGGCAGCGGCCCTGCGCTGCATCGGCGGCCAGATGATGGGCCGCCTGATCTTCCGCAATGACGACGAGCGCGCGCGCGCCCACAAGCTCGGTGTGCAGGATCTGAGCCGTAAATACACCATGCTCGACATGGCCCATGGCGAGGTGATGTTCGCCGCCACGGGCGTGACCGACGGCTCCATGCTGCAAGGCGTGCGTCGCACGGCCAACGGTGTCAGCACGCAATCCGTCGTCATGCGCTCGAAGACCGGTACCGTGCGCGTGATCAGTGCCGACCATGACCTCAGGCGCAATCCGGGGATCGACGACGCCGAGATCGTTTAGTGAGCGGCGGGCGGGCCTTTCTCGGAGTCGAGCACTCGCTGGGCGGACGGCGCTGGCGCAGCCGCCTCGACGACGACCGCCAGGCCCTGGCCTTGGCCCAGGCCCGCGACCTGCCCGAGCCTCTCGCCCGGGTGCTCGCCGCCCGTGGCGTCGAGGCCGCCGACGTCGAGTCCTACCTGGCGCCGTCATTGCGGGACTTGATGCCTGATCCGTCTAGCCTGAAAGACATGGATGCCGCTGCCGACCGTCTCGCCCAGGCGGTGCGCGATGGCGAGTTGGTCGCCCTGTTCGGCGATTACGATGTCGACGGGGCCACGGCCTCGGCCGTCCTCCGGCTGTTCCTGGAAGCGGTTGGCGGTCGCGTGCGCCCCTATATCCCGGATCGTCTGCGCGAGGGCTATGGCCCCAATGCCCCGGCCCTTTCGCAGTTGGCGGCAGAGGGCGCGACGGTCGTGGTGACCCTCGATTGCGGTATCGCGGCGCACGAGCCCCTGGCTAGGGCGACCGAGGACGGCATGGCGGTGATCGTTGCCGACCACCACCTCGCGGGACCGTCCCTGCCGCCCGCGCATGCCGTGGTCAATCCCAATCGCCTCGACGACGATAGTGGCCTTGGCATGCTGGCCGCGGTCGGTGTCGCCTTCATGTTGGCAGTGGCGACCAACCGGGTATTGCGCGACAGCGGCTGGTACGCCACGCGAAGCGAGCCCGATTTGCGCCAGTGGCTGGACCTGGTGGCGCTGGGCACGGTTTGCGACGTAGTGCCGCTGGTCGGCCTCAACCGGGCCTTGGTCCGTCGCGGCCTCGATGTCATGCGTCGCCGCGGCAATGTCGGCTTGGCGACGCTTGCCGATGTGGCCGGTGCCGATCGCTCGCCCGACACCTATCTGGCCGGGTTCGTGCTGGGCCCGCGCATCAATGCCGGCGGCCGCGTCGGCCAGGCCGAACTCGGCCATCGCTTGCTGACGAGCGGCGATGTGGCGGCGGCTATGCCCCTGGCGCGTGCCCTCGACAAGTACAACAGCGAGCGCAAGGCGATCGAGCAGGCGGTGACCGAGGCGGCATTGCAGGAAGCCGAAAAGGCGGCGGACCGGGCCGCCCTTGTGGTGGCCGGGGATGGCTGGCATGGCGGTGTCATCGGCCTTGCCGCAAGCCGGCTTGCCGACCGCCACGGTCGCCCGGCCCTGGTGATCGGCTTCGATGGTGACGAGGGCAAGGGCAGTGCCCGCTCGCGGCCCGGGATCGATATCGGCACGATCGTCACGGCGGCCTGTCAGGCGGATCTGCTGGTTGCCGGCGGTGGCCACCCCATGGCGGCGGGGTTCACCGTGTCGCGCGGCCGGCTCGACGACTTCCGCGGCTTTGTCGAGGAGCGCGTTGCGGCGCAGGCGGAGAGCGCCGGCGGCCCCAGTCTGGGCCTCGACGGCGCGTTGGCTGTCGGCGCCGCCAGCCGGGACCTTATCACCCTATTGGCCGAGGCCGGGCCCTTCGGTGCCGGCAACCCCGAGCCGCGCTTCGCTCTGCCCGCCTGCCAGATCGCCCACGCCTCTGTGGTCGGCAGCGATCATGTTCGTTGCCGCCTGGCGGGCGAGGCCGGGGGCAGCCTGTCCGCCATCGCTTTCAGGGCTGCGACGCGGCCCGTCGGTGAAGCCTTGCTGGCGGCCCAGGGCCGGCCTCTCCATGTAGCCGGTCATTTGCGCGAAAACCGTTGGCGCGACCGTATTGATGTACAGATGGTCGTAGATGACGTGGCACCGGCCGAAGCCACCATGAGGGAGCAGGCGGCATGACAAGGGTGCGCAAGGCCGTTTTCCCGGTCGGTGGTCTCGGCACGCGTTTTCTGCCGGCGACCAAAGCCATGCCGAAGGAGATGCTGCCGATCGTCGATACGCCGCTGATCGAATATGCGGTCGAGGAGGCGCGGGCCGCCGGCATCGAGCAGTTCATCTTCGTCACTGGGCGCGGCAAGAGCGCCATTGAGGACCATTTCGATCATTCCTTCGAGCTTCATCATGCCTTGGCAAGCAAGGGTCACGTCGAATTGGAAGCCACGGTAAAGCGTTCGCGCCTGCCGGCGGGTGCGGTCTCCTATACCCGCCAGCAGGAGCCGTTGGGGCTGGGGCATGCGGTCTGGTGCGCCCGCGACCTGATCGGCGACGAGCCATTTGCGGTCTTGCTTGCCGATGACCTGATCAGGGCCGAGACACCATGTCTGGCGCAAATGCTGGCGGCGCACGAAGAGACGGGCGGCAATCTGGTCGCGGTCATGGACGTGCCACGCGAGCAGACCTCGCGCTATGGCATTTTGACGCCTGGCGCCGTGGATGGGCGCCTCGTCGCCGTCGAAGCACTTGTCGAAAAACCGTCGCCCGAAACGGCGCCTTCGACACTTGCGGTGATCGGCCGCTATGTGCTTGATGGCGCCGTCTTCGACCGGCTGGCAGCTTTTGAGAAGGGGAGTGGCGGCGAGATTCAGCTTACCGATGCCATTGCGACCCTGATCGGCGAGCAACCGTTTCATGGCTATCGCTTCGAAGGGAAGCGATACGATTGCGGCAGCAAGATGGGGTTCCTGGAGGCGACGCTGGATTTCGCCCTGGACCGGCCGGATCTTGCGTCGGACTTGAGACCACTGCTGCGGAAATACGCGGAACAACACTGAACGAAAAGGTACGAGACACAGCATGCGCATCGCTATCGTTGGCGCTGGCTACGTGGGTTTGGTTTCCGGCGCCTGTTTTTCTGAATTCGGCGTGGATGTCACCTGTGTCGACAGCGATCCCGCCAAGATCGAGAAACTCAAAGCTGGCGGCATACCCATTTACGAACCCGGCCTGGACGACCTCGTCGCGCGCAATGTCGCGGCGGGGCGTCTCTCTTTCTCGACCGAGCTCGCGCCCGCCGTCGATGGTGCGGACGCGATCTTTATCGCCGTCGGCACGCCGAGCCGGCGCGGCGACGGTCATGCGGACTTGTCCTACGTCTATGCCGCGGCCGAGGAGATTGCCGCGGCCCTGACCGGGCGTGCCGTGGTGGTCACGAAATCGACGGTGCCGGTCGGTACCGGCGTGGAGGTCGAGCGGGTGATCGCCAAGCGCCGGCCCGACTTGCAGGCAGGCAAGGACTATGACGTGGCCTCGAACCCTGAGTTTCTGCGCGAGGGCTCGGCGATCGAGGATTTCATGCATCCGGACCGAGTCGTGGTCGGTGCCGAGAGCGAGCATGCTCGCGATGTGCTGAGTGCCCTCTACCGGCCCCTGTATTTGCGCGAAACGCCGATCGTTCACACCGCGCGCGAGACGGCGGAGCTGATCAAATACGCCGCCAATGCCTTTCTTGCGACCAAGATCACCTTCATCAACGAGATCGCCGATCTTTGCGAGAAGGTGGGCGCCGATGTTCAGCAGGTCGCCAAGGGCATCGGGCTCGATGGCCGCATCGGGGCCAAGTTTCTGCACCCGGGTCCGGGCTATGGCGGCAGCTGCTTTCCGAAAGACACCTTGGCGCTGGTGCGCACCGCGCGCGAACGTGGTGCACCGTCGCGCATCGTGGAGACCGTGGTCGAGGTCAACGATGCCCGCAAGCAGGCGATGGCGGACAAGGTGGTCGCTGCCTGCGGCGGCTCGGTTGACGGAGCGACCATCGCCGTGCTGGGGCTTGCCTTCAAGCCCAACACCGACGACATGCGCGACAGTCCCAGCCTGACCATCGTGCCGGCCTTGCAAGCGGCCGGTGCCGCCATCCGGGCCTATGACCCGGAGGCGATGGAAGAGGCGGCGTCCCTGCTGCCCGATGTCGAGTTTGGTGAGTCGGCTTATGACATCGCCGATTCCGCCGATGCCGTGGTGGTCGTCACGGAATGGAACCAGTTCCGCGCCCTCGATCTGGCTCGCCTCAAGGCGGCCATGCGTGCCCCGGTGGTCGTCGATTTGCGCAACATCTACAAGCCGGAAGAAATGGCGGCGGCGGGCTTTCGCTACAGCAGCATCGGCCGGCCTGCCGCGGAGGGGCAAGAAACGCCGTGACCATCGATCCGGGAATCCTGCGCGCCTACGATATCCGCGGCGTTGTCGGCGACAGCCTGCGCGAGGAGGATGCGCGCGCATTGGCCCAGGCCTTCGCGACATCCGTCATGGCACAGCAAGGCTCGGCGCGCATATGCTTGGGCTATGACGGCCGCGTGTCGTCGCCGGTTCTGGCCGACGCCGTCATGGAAGGTTTCTGCGCGGCCGGGGCGGAGGTGGTGCGTGTCGGGCGCGGGCCGACGCCGATGCTCTATTTCGCGGTCAAGACCTTAGGCGCCGATGCGGGCATGATGATCACCGGGTCGCATAATCCGCCCGACCATAACGGGCTCAAGATGACATTGGCCGGTCAACCGTTCTACGGCGACGATATCCAAGAGCTGGGTCGCCTCATTGCCGACGGCAAGCTCGCAACGGGCGAGGGCACGGTCCGCGACCACGACGTGTGCGACGCCTATGTTACCGCGCTCGCCGATGCCTACCGGCCCGACAGCGGACTCAAGGTTGCCTGGGATGCGGGGAATGGTGCCGCCGGCGAGATCATGGCGCGCTTGGTCGAGCGACTGCCCGGTACCCATCATCTGTTGTACGAGACCATCGACGGCACCTTCCCCAACCATCACCCGGATCCGACCGTCGCCGAGAACCTCGAGGCGCTGATCGAGACCGTGCGCCGCGAGGGCTGCGATATCGGTGTCGCCTTCGATGGCGATGGCGACCGGCTGGGCGCTGTCGACGGCGAGGGGAGGATCATTTGGGGCGACCAGATCCTCTGCCTGCTTGCCGGGCCGGTCCTGGCCGAGCATCCTGGTGCCACGGTGATAGCCGACGTAAAAGCCTCTAGCGTGCTCTTCGAGCGCATCGCCGAACTCGGCGGAGAGCCTTTGATGTGGTGCACGGGGCATTCGCCGATCAAGGCCAAGATGGCCGAGATCAAGGCGCCGTTCGCGGGCGAGATGAGCGGCCACATCTTTTTCGCCGATCGCTATTACGGCTTCGACGACGGCCTTTATGCTGCCGTGCGCCTGCTGGAGACGGTGGCGCTGAGCGGTGAGAGCGCGACCGCTCTGCGCGATTCCCTGCCGGCGATGGTCAACACGCCCGAGCTGCGTTTCCCATGCGACGACGCACGCAAGTTCGCCGTCGTCGAGGAAGTGGCGGGCCGCTTGCAGAAGAGCGGCGCCGATGTCATCGATATCGACGGCGTGCGCGTCAACACCGAGGACGGCTGGTGGCTGCTGCGCGCCTCGAATACCCAGCCGGTGCTGGTGGCGCGTTGCGAGGCCCGCGACGAGACGGGGCTGACCCGGCTCAAGGCGGTGTTGGTCGAACAATTGGGCGCGAGCGATGTCGCGCCACCCAAGGGACTCTAAATGGGGAGCCCGCTATGACAGGTCTTGTCGGACAGCTTGCCGAGCAAATGCCGGTGGCGCTGGAGGATGTCACGGTGGCAGGGCGTACGGGCCTGGTCATCGCCGATGAGGTCAACGGCTTTGCCACGGTGGGGGCGGGCAACCTGGCGCCTGCCGCGCCGAACCAGCAGGTCTCGCGCATGGTCGCCGAGACCAACACCCTGGCGCATGAGTTTCTCGACCAGGGTCTTCCCGTATTCGCCTTTCTCGACACTCACGAGCCCGGCAAGCCCGAGCCGCCCTATCCGCCCCATTGCGAGCGCGGCACGGGCGAGGAAGAGCTGGTGCCCGAGCTTGCCTGGCTTGCCGAGGCCGCTGGCGCGACGCTGGTGCGCAAGGATTGCATCAACGGCTTTGTTGGCGCCATCGATCTCGATAGCGGTGCCAACCGTATCGTCGACTGGGTCAACGAGCATGGTTTGGAAACCGTGTTGGTGGTGGGAATCTGCACGGATATCTGCGTAATGGATTTCGTGCTAACGTTTCTTTCCGCGCGCAATCACGGCCTGATGCCGTCGCTGACGGAGATCGTCGTGCACGAACCGGGCTGCGCGACCTACGATTTGCCGCGTGCCGCCGTAACGGAGCTTGGCCTACCCGCAACCGCAAGCCACCCGCAGGCCCTGACCCATCACATGGGCCTCTATTTCATGCATTCGCGCGGTGCGCGCCTGGCGGGCAGTATCAGCTGGTCGGGCGCGCGATGATGCAGGCGATATTCCGCGCCCACAGGGACGAGCAGGCGTCCTGGGCTTCTTCCTTGGTCAGCCCCAGGTGGCGCGCCCGGTAAAGGGTGCCGTGATTGTCCTCCACCGGCATGATGTGGCGGCCGCTGTCGAGACGTAAGGTGGGAACCACGGTTGCAGCGGCATCGAGTGCGCGCTCCGCGGCGTCGCGCCGCGAAAACGCCCCGACCTGAATGGCCCAGTCGCGGCCCTGGGAGAACAATGCCGGCGGTGCGCTCTCGGGCCTCTCCGCGACAGCCAGAGCGGCGGGCTTTGGCAGGGTCGTAAGATCCTCCGGCCCAGCCGCCGGCAGCAGCGAGGCAGCGATGGCAAGGCCGATATCCGGCTTCGGCCTGGGCCGCGCCACGATGGTCATCATGCGGCTGATACGGCCGACATCGGCAAAGGCCCGGTCGAGAATCCGGCGCATCTTGGCGTCGCGCTTGCGCCCGGTTTTGCCGCCCATCACCACGGCGATGATGTGCCGGTCGTTGCGTTGAACCGAGGCCGCCAGATTGAACCCGGAAGCCCGGATGTAGCCGGTCTTGATGCCGTTCATGCCGGGGTAGTTGCGCAGCAGCTTGTTGGTGTTGCGATAGACGGTTCCGTTGTACTCGAACGTTTTGTTGGCGAAGAAATGCGCATATTGCGGGAACTTGCCGTAAATCGAGCGAGCAAGGCGGCTGATGTCGCGCGCCGTCGTTCGCTGCTTGGGGTCCGGCAGGCCCGAGGCGTTGCGGAACGTGGTCTGGCTCATGCCCAGCATGCGTGCCTTGCGCGTCATCAACAGGGCGAAGCCGCGCTCGCTGCCGGAGAAATGCTCGGCGATCACCGTGGCGACATCGTTGGCCGATTTGGTCGCCAATGCCAGAACCGCATCGTAGAGGCGAATTGTCGTGCCGGCTTCGAGTCCAAGCTTGGAGGGCGGCTGGGCTGCAGCGGTTGCCGAGACGGCCAAATCGTCGCGCAATGTCGTGCCGCCCGCCTCCAGCGCTTCGAACACCAAGTAAAGCGTCATCATCTTGGTCAGCGACGCCGGATAGTTGAGGCTGTCGGGGTTTGCCGCGTGCAGCACCTGACCGCTGTTGGCATCGAGCACGATGGCGGCATAGCCGGCCTCGGCGGAGCGAAGCGGCGATACCGCGGCGACCACCAAGGCAACGGCGGCAAACACCACCGAAAGCCTTGTCAGGCACCACATTCCTTGTTGCTGCGTGATTGCCAACGGCATAGGGCCACCCATCCCTTCATCAGCGCTCAAGGACAAAGAACATAGAGTGATTCTCGAACGTTTTCAAAGGAAAGCAGCGAAAATTTGCGACGGAATAGCGGGAAATTGCCGAGCTTCGAGCAGTGCAGTGCATGAATTTCGTGTTGCACCGCACAAAAATGGTTGACAAGCCCGCTGGACTCCCTAAATTACCGGCCATGTTGCGTTGCACAAAAACGCTTCGAGTGGCGACGTCAGGGCGATAATAGAAATCACGCTTAGCGTAAGGACAGAAAAAATGACAGATTCGACCTCCAAAAGCAGGAAGAGCACTGCCAAGGCCGCTGCTGCGGACGCCGGCACGGCTGCCAACGACTTTATTGCCAAGAGCCAGAAGGCTGCCGAGGACTGGTTCCGCGCCGGCGCCGAGGCTTGGACCGGCAATTACAGCGCCTGGAAGGCTCTCAACACAGAGAGCAGCGCTGCTTTTGGCGACTGGGACGAGGTTGCCGAGCAGGGCCGCGAGAATTTCGATGCCTGGGTGGCCAGCAGCACCATTGCGGCCGAGGGCATGGGCGCCATCGCCGGCAAGATGGCCGATTGCATGACCGCTTCCATGACGGCCGGCGTTTCCGCATCGCGCGCCATTCTCGAGTGCAAGGACGTACAGTCCTTGGTCGAGGCGCAGAGCGAGCAGGCCCGCACGGCCTTCGACAGCTGGGTGTCCGAGAGCAACACCCTGACCGAAATGACCACGGAAACCGCGGTCAAGGCCGCCGCGCCGATCGGCCGTCGCGTCAATGCGGTTCTCGATAAGGCGATGAAAAGCGCTGCCTAATTCGGCACAAAACGCCTAATTTCGGCTCGGCCCGGCATCCTTGATGCCGGGCCGTTTTATTTTCAAGCCTTTAACTGAGCGTTGAGAGGACGATATTATATTCATGAGCGAACGGCCGGCACGTGGCCGGCGGGCGATATCTGGTGTGTTGAGCGGAATCGATGATCGATCATCCTCATTTCAAAGCGGGTAACGGACCGCGGATGAGCGACGACGACGATGGTGACGGCGGCGGCGCGGGCGCGGGCCGTCCCGGCACCGGGCTGGCGACGCGCACCAAGCCCAAAACCAAGAAGCCGTCGATGTACAAGGTCTTGATGCTCAACGACGATTACACGCCGATGGAGTTCGTCGTTTATGTACTGGAGCGCTTCTTCCATCTGTCGCGCGAGCAGGCGACGCGGATCATGCTCCATGTGCATCAGCGCGGTGTCGGCATATGCGGGGTTTACTCGTACGAAGTGGCGGAGACCAAGGTGACTCAGGTGATGGATTTTGCACGCCAGAACCAGCATCCTCTGCAATGCACCTTGGAAAAGGATTGAGCGGGCGCGCTTAAGCTCCCGGGAAAGGGCACGGATGCTGTCGAAGACCCTTGAAGAGACCCTTCATCGAGCCTTGGCGCACGCCAATGGTCGGCAGCACGAGCTGGCGACGCTCGAACATCTGCTGTTGTCCCTGACCGAGGACCAGGACGCCGTGGCCGTGCTGCGGGCCTGCAATGTCGACGTGGACAAGTTGCGCCACGCCCTCGAAGCCTTTCTCGACGAGGAACTGGGCGGTCTGATGGTCGACCAGGTGGTGACCGACGCCAAGCCGACGCCGAGCTTCCAGCGGGTGGTTCAGCGTGCCGTGCACCACGTGCAGATGTCCGGTCGCGAAGAAGTGACCGGCGCCAATGTCCTTGTCGCCATCTTCTCGGAGCGCGAATCCCATGCGGTCTATTTCCTGCACGAGCAGGACATGACCCGCCTCGACGCCGTAAGCTATATCAGCCATGGCATTGCCAAGGCGGCCGGGGCCTCCGAATCGCGCACGCCGACCGGTGCCGAGGACGAAGAAGACGAGGGCGAGGGCGAAAAGGTCGTCAAGCAGGGCACCGAAGCGCTCGATGCCTATTGCGTCAACCTCAATGAAAAGGCGGCCGATGGCCGCGTCGACCCGTTGATCGGGCGTCATGACGAGGTCGAGCGCGCCATCCAGGTGCTCTGCCGGCGCACCAAGAACAATCCCTTGTTCGTCGGCGATCCGGGTGTCGGCAAGACCGCCATCGCGGAAGGCCTGGCCAAGCGCATTGTCGAATCCGAAGTGCCGCAAGTGCTCGGCGATGCCACCATATTCGCGCTCGACATGGGTGCGCTGCTCGCCGGAACGCGTTATCGCGGCGACTTCGAGGAGCGCGTCAAGGCGGTGCTCTCAGAGCTCGAGAACTATGATGGCGCCATCCTCTTCGTCGATGAGATTCACACCGTGATCGGCGCCGGCGCCACGTCGGGTGGTGCCATGGATGCCTCGAACCTGCTCAAGCCGGCGCTGCAAAGCGGCACGCTGCGCTGCATGGGCTCGACCACCTACAAGGAGTACCGGAACTATTTCGAGAAGGACCGCGCCTTGGTGCGGCGCTTCCAGAAGATTGACGTCAACGAGCCGAGCGTCGAGGACGCCATCGAGATTCTCGGCGGCCTCAAGCCCTATTACGAGGAATATCACGACGTCGAATACACGCCCGAAGCCCTGAAGGCCGCTGTCGAGCTGTCATCGCGCTACATCGGCGATCGCAAGCTGCCGGACAAGGCGATCGATGTTATCGACGAAGTCGGTGCCGCCCAGGCCCTGCTCGCCGAGGAAGACCGCAAGAAGATCATCGACACCGACGAGATCGAACGCATCGTCGCCAAGATTGCGCGCATCCCGCCGAAGAGCGTCAGCCGCGACGACAAGCAGATGATGGGATCGCTGAGCACCAATCTGAAAACCGTGGTGTTTGGCCAGGATCCGGCCATCGAGGCGCTGACCAGCGCCATCAAGCTGTCGCGGGCGGGCCTGCGCGAACCCGAGAAGCCGATTGGCAACTATCTCTTCTCCGGCCCCACCGGCGTCGGCAAGACCGAGGTGGCGCGCCAACTCGCGCTGATCATGGGCATCGAGCTGACACGCTTCGACATGTCGGAATATATGGAGCGCCACACGGTCTCGCGGCTGATCGGCGCGCCGCCCGGCTATGTCGGCTTCGACCAGGGCGGCCTGCTGACCGATGCCATCGACCAGCACCCGCACGCCGTGTTGCTGCTCGACGAGATCGAGAAGGCGCATCCCGATCTGTTCAATATCCTGCTGCAGATCATGGATCACGGCAAGCTCACCGACCACAACGGCAAGCACGTGGATTTCCGCAACGTCATCCTGATCATGACCACCAATGCAGGCGCCGTGGATCTCGCCAAGCCTGCCATCGGCTTCGGCCGCGAGACGCGTGAGGGCGACGACGAAGAGGCGATAAACCGCATGTTCTCGCCCGAGTTTCGCAATCGCCTGGATGCGGTCATTGGTTTCGCCAATCTCGAGCCCGACGTGGTGCATCGCGTGGTCGACAAGTTCGTCGTCCAGCTCGAGGGCCAGCTCGCGGACCGCAGCGTCACCATCGAGCTGTCGGACGAGGCGCGCGAATGGCTTGCCAAGAAGGGCTATGACAGGCTTTACGGCGCCCGGCCTTTGGCGCGGGTCATCCAGGAGCATGTCAAGAAGCCGCTCGCCGACAAATTGCTGTTCGGCGAACTGGTCGACGGCGGCCATGTCAAGGTCGCCGTGGACGACGGCAAGCTGACCTTCGAGATCGATACCTCGGGCGTGGTGCGCAAGGCCGACCCGGACGGCGAAGACGACGAGAAGGTCAGCGAGCCGGTCGACAGCTAGCGTGATGGCGGCCCGGCGGCTGGCTTTGGTGGCCGCCGTCCTGTGGCCGTTCTTGGCGCAAGCGGACGAAGCCGTCGTCGCACTGCCTGCGCCTTCCCTTGACGGTGCCGTCTCCCTTGAAGAGGCCCTTGCCGCCAGGCGCTCGGAGCGCGCTTTTGCCGCGCAGTCCATCGCCTTGAGTGATGCCGGTCAGATGCTATGGGCAGCGCAGGGCATAACCGACCCCCGCGGCTTCCGTACCGCACCCTCGGCCGGCGCGCTCTATCCGCTCGCGGTCTGGCTCCTCGCCGGTGCCGTCGATGGTCTGGATGCCGGGGCCTACCGCTATCGGCCTGGCGGGCATGAATTGGAGCAACGCGAGTCAGGCGATCTGCGTGGCGCCCTCTCGGAGGCGGCCTACGGGCAGGCCTGGATGGTCGGGGCGGCTGCAATTTTCGTTGTCACGGGACGCGAGTCCGTCACCCGGGCGAAGTATGGCCGTATGGCGCGCCGCTACATGATGATGGAGGCGGGGCATGTGGCGCAGAACCTGCTGCTCCAAGCGGTGGCGCGAGGCCTGGCTGCGACGGTGGTTGGCGGCTTCGATGCGGGCGACGTCGATGACCTGCTCGACCTCGAACGCGGCGAGGAGGCGTTGCTCCTGGTGGCGGTGGGCCGTCCTAGCGCGCCTTATACCAAGGCT
>CAYPAX010000068.1:18822-26375 GCA_964408735.1 uncultured Rhodospirillaceae bacterium | reverse complement strand
GAATCAGACACAGCGACACGCGTCCAGAGCAGACTTCGTCAACGGGCTGCTATACCGTCGCCTTCTTCCTGCTTTACGATTTCGGGCACTTCATTGCCCATTACGCGCTGCATCGCTACCCGGTGCTGTGGCAGTTCCACAAGGTGCACCACTCCGCCGAGGTACTGAATCCGATCACCAGTGGCCGTATGCACCCGGTCGACCTGTGGGGGCTGTCGATCGGAGAGAACATCGGCGTCGGCATCGCCACCGGCGTCTTCTTCTACATCGGCGGCGGCGCGATCGGCTTCTACAGCTTCCTCGGCGCCCATGCGCTGGTGGCTGTCTACCGCCTGATCGGCCAGCTCCGCCACACCCACGTCTGGCTCTCCTACGGCAAGCTCGGCTATATCTTCATGAGCCCGGCGCAACATCAGATCCACCACAGTGCCGAGCAAAGACACTGGGGCCGCAATAACGGCTTCGCCTTCGCCTTCTGGGACTGGATGTTCGGAACCCTTTACGTGCCGCGCGAGCGCGAGCACTTCGCCATGGGCCTCGGCGACGGCACCGAGCACGAATGGCACAAGGTCAGTGCCATGTACGTCAAGCCGATCATCGCCGTGTGGCAAATTATCGCCGGCCGCGGCGACCCGCCGGCGGCCGACATCGGCGGCTTTCCCGGTCAGGGGGCCTAAGCGCTCCTGACCTCGGCAGCGGGCATTGCCAGGTCGTAGCCGACGGCGAGGGCCTTGAGGTTGATCTCCTGCAGGCGCCGCGGCATCTCCTGACGGATCGCTTCTTCGAAACAATCGCGCCCGCCCAGCGGCACAAGCGCCGCCAGCGCGCCGAGCGCCACGATATTGGCGCCGCGGGGATTGCCGAGATCGCGTGCCGCCGCGATCAAGGGCAGGCTGCTCGCAGCGATGCCGTCGGGCAACGCACCGACGCGGGCGGCATCCGCGATCACCGGCGCTAAAGGCCGCAATAGCGATAGCGAAGGCGCCACGGCCACCTCGTCCAGCACCACCAGGGCGTCGAGGCCGACCACCAGCGGATAATCGATGAGCTGGCTGTCGATCACCACGTCGGAGCGGCTGAGACCACCGCGCGAGGTCGGTTCGTAGTGTTGCGATTGCGCGACCTGGCGGCCATCCAACATGGCGGCTGTGGCCAGAATGCGGGCCGAGAGTTGCAGCCCCTGCCCGCCCGATCCGCCAAAGCGGATCTCGAGACGCCCCGTCACAGCCTTAGCCATTGACGCGAGCACAATGGGCGCGCCAGGCGGCGCCGTATTCGGCCCGCTCATTCCTGGCCACCACGCCGGTACGCAAAGCCGTCGGCCGGAAGGGGCGGTCCACGACATTGGAGGCGGCCTCGGGCCGCATGGCGCTGACCTGGTTCATGACCATGGTGGCCGAGGAGCCAAGGTCGTTCTTGCGGCCATAGATTTCGGTGCAATCCGATATCACTTCGATAAAGGAGAACCCGTCATGGCCGAGCGCATCGACAAAGAGGTCTTTGAGGGCCGGCACCTGACGGGTCAGGCCGCGCCCGACCAATCCCGCGCCGGCTGCCTCGGCCAGGGCACAGGCATCGAAACCGGGCTCCGGATTGCCGTGCGGCGTGGTGGTGGTGTAGCGGCCATCGCCCGTGGTCGGCGAGAGCTGGCCGCCTGTCATGCCGTAAACTTCGTTGTTGAGCATCATGCAGGTGATGTCGAGATTGCGCCGACAGGCGTGGATCAGATGATTGCCGCCGATCGCCAGGCAATCGCCGTCGCCGGTGATCACCACCACCATCAGGTCCGGCCTGGCCAGCTTGAGCCCGGTGGCGAAAGCCAGGGGCCGGCCGTGGGTGACGTGGAAGGTGTTGGCATCGATATAGGCGCCGAGGCGACCCGAGCAGCCGATACCCGAGACGATAGCGAGATTGTCCTTGTCCACCTCGCGTTCATGCAGCGCCCAGAGCAGAGCGCGCAGCGCAATGCCATGGCCACAGCCAGGGCAGAGGAAATGCGGCATCATCGACAGCCGCAGATAGTCCTGGATGTCGAAGGAGGCGAACTCGGCTTCGTCGATCACGACGGCTCTCCCGTTGCCAAAGTGGCCACGGCATCGGTTATGGCCTGTGGCTCGACGGCCTCACCGTCAAGGCGCTCGAGCCCGTGGACGGATACGCCGTCAGGGCAAAGGCGCTCGATCTCCAGCCTCAACTGGCCCGCGTTCATCTCCGCCACCAGCACGGCGCGGGCATTGCGCGCGGCTTCGGCGAAAGCGCGCTCGGGAAACGGCCACAGGGTGACGGGGCGGAACAAGCCGGCGCGAATGCCGTCCTCGCGCGCCTCTCGCACGGCACGGCGGGCGGCACGGCCGACGATGCCGATGGCAACCACCAGGACCTCCGCGTCTTGGACTTCTTCGCAGTCCACCGCTTCGATGAGCTCAGCGTGACGATCGAGCTTGTCGAGCAATCGGCGAGTCGCGGCATCGACTTCCGCCGGCTCCTGGGTCGGAAAACCATCCTCGCCATGGGTGAGGCCGGTAGTATGCACACGGAAGCCTTCGCCAGGCCTTGCCATCGCCGGGACCAGGGTCTCGTCCGTCGCATAGGGCCGATAGTCCGCCGGCTCGCCGCTTGCCCAATCGCGCCGTGGCACCTCGGCTGCCTCAGCCAGCGTGACGGATTCGAGCAGGTGCCCGAGAACCTCGTCATAGAGCAGCAGCACAGGCACCCGCAGCTGCTCGGCAAGGCCAAAGGCGCGGATTGTCTGGTCATGGATCTCCTGGGCCGAGCCCGGCGCCAGCACGATGATGGGGTGGTCGCCATGGGTGCCCCAGCGCGCCTGCATGATGTCGCCCTGGGCCGGACGCGTCGGCATGCCCGTGCTCGGGCCCCCGCGCATGACATCGACGACAACGCAGGGCACCTCCGCCAGCGCCGCGTAGCCGAGATTCTCCTGCTTGAGCGAGAAGCCCGGCCCGCTGGTCGCGGTCATCGCCATCTCGCCGCCCATGGACGCCCCGATCACCGCCGCCATGGAAGCGATCTCGTCCTCCATCTGGATGAAAGTGCCATCGGCCATGGGCAGCAGCTCGGCCATCTTCTCGGCGATCTCCGAGGATGGCGTAATCGGATAGCCGGCGAAGAAACGGCAGCCGGCGGCGATGGCGCCTAGGGCGCAGGCGTGGTTGCCCTGAATGCCGCGCAGCCCCGGCTTCATGCCACCGCCTCCGCCGCGTACGAGTGGCGCACGGCAATGGCGAAGTCGGGACACAGCCATTCGCACAGGCGGCAGCCCGTGCAGGCCTCGCGATCCGTCAATACGACCACCTGTTCATGGTTCAATTCGAGGCAGCGCTCGGGACAAATACGCACACAAATATCGCAGCCCTTGCACCATTCCGGAACGATCTCGATATCGAGCAGTTCGCCCTTGCCCGGCGCCCGTCTGGCAGACTCCGGCAGCGCCGGTGCAGCCGGGGCATCCCCGTCACGCCTGGCCGACACCCATTCGCGCCCCTCATCGAAGGCGGCGCGGTTCACCTCGACCGTCTTTGGCGGCACGAAGCGCGAGACCGTATCGCGCCACTCGTCCTCGGGAAACGGCAGTGTGGTCGATAGCGCGCCGAGCAGGATCGTATTGGCCGCGCGCTCGTTGCCAAGCTCGCGGGCCATGCCGCTGGCGTCGAGCGCATAGCCTTCGGCCACCTGTTCGACGACGTCTGCCGGAGCACCCTCGACATAGCTCGATGTCGCGCCGACGCGGCGGTCACGGCAGGAGAACGGCGGCACGATGCGCTTGGTATCGGCGATCAGCACGCCATGTTCGGGCTCGAGAAATGCCAGCCAGCGCAAGGCCTCGGCCCATTCCAAGGCGATCAGCACATCGGCCTTGCCTTTGGGGATGGTCGGCGACCAGACCTGCTCGCCGAAACGCACATGGCTGAACACGGCACCGCCCCGCTTGGCCATGCCGTGCACCTCGCTCTGCTTGACCGCAAGCCCCCGCTCCTGGCACAGCGTAGCCAGCACCTTGGAGAGCATGATGACGCCCTGGCCGCCGACGCCGACGATGAGAACGTTGGTGGGCTCCGACATGGCTCAGGCCGTGACCGGAGCAGCAGGCTCCGGCACCGTGATGCAGGCATTCGTGCAAAGCTGGGCACAAAGGGTACAGCCGATGCACATCTCCTCGTCGATCGTCACCTTGTGGTGTCCCTCGAATAAGGTCTCCGACCAGGTAATGGCCGGGCAGCCAATGTTCATGCATGCCTGACAGGCGGTGCAGTCCTCTTCCTTCACTTTCAGCGCCGGGCCCTTGATCTTTACCGGGTCGAGCACGCAAGGCCTGTCGGCGATCACCACCGCGACACCGTCAAAGGCGATGGCGTCGGCGATGGTGCGTTGCACATCCGACATGTCATAGGGGTCGATGCGGCGCACGAACTCGACGCCAAGCGCGCGCACCACCGTCTCGTAGTCGACAGCCGTCACTTCCTCGCCGGTCAGGGTGCGCCCTGTTCCCGGGTGATCCTGGCCACCGGTCATGGCCGTGATGTGGTTGTCGAGCAGCAATACGGTGATGTTGGCCCCGTTGTACATCGCGTCGATCAATGGCGGGATGCCGGAATGCAGGAAGGTCGAGTCGCCGATGGTGGCAACGATCGGCTTGTCCTCGGTCCCCGACATGGCCATGCCGACCGCATTGCCGATGCCTGAGCCCATGGCCACGGTGGTGTCGATGGCTTTCAGGGGATCGAGTGCCGCCAGGGTGTAGCAACCGATATCGCCGGTAATGCGGGCACCGAGATTGCGCGCGGTGAAATAGGACGTCATGTGCGGGCAACCGGCGCAGAGCACGGGCGGGCGCGCCAGCGCGGCGGCGGCATCAGGCACGACAGGCTCTTCTTCGGGCGGGATCACGCCGGCCTTGGCGAGCGCCGCGCGCACCACCTCCGGCGACAACTCGCCGGCACGCGGCACGAAGTCCTTGCCATCGACGGCGATGCCCATGGCACGGATCTCGGTCTCGAGCACGGGCTCGAGCTCCTCGACCACGACCACCCTATCGACCGAGTTGCAGAACTTGCGCACGGTCTCGCGTGCCAGCGGATACGAGGCACCGAGCTTGAGCACGTGAGCGTCGGGCGCCACCTCCTTCACATAGGCATAGGCCGTGCTGTGGGTGATGATGCCGTAGTCGGTGCTGCCTTTCTCCCAACGGGTCAGCGGCGAGTCGTCAAAATAGCGCTCCAGCGCCGCCTCGCGCTCCAATACCAAGGGGTGGCGTTGGCGGGCATGGGCGGGAATGATGACGTTCTTGACCTGGTCGTCGATGAACTTGCCGCCTTTGCGCTCCGTGCGGGGCCCAAGGGAGACAGTGCTGCGGGTGTGCGAAAGCCTGGTGGTCGAGCGCAGGATCACCGGCGTATCGAACTGCTCGCTGATCTCGAAAGCCAGGGCGGTGAAGATTCGTGCCTCGTCCGCATCGGACGGCTCCAGCACCGGCACCTGGGCGAAGCGGGCGAAAATGCGCGTGTCCTGCTCGTTTTGCGAAGAATGGATGCCCGGATCGTCCGCCACCGCCAGCACCAGGCCGCCATTGACACCGATATAAGTCTGCGACATCAGCGCATCGGCGGCGACATTCAGCCCGACGTGCTTCATGGCCGAAATCGCCCGCACGCCCGAGAACGAAGCGCCGATCGCCACGTCGACCGCCACCTTCTCGTTGGTCGACCATTGGGCATGCAGATCCGAGCGCGGATATTCCGCTATCGCTTCCAATATCTCGGTGCTTGGCGTGCCGGGATAGGCGGCGGCAACGCGCACCCCGCCCTCCCAGGCGCCGCGCGCGATGGCCTCGTTGCCGGTCATGGCCTCGGCGCCCTGGATCGAAGGCGCCGCCGCGTCCTCCTTTGACGTCTGCTTGCTCTTGGCCATGGTGTCCTCTTCTTGCCCCCACAGGCTCGGGGTCGCGATTGTCCGCCGACGGCCTGTGACAGCCTTAATCTGGATTAAAATATCCGCCGGGCACGAACGACTCTTGGCTCCGAAAGATGCGATTTCCGAAGTGTGTCACATTTTTGTCAGCGTTTGCCAGAAATGTCTCACTTCCAGCAGTGGGATCCTACCGAGCCGTTACCGTCAGCGGACTGCGCGCGATCACCACATTATCGGCTCCCAGGACGTACCGGACTTCATAACTGCCAGGGTCTTTGGGCGCCGTAATGGTCAGCGGACTGCCCTCGCGGGGATAGGCCGGGTAGGTGATGCGATTACCATCCAGGGTGACGATAATGGTGTCGCCGTCGTTCGCGGGACCGGTCCAGGAGACGTCGAAGTCGGCACCGGCCTGCACCGCCGGCGGATGACTGACGCTGGCGCTGGCCGGCGAAACCTCAAGCGGTGCGCGTTCCGCCGGCTCGCCCTCGATGACATACCAAACCTCGTAGGCCCCGGGATGGCCGGGCGCGGTAATGCTCAGCGGATTGCCATTGTGCGGATAGGCGGGGTAGGTAACGCGGCTTCCTTCAAAGGTCACGATGATGGTGTCGTTCTTGTTCGCCGGACCTATCCAGCTCACATCGAACGCGCTGCCCGCCGGCACCGCACCCGGGAAGCTCAGGCTGACGCCGGCGGCAGTGACCTCGAGCGGCGCTCTGCCGGCGACCTTGCCTTCGACCACGTACCAGACCTCATAGGCGCCGGCATCGGGCGGCGCCGTAAGGGTCAGCGGGTTGCCGCTCTTCGGATAGGCCGGATAGGTGACGCGACTGCCATCGAGCGCCACGACAATCGTGTCATTGTCATTGCCCGGTCCCGACCAGGTCACGTCGAAGTCGCTACCGACGACAACGGAGGGCGGGAATTCGAGCCCAATCTCCAGCGGCACCACCGTTAGCGGCCGTTGTGCCACGACACCCGTACCCGCCATGACGTATTGCAGCTCGTATTCACCGGGTTCGCCCGGTGCCGTGAGCGTCAGCGGGTTGCCATCCCCGGTGTAGGCAGGATAGGTCACACGATTGCCTTCCAGCGCGACAATGATCTGGTCGCCTTCGCCATCCGGACCGTCCCAGGCGACCTCGAAAGCGCTACCCGCAGCCACCTCATCGGGCGCTTCGAGGCTGGCCGCAACGGACAGCACGACCTGATGTACCGCATCCTCGCCGACGATCACCTCGAACTGGGCATCGCCAACCGCCGCACCGAGCGTCGCACGGGCGAAGTAGCGGCCCGCATCGAGTCGCAGCTCGTGGCGGGCACCAGCGGCATCGGTCAGCACCGATTCCTCGCTGTCGAGGCCAACCAGGGTCCAGCGCAGGTCGGGCGATGCCATTGCCGGACCGCCCTCCGCCTCGACGGCTTCGAGCACGATCAGCGCGTCAATGACCGGCTCGGGCGCCGGTGCGGGGGCCGCCACGGCACGCAGGGCCTCGCCCAATTCGTCGGCATTGCTCGCGGTATAGAACCGGCCGCCCGTATTCTCTGCAATGCAGCTCAGCTGCGCCTGGTCGGCACGGTCGGCACGGTCGGCACGGTCGGCACGGTCGGCACGGTCGGCACGG
>CAYPAX010000068.1:0-18722 GCA_964408735.1 uncultured Rhodospirillaceae bacterium | reverse complement strand
GTCGGCACGGTCGGCACGGTCGGCACGGTCGGCACGGTCGGCACGGTCGGCACGGTCGGCACGGCACGCAGGGCCTCGCCCAATTCGTCGGCATTGCTCGCGGTATAGAACCGGCCGCCCGTATTCTCTGCAATGCAGCTCAGCTGCGCCTGGTCGGTAGGATCGGCAACGTCGAAACCGATCACGTGCGCCGTGAACGCAACACCTGCCTTCTCCAGGGCCTGAGACAGCTCGCAGGGATCGGCATTACAGCTTTCGATGCCGTCGGAAACCAGGATCACAGTTGCCGGGCGGTCGGTGTAGCTGAGCGCCGTCGCCGCACTGAGCACGGCCTTGCTGAGCGGAGTCTTGCCGCGCGGCGTCAGGCCATTGACGCGGTTTATGAAAGCGGCGGTATCAACTGGGCCGACAGGGATCACCGCTTCGATATCGGTGCAGTCGCCCTCACGACGGTGGCCATAGGCGACCAGACCGAGATTGGTGGCCGGATTCCATTCGCCGATCAACTCGGCGACGACTTCACGGGCGATCTCGATCTTCGGGCGCCCCTCGACCCGGCCCCACATGCTGTTGGAAACATCCAGCACCAGCACGACGTCGGTCATGCCGGCGGGAACCGGCGCGGGGGCAGGCGTTGGCGCGGTTGAGCCCGAGATTTGCGCCAGCAGCGGGCCGCTGCATGGGGCGTTGCCGTCTAGGCAGGCCTGGAACCCCGCCATGAAGGTATCGATGAAGCCGCCACCGACGGGCAGGGTCATTTCCAGTGGTTTGCCAACCCAATCGGGATTGGGATTGCTGGTGTAAACCAGCGAAACGCGACAGCCGCCGGCAGCGGGTTCGAGGATCTCGTATTCGGCGACCGCGCCCATCATGCGTGGCGTGCGAAACCTGGCCTGGGTGCAGGCGGCAAAGGCGCTCTGGAAGCAACTTTCGTCGGCGCAGAGGGCCGTGCCATCAGGCGCATCGGCACCGCCCAAAGCCGCGATGGGGCCAAGCGGAAAGGCCAGCGCTGCATCGAGCAAGGCCTCCTCGCTGGTATCGCGAGCAGCGATAAAGACGAGGCCGAAGCGGCCATCCACGTCGATCCACGCTACCGATCTGCCGCGCCGGTCCCCCAACAACACGCTGCGGTCGCTGGCATCGACGACCGACAGCACTCGCGCATGAAACTCCAACAGCGAGCCATTGGCGAACATGGTCAGGCCGGGGTCGAAGATCTGGACGTCGATCTCCACGCCATTGCCACTCTCGTAGTTCGCCTGCACCGCGCTCACGCGTTGAACTATGCCGCGGAACTCCTCGATCGTCTGCACATCCGACTGGACCTCTACGCGGGTAAAGTCGGCAAACGAGGCGGCCACGGCCGCCTCGAGCTGTGCCGGATCGACCGGACTGGCGGCTGCCATTTCCGGATCGATGAGAACTTTCAGCGCCGGATTGATCGCGGCGAATTGCCTGAAGCGCAGCAAGTCGATATCGGCAAGCGCCGCCACTAGGTCAGGCCCGCCATTTACGGACTCCAGGCTCAGGCGATATCGCTCGATCTGCAAATAGAGCCGCGGGTCCGGACCCGCTGTCAGGTAGCCTGCATATCCCTGATACTCGATTCCAGTCCAACCCTCGCGCTCGGCTCGTGCCGCGATGAGGCGCGTGGCGTCGGCAGCGTGGCTGCCCATGTCCCACGCCATGGCGATGATGCCGGGGCCGCCGTCGGAGACTTCGTAGCGGTAGCCCTCGACGGCCGGGCCGCCCCAATTGCTGAAGCGTGGCCGATAGGTGCCAGCCGGGTTAGCAGCCATGCCAGCAAGCGCTGCCGGCAACATGAATGATGGCGTCAGCGGCAGCGCCCAGGGCAAATCCGGCCTGCCGTCCGTCGGCGCAGCCGCGGCGGACCAAGTCTCCAACGAAGAGAAATCCAAGGCGCCAAGCGCTCGCGCCTGGGCGGCATGATTGCCGATGTCGGGGGACCCGTAGGGCCTGGCGATAACCGCAACGCGGCCCACCACCACGATGGTCATAGGCAAATCCGCAATAGTCGGATCGTTCAGGAAGGCCTCGCGCCCGGCAATCTCCGTGGTCTGGATGCGGCCTTCGGCGGCGTGGACCTGGCTGCGAAAGCGAACCGCATCCGCGTAGCCGCCGAGATCGATAACATGCACTTCCAGGTCGCCCTGGCCATCGCCCGTGGCATCGTATTCGGCTATCGCCGCAGCCGTTTCCCCCGGGTCGGTTCGCACGAAGGTGCGCGCCATGCCGTCAAGGGTATCAGGCAGCAGAGCGGCTAGCTCGTCGCTGGTATCGGCTTGGGCAGGCGCACCAGCCGCCAGGAGCATGGCGAGAGAGCAAAGGGAGAACCGGAGGCCTGTCCGCATGATCGTTCACCTTTTCCGAATCGAGACTTTCGCGGCCCTCTTATGGACCGGTTTCTGCGATGGTGACACTGGACGACAGTTGCAGCAAGCGCCGCCCTGATCCAAGTCAATGAAAGCTCTAATGAATTTCGGCGCCCGGCGACCACGCATGACTGGGGCCCCGCGCAGGTGAGACTGCGCTAGGGCCCCCGGAGGCTCCATGGTGCAAAACGACCTCGTTAGAGAGCCGTTGGAGACCTCCATGACGACCATGGACCATATATCAACGCTGTCAAGGAAAGACATTTCCTCACGTAAAACGTGCACAATGGCTGATCAAATTATCGCCTATTTTTGCGACATTTAGGCCACTTTGCCTAATTCTCACTCGTTCGATGAATTTTTGTGCGCTATTTCTCAGGCTCACCTTGCGCCCATATTGCCGTTTCGACCCCCTGTAAAACCCCTTCAAGCCGCAGAGTCTCTGGGGAATTCGGTCCCGCCGCGACCGGCATCAGCAGCTGGCACGGCGCTTGCTGATCACGGAGCGGTGCAAAACATCCTCGTTTGGGAGACGTTCTATGAAGAAGATAACCCGCTCTCTGGCTACGCTCGGGCTAACTGCCGGGCTTATGACCGCCGCTTGGTCGGCCGCTGCCGAAGATACGATCAAGATCGGCGTGCTGCATTCGCTGTCGGGAACGATGGCGATCAGCGAGACCACGCTGAAGGACACGGTCCTGATGATGGTCGACGACCTCAACGCCAATGGCGGCCTGCTCGGCAGGCAGGTGGAGGCCGTGGTCGTCGATCCGGCGTCCGACTGGCCGTTGTTTGCCGAGAAGGCGCGCGAGCTCATCGAGGCTGAGCAAGTCGTGGCGGTGTTCGGCTGCTGGACCTCGGTCTCGCGCAAGTCCGTGCTGCCGGTTTTCGAAGAGCTCAATGGCCTGCTCTTCTATCCGGTGCAATATGAAGGCGAAGAAAGCTCGCGTAACGTCTTCTACACCGGCGCTGCGCCGAACCAGCAGGCGATCCCGGCCGTCGAATATCTCATGAGCGAAGACGGCGGCGGTGCCCAGCGCTGGGTCCTGCTCGGCACGGACTACGTCTATCCGCGCACGACCAACAAGATCCTGCGCGCCTTCCTGCATTCGAAGGGTGTAGCCGACGAGGACATTCTGGAGTCCTACACGCCGTTCGGACATTCCGACTGGCAGACCATCGTCACCGAGGTGAAGGCCTTCGCCTCCGCCGGCAAGCCCACCGCCGTGGTCTCGACCATCAACGGCGACGCCAACGTGCCGTTCTACAAGGAACTGGCCAACCAGGGCATCAGCGCCGAGGACATCCCGGTCGTCGCCTTCTCGGTCGGCGAGGAAGAGCTTTCCGGCCTCGACACCGAGCCCCTGGTCGGTCACCTGGCCGCGTGGAACTACTTCATGAGTGTCGATAACGAAGGCAATGACGACTTCATCGACTCCTGGCAGGACTACATCGGCAGCGACGAGCGCGTCGTCAACGATCCCATGGAGGCCCATTACATCGGCTTCCAGATGTGGGCCCAGGCGGTACGCCAGGCGGGCTCGACCGATGTCGATGCCGTGCGCCAGGCTATGTACGGCCAGGAGGTGCGCTCGCTGAGCGGCTATGACGTCACCATGAACGTCAACCATCACCTCTCCAAGCCGGTCATGATCGGCGAGATCCAGGACGACGGTCAGTTCGACATCGTCTGGCAGACCGACGGTGTTGTCATCGGCGATGCCTGGAGCGACTTCATCCCCGAAAGCGCCAAGCTGGTGGCGGACTGGACCTACCCCTGGGTGTGCGGCAATTGCGAACACCCGAGCTACGCGGCCGCAGAGTAACACAGGCCTGATTGACTACCGGGCGGCGGGATTTCCTTGGATCCCGCCGCTTCCTTCCAGAGAACATAGAGTGCCATGCTATTTCTTAAGCGCATTCTCCTTGCAGCCTTCGTTCTTGGCCTGGCAAGTGCTGCAAACGGCGCCACTCTCGAGGAGAGTATCGATGGTCTCGCTGCCAAGGGCTCGGCCGACAAGATCGCAGCCATCGACGCCTTGGCCGCAAGCGACGACGGTCGCGCCCGCGATATCCTGCAAGCCATGCTGGACGGCCGCCTCTATCGTGTGAAAGCCGACGACCGCATCGTCTTCGCCGACAAGGTCGACGGCGGTTTCGACATCGTCGATGCGCTGACCGGCGAGGACCTCGGCGAGGTGGGCAAGCGCGACGTCAAGAAAATCAAGGCCAACAATAGATTGCGCGGCAAGCTGCGCGGCATCATCGGCGGCATGTCATTGCTGAGCAAGGATGCCGAGGTGCGCCAGGCCGCGGCCGATGCGATATTCAAAACACCCACCGCGGCCATCGTTCCCATGTTGGAGCAGGCCGTAGCGGACGAAGCCGACGAGGATGTCCGCGACCGGCTGGAACGTGCTCTCGCAGCGGCGCGGATCGCCACATCCGATAGCTCGGAAATTCGGCAGGCTGCGGTAAGGCGTCTTGCCGCGTTCACCGATGTCGATGTGCGCGCTTTCGTCGGCGCCCTCGTCATCGAGACAGCAGACGGATTTGCCGAGCCCGATGCGGCGGTACGCGCGGCGGCAGGCGAAGCGCTGGAGGAGATCGACGCCAGCATCGCCCGCTGGACGCTGGTCGGCAACCTGTTCCAAGGCCTCAGCCTCGGCTCGGTCCTGTTGCTGGCAGCGATCGGGCTGGCCATCACCTTCGGCGTCATGGGCGTGATCAACATGGCCCATGGCGAAATGGTCATGCTCGGCGCCTACACCACCTTCGTGGTGCAGGAGGTTTTCCGCGAGCACTTCCCCGCCTCCTTCGATTATTCCCTGGCTGTCGCCATACCCGCCGCTTTCATTATCGTCGGCGCGCTCGGCATCGCCATCGAGCGCGGCATCATCCGCTTCCTCTACGGCCGCCCGCTGGAAACCCTGCTGGCGACCTGGGGCCTGAGCCTGATCCTGCAGCAATCGGTGCGGACGATCTTCGGCCCGACCAATCGCGAGGTCGGCAATCCGAGCTGGATGACCGGCGCCATCGATGTCGCCGGCAGCGTCTCGTTCACCTACAACCGGCTTTGGATCATCGTCTTCAGCCTGATCGTCTTCGCCGGCCTTATGGCCTTGCTCGCGCGGACCTCGCTGGGCCTGCGCATGCGGGCGGTGACGCAAAACCGTGCCATGGCAAGCTCCATGGGCATTCGCACCGGTGCGGTCGATGCGCTGACCTTCGGGCTTGGTTGCGGCATCGCCGGTATTGCCGGCGTGGCACTGAGCCAGATCGACAATGTCGGGCCAAATCTGGGGCGTGGCTATATCGTCGATTCGTTCATGGTGGTGGTGTTTGGCGGCGTCGGCAATCTATGGGGCACGCTGGTCGGCGCGACCACGCTCGGCGTCGTCAACAAGTTCCTCGAACCCTATGCCGGCGCCGTGCTCGGCAAGATCCTGGTGCTCGTTGCCATAATCCTCTTCATCCAGAAGCGGCCACGGGGCATGTTCGCCCTCAAGGGCCGCGCGGTCGAGAACTGAGCGATGACCTCGCCCCTCCTTGCTCGCGTCGGTCTTGGCGGCAGCATATTTCTGGCATTGCTGGCCCTCGCAGCGGTGCTGGTGCCGCTGTTCAACCAGATTCTGCCGGCAAGCTCGCTGTTCCATGTGCCGACCTACATGGTCAGCCTGTTCGGCAAATATCTCTGCTTCGCGCTGCTCGCCCTGAGCGTCGACCTGATCTGGGGCTATTGCGGCATATTGAGCCTCGGCCACGGCGCCTTCTTCGCGCTTGGCGGCTACGCCATGGGCATGCACCTGATGCGCCAGATCGGCGATCGCGGCGTCTATGGCAATCCGGACCTGCCCGACTTCATGGTCTTCCTCGATTGGCCGGAACTGCCTTGGTACTGGTACGGTTTCGACAATTTCGCCTTTGCCGCCGTGATGGTCGTATTGGTGCCCGGCACGCTCGCCTTTGTCTTCGGCTGGCTGGCTTTCCGCTCGCGGGTCACCGGCGTCTATCTCTCGATCATGACCCAGGCCATGACCTTCGCGCTGCTGCTCGCCTTCTTCCGCAACGACATGGGCTTTGGCGGCAATAACGGCCTCACCGACTTCAAGGACCTGCTCGGCTTCGATTTGCAGGCGGACGGCACGCGCCTCGGGCTCTACGTTGCTTCGGCGATCGCGCTTGCGCTCGGCTTTCTGCTGTCGCGCTTTCTGGTCACGTCGCGCTTCGGGCGCGTGCTGGTCTCGGTCCGCGATGCCGAAAGCCGCACCCGCTTTCTTGGCTACCGGGTGGAATACTACAAGCTCTTCGTTTTCGTGCTATCGGCCGTTCTCGCCGGCATCGCCGGCGCCCTATACGTGCCCCAGGTCGGCATCATAAATCCCGGCGAGTTCGCGCCGGCCAATTCCATCGAGATCGTCATCTGGGTCGCCATGGGCGGCCGCGGCACCCTGTTCGGTGCCGTGCTCGGCGCCATCCTGGTGAACTACGCCAAGAGCTATTTCACCGGCGCCCTGCCCGAGCTTTGGCTTTTCGTGCTGGGCGGGATGTTCATCGGCGTCACGATATTCCTGCCCAAGGGCATCGTCGGCGCCGTCTCGAGCCTGCGCACGACGCTGACGCGCAAACGCCCCACGCAGCAAGCCACGGAGGTGATGGCCGGTGAGTGACATTGCCCACAAGCTGCTGCCGCCCGAGGAAGTCGCGGCAAGCGCGCCTGAGCCTGGCGACGCCCTGCTCTACGTCGAAGGCGTGAGCGTCAGCTTTGACGGCTTCAAGGCGCTGAACGATCTCAATTTCTATGCCTCCGCCCGCCAGATGGAAGCCGTCATCGGCCCCAACGGCGCCGGCAAGACGACCATGATGGACGTCATCAGCGGCAAGACAAAGCCCGACCAGGGCCGCCTGATCTTCCGCGGCGATGTCGATCTCACCAAGCTCGACGAGGCGGCCATCGCCAATCTCGGCATCGGACGCAAGTTCCAGAAGCCCACGGTGTTCGAAAACCACACCGTGTTCGACAATCTGGAGCTGGCCTTGAAAGGCGACCGTGGCGTCTTTCATGCCGTTTTCAAGCGCCTTGCCGCGGACGAGCTGGTACGCATCGAAGAGGTGCTGGGGATTATCTCTCTCAGCGATCATGCGCGCCGCCGCGCCGGCGACCTCTCGCATGGTCAGAAGCAGTGGCTGGAGATCGGCATGCTGCTGATGCAGGACCCGGAGCTACTCATGGTCGACGAGCCCGTCGCCGGCATGACCGATGCCGAGACGGAACAGACCGCCCAGCTTTTGCGCCACATCGCAGAAACACATTCCGTCATGGTGGTCGAGCACGACATGGATTTCGTGCGCGCGCTCGACACCCGCGTGACCGTCCTCCACGAAGGCTCGGTCATCGCCCAAGGCCCCCTCGACAGCGTTCAGAACGACGAGCGCGTGATCGAGATCTATCTCGGGCGCTGAGCGATGCTGGAGGTCCAGGCCATCGATCTGCATTACGGCGCCAGCCAGGCCCTGCGGCAAATTTCGATGGAAGCCCCGATCGGCGAAGTGACCTGCGTGCTGGGCCGCAATGGCGTCGGCAAGACCAGCCTGCTGCGGGCCATCGTCGGCCAGCACAAGGTCAGCAGCGGGCGGATTCACTGGGAGAACACGGATATCACGACGCAGCCGGCGCACCGCCGCGCCGCGGCCGGGATCGCCTACGTGCCCCAGGGCCGCGAGATCTTTCCCCTGCTCACCGTGGAGGAGAACCTGCGCACCGGCTTTGCCGCCGCGCCACGGGCGTTGCGCTCCATCCCTGAGCGTGTCTACGAGCTGTTTCCGGTGCTCAAATCGATGCTGAGCCGGCGCGGCGGCGACCTCTCAGGCGGCCAACAGCAGCAGCTTGCCATTGCCCGCGCCCTTGTCATGCGCCCGCGAATGCTGGTGCTCGACGAGCCAACCGAAGGCATTCAGCCCTCGATCATCAAGGATATCGAAGCCGTTATCCGCATCTTGCGGGAGGAAGGCGAGATGGCCATCCTGCTGGTCGAGCAGTATTTCGAGTTCGCCCAAAGCCTGGCGGACCGCTATGTGGTGCTGAACCGGGGCGAGATCGTTGCCGAGGGAACAGCGGAGAGCTTGGCCAATGACGATGTCCGCCGTCACCTTACCGTCTGAGGCGCCCGCTGCCGACGGCGAAGTCCGGGCCAGCGTGGGCGCGGGCGGCGCTTTTGGTGACATCTACCAGCGCCAACCACTGAGGCTGCTGCGCCCCCGCGTCGATGGCGGCGAGCCGCAGACGGGAATCCTCGTCAACACGGCAGGCGGCATTGTCGGCGGCGACCGTCACAGGGTCGAGATCGATTGCGTTGCCGGCGGCGATGCGCTGCTGATCGGCCAAGCGGCGGAGAAGGTCTATCGCTCCACCGGCGCAACGGCCGTGGTCGATGTGACATTGACGGCACGCCGCGATTCCCGATTGGAATGGCTGCCCCAGGGCACCATCCTGTTCGATGCGGCAAAGCTCAAAAGGCAGACCACTGTACGCCGCGAGCCCGGCGCGCGAATCCTGGCCGGTGAGATCCTTGTCCTCGGGCGCCTGGGCATGGACGAAAGCGTACGCACCGGCAGCCTGTTCGACCGCTGGCGGGTCGAGGATTGCGGCAAGCTGGCCTGGCTCGATGCCCTGCATCTCGACGGTGATATCGCCCGGCTCAGCGCGGCCAGGGCCGGATTGGACGGCGCGCGGTCCCTTGCCACGGCAATCTACCTGGCGGACGATGCCGCGGACCGGCTCGACGAGGCGCGGGCGCTGTTGCCTGAGTCCCTGTCCGGGGCCACCGTGCTCGGCAACGTGCTGATCTGTCGCTGGCTCGGCAAGGAGCCACATCGTTTGCGCGAGGCGGTGGGCAGCTTCTGGCGCCACTTTCGCGCTTCTGCTTTGGGCCGAACACCAACCCTGCCTACCCTCTGGCATCATTGACGGGGAGCAAGACAGTGAACCTGACACCCAGGGAAAAAGACAAGCTTCTGGTCTCGATGGCCGCCATGGTGGCGCGCCAGCGCCTCGAGCGCGGCGTCAAGCTCAACCACCCGGAAGCCATCGCCCTGATCACAGACCATGTGGTCGAAGGCGCGCGCGACGGCAAGACGGTTGCCGACCTCATGCAGTCCGGCGCCAGTGTTATCGGGCGTGCCCAGGTCATGGAGGGCATTGCCGAAATGATCCACGACATACAGGTCGAGGCGACCTTTCCCGACGGGACCAAGCTGGTCACCGTGCACGATCCGATCCGTTGAGGAGGACGCGATGATCCCCGGAGAAATCATGACAGCGGATGGCGATATCACGCTCAACGAAGGCCGCGAGACGACCACCGTCAGCGTGGTCAATACCGGCGACCGGCCGGTGCAGGTGGGCAGCCACTACCACTTCGCCGAAACCAATAGCGGGCTTTCCTTCGACCGCGAGGCCGCACGCGGGCAGAGGCTCGATATTCCCGCCGGCACCGCCGTGCGCTTCGAGCCTGGTCAAACGCGCGAGGTCACCCTGGTCGCCTTCGAGGGCCTTCGGCGCGTGTTCGGCTTCAACCAGGCCGTCATGGGCAAGCTGGAGGACTGAGCGATGGCGAATACCATAAGCCGCGGCGCCTATGCCGGCATGTTCGGCCCCACCACCGGCGACAAGGTGCGCCTTGCCGATACCGATCTCGTCATCGAGGTCGAGCGCGACCACACCACCTATGGCGAGGAAGTGAAGTTCGGTGGCGGCAAGGTGATCCGCGACGGCATGGGCCAGTCGCAGGTCTCGCGCGCCGACGGCGCCGTCGATACGGTCATCACCAATGCGCTGATCCTCGACCATTGGGGCGTCGTCAAAGCGGATATCGGCTTGCGAGACGGCCGCATCGCCAATATCGGCAAGGCCGGCAATCCGGATACCCAGCCGGGCGTCGACATCGTCGTCGGGCCCGGTACCGAGGCCATTGCCGGCGAAGGCCTTATCTGCACCGCGGGCGGGATCGATTCGCACATCCATTTCATTTGCCCGCAGCTCATCGAAGAGGCCCTGACCAGCGGCGTTACCACGATGCTCGGCGGCGGCACCGGCCCGGCCGCCGGCACAAACGCCACCACCTGCACGCCGGGCGCCTGGCATATCCGGCGCATGCTGCAGGCAGCCGAGGCCTTTCCCATGAATCTGGGTTTTTTCGGCAAGGGCAATGCCAGCACGCCAGAAGCGTTGCGCGAACAGGTTCTGGCCGGGGCCTGCGGGCTGAAATTGCATGAAGACTGGGGCACCACGCCCGGCGCCATCGACTGCTGCCTGTCTGTCGCCGACGAGCTCGACGTCCAGGTGCTCATCCACACCGACACCCTGAACGAGTCGGGATTCGTCGAGAACACCATCGAAGCCTTTGCCGGACGCACCATCCACGCCTTCCACACCGAAGGCGCGGGCGGCGGTCACGCGCCGGACATCATCAAGCTGTGCGGCGAAAGGAATGTGCTGCCGTCGTCCACAAACCCCACCCGTCCCTTCACCCACAACACCATCGACGAGCATCTCGACATGCTCATGGTCTGCCATCACCTGGACCCGAAAATCGCCGAGGACATCGCCTTCGCGGAAAGCCGCATCCGCCGCGAGACGATTGCCGCGGAGGACATCCTGCACGACCTCGGCGCCTTCTCGATCATCGCCTCCGACAGCCAGGCCATGGGCCGTGTCGGCGAGGTGATCATCCGCACCTGGCAAACCGCCGACAAGATGCGCAAACAGCGCGGCAGCCTGGCCGAGGAAAGTGGCGACAACGACAATTTTCGCGCCAGGCGCTATGTGGCCAAATACACCATCAATCCCGCCATCGCTCACGGCATCGCCGACCATGTGGGCTCGGTCGAGCAAGGCAAGCTCGCGGACCTGGTGCTCTGGCACCCCGCCTTCTTTGGCGTCAAGCCGGCCATGGTGATCAAGGGGGGCAGCATCGCCACGGCACCGATGGGCGATCCCAACGCCTCGATCCCGACACCGCAGCCGGTGCACTACCGGCCGATGTTCGCAAGCTACGGCGCCTCCTGCGTCGAAAGTGCCATGAGCTTCGTCAGCGCCGTCGCGCTCGATACCGGCCTGGATGGGCTGTCGCGGGAGCTGGTGGCCGTCGCCAATACCCGCGGCGGCATCGGCAAGCAGAGCATGGTCCATAATGCGGCGACGCCTGCCATCGATGTCGATCCCGAGACTTATGAAGTGCGCGCCGACGGCGAGCTTCTGACCTGCGAGCCGGCGCAAGATTTGCCCATGGCGCAACGCTACTTCCTGTTCTGATGCAACGGGTTGTCGACACCGCGCCCGCCGGCAGTTGGCCTGCCGACAGTGCCGCCGACACGGTAACGCTCGACTACGAGGACCGGGTGCGCCGCCGCATTCGTCTGCGCTGCGATTCCGGCTCCGCCTTCCTGCTAGACCTGCCGTCCGTGGTCAGGCTCGCCGAGGGCGACGGCCTGATGCTTGATGACGATCGCTGGATTTGCGTCCGCGCGGCGTCCGAGGCGCTGGTCGAAGTGCCCTGTGACAGCCCGGAGGGTCTCGCCCGTCTCGCCTGGCATCTCGGCAATCGTCATGTTCCCGCACAGGTGCTAGCCGGCGCCATCCGCTTCCGCCACGACCCGGTGCTCGTCGATATGATCGAAGGACTCGGCAACGAGACGAAGCGTCTGACGGCCCCTTTCCAACCCGAAGCCGGCGCCTATCACCGTCATGGATGAGCGGGCGCTCTATCCGCTTATGGCGTGGCTATCGCCCGGCTATCCGGTCGGGGCCTACAGCTACAGCCATGCCCTGGAGGCGGCAGTGGAAGCGGGTCTGGTGCACGACCGCGAAACCTTGCGCGATTGGTTGGAGACCCTTGTCTCACATGGCGACGGTTGGGTCGATGCCTGCTTCTTTTGCCAGGCCTACGATGCCGCCTCGGCTGAGGTTTGGTCGGAGCTTGCCGAAATCACGGTTCACGCTCAGGCGCAACGCCCGACGCCGGAGATCGCGCTCGAATCCGAAGCGCAAGGCGAGGCCTTTCTGACAGCGACGACGCGCGCCTGGCCGCATCCCTGGCTCGACAAGCTGCTCCATCCCGCCCCTTATCCCGTCGCCGTCGCCACGGCATGCGCTGCATTCAGGCTGCCGCGCCAGGCCAGCCTCGTCGCCTATCTGCACGGCCTCGTCGCCAATCTCGCTTCCGCCGGCATGCGCCTCGTCCCGCTCGGCCAAAGCGACGGCCAGGCGGTTATCGCCGACCTCGCCGAGACAGTCCAAATGGCTGCCGACCGTGCACCGGGCGTCGCGCTCGACGAGATCGGCAGCGCCACACCCATGGTCGATTGGCTGTCGATCGCCCACGAAACCCAATATGTGAGGTTGTTCCGCTCATGACCCGTTCTGCGCACGGCCCCGCCCGCATCGGCATCGGCGGCCCTGTCGGCTCCGGCAAGACCGCGTTGACCGATGCCCTCTGCAAATCGCTGCGCGACCGCTTCGAGATCGCCGTTGTCACCAACGATATCTACACCAAGGAAGATGCCCAGTTCCTGGTGCGCTCGGGCGCGCTCGATGCGCAGCGCATCGTCGGTGTCGAGACCGGAGGCTGCCCGCACACCGCAATTCGCGAGGATGCCTCGATCAATCTCGCCGCCATCGACGATCTCGTGGCGCGCTTCCCTGCCCTCGACCTGTTGCTGATCGAATCCGGCGGCGACAATCTCGCCGCCACCTTCAGCCCCGAGCTTGCCGACATCACCATATACGTCATCGACGTCTCGGCCGGCGACAAGATCCCGCGCAAGGGTGGGCCCGGCATAACGCGCTCCGACCTGCTGGTGATCAACAAGACCGATCTCGCGCCGCTGGTCGGCGCCAGTCTCGACGTGATGGACCGCGACAGCCGGCGTATGCGCGGCAAACGCCCCTTCGTCTTCACCTGCCTCAAGGACGAAAACGGCGTCAGCGCCGTGGCGGAGTTCGTGCTGCGCAGCACGGGCTTGGATCCGGCGCAATCCTAAAGCCCTATTTCTCTTCGAATGCGATAGTGGCCCCACTTTCACCGGACCGGAGGCGGTGGAGGTGAAACGCCACCAGTCGATCATCGGGACTGTCGGCGGCCAGTGCTTCGAACGTCTCCAATGCGTCGGGTGCCTTGGATGCCATGCAGGCATAGGCCACCTGATATTGGTCGATAGAGGCGGTGTCGTCGGCGCCACCCTCCAGCGGCTCGAAAGCTTCAATGCCTTCGCTCTTGCCCTTGAGCAGGAGAATTCCGACCGGCCGCGCCGCCAAGTCGTCGCAGGCTGCCACGGTCGTGCCGCTGAGAAGAACGCGGGTGTCGACATGTCTGTTGGCGCTTTCCAGCCTGGCTGCGGTATTGATGGTGTCGCCAAGCGCTCGGTAATCCAGCTGCGCCGCGCTGCCCACATTGCCGACGATGACCGGCCCTGAATGACCCCTATTCGTGTAGAGCCGAAGGCGAGACCGGTCGCGCGCCGGGCGTCGGCGAATTTATCGGCGAAGGCGTCAAGCGCGAGCGCGCATGACACTGCCCGCGCCGCGTGATCGGGCTGTTCGACCGGTGCCGAGAACATCACCGCAATCGAGTCGCCAACGATCCGGTCTATGGTGCCGTCGTGGGCGAAGATGATTTCGGTCATGCCCTCGAGATAGGCGTTCAGCGTGGAGACGACGATTTCCGGATCAGTCTTCTCGACCAGCGGCGTGAAATCGGCCAAGTCAGTCAATACGAACGAGCAAACCCGCCTTTCGCCACCCAGCCTCAGTCCTTCCGGGTGGTCGATCAGATAGCGAACCAGGTTCGGCGACACGTAGCTTGAGAAGGCGCGCGTGATCCAGCGGTGCTTGCGGTCGAGCGTTTCCATGGCCAGATTCCGCTCACCGACGAAATATTGCAGGAGCATCATGGCGACCCCGGAGACGCCGACGATATTCATCACGAACAGGGCCGTGATCGCGGCTTGCGGCAACTCCGATCGCGCGTGAGGGATAGCCTCGAAAGCCGCGCCGAGCACGATCAGGATGGCATATGCGGCAAACCACCTGCCCGCGTCCCGGCGGCCCGAGAAGACCAACGCTCCCAGGGGCGACATCAAGGACCATAGCACCACCGCACTGGACTCTATGAAGCCGCCGAGTTCGACCATCAGCAGGAACGGCAGAAACAGGCCAAACAGCAGTTGGCTGAAGCGGAAGACTCGGTAGCGCCGAATCCTGCCGAACAGCACAATGCTGGCGAACGAGACGACGGCATAGGACCACGGAATTGCAGCCGCACCATATTCACCAAAGGCTGCATAGATGCCGCCCCAGATGATGGCCAGGCTGGCCATGGTCAGGGTAGAGGCGACCAGAAGCGTCTTCTGCAGGCGCGCCTCGGCCGTGTCGCCAGGATCAGCCCCGATGCGGCCGATCGCAGCCATTAAGCGGCCACCAGGTGATTTCGGAACCGTTGTTTCGTCCATGGACCCGGAACTTAGCAAGTTAGGTGTTGGGCCTTACCGCAACGGTTTCGATCAGGCTGACGCGTTCCTCCTCAAGATTGCGATGCAGATTATAGGCTTTGGTAGCGATGTCTTTGCCCACCAGCATATAGACCCCCAGCACCGGCAAATTCGGCTCGCCCGCGGGCTCTTGAACTTGCGCAAAAGCGTCTCGCGCAAGATCGGTCTTGTCATGCCAAACCGCGATATCGAAACCGGCGGACGTTATGACATCTCGAAATGAATCCGGCGGCACCAGAAAGCTCATGGAACTGTCTTGCGCCCAAGGCACCGGGAAATGCTGCGGCGTGTTCTTGTTGCCGCAAACTTCATACAGGACAGCCCGGCAACCGGGCTTGAGAACGCGATAGACTTCCTTCAGCCAGCCCAGCTTATCGTAGATATTCATGTTCATCTGCAGTGACCAGGCGCCGTCGAACGCATTGTCATCGAACGGCAATGCCAATGCACTGGCCGCCTCAAACGCAACCCGATCCTGCATATTGAGCAGCCCTGTCAGTCGTTGTGCGGTATCGATGTATTCGTCGCTCAAGTCTATGCCGGTCACGCGGCAGCCCGTTTCCTGTGATAAGCGACGCGCGGAGCCACCGATGCCGCAGCCCACGTCCAGAATATGCATATCAGGCGTAAAGCCGCAAAGCGCGATCAGCTCTTTGGTAGCGGTGTCGCCCCGGATATGAAATTCATCCACGGGCTGAAGATCATCCAGTGAGACTTTCGACAAATCCGTGCCAAGCTCGTTGAGGCCATCAATGATTTTTTTATACAAATCGTTGGGAGAGTAATATCCATGAATGCGCCGAACGTCTTCGGTCATGCTCTAGCCATCCTCCTTATCACGCTGGCGGCGAATGAGCACCGGCGCCGGGCTTGAGAGCACCAGGCGCACCAGCTCGGACTGCTTGTTGGTCTCGGTCTTGCGGAACACCTGGTTCAACTGATTGCGCAGCGTGTTCTTGCTGACACCGAAGCTCTTGGCGGTCTCGTCGAGCGCCATGCCTTCGACCAGCGCCACCAGCAGCCGCGCCTCCGCCGGTGTCAGGTCGAACAGCCTCACCAGCGCCTCCGGCGGAATGCCCGACGGCCCGCCGATAGCGGTCTCGGTCACGAACAGGGCGGCAACCTCGGACACCGTATCGGCGCGGCGCCGTGCGTGCACGGGCAAGGCAACAATTTGCCATGGTGTTTCGAGCGAGGGACGTTCGAGGCGCAGGACACCGACAGGTGTGGCAGGCGCATCCACATCGGCCGTCGCCACTTGCGTAACCATTTCGCGAAGGCGCTCGCTGTCGTGGGGCGACGACGCCGCCAACCCCGCTGTATCGGCCCGCAGCCCGTCACCCATCGCCAGGAATTCCTCGGCCATGCGGTTGACCTGGAGAATACGTGCCTCGGCATTGACCAGGATGACGCCCATGGGCAGGGAGTCGAGCACGATATTGGTCGCCTGGCCACGCACCTGGCCGCCAACCAGCGCGCGGTGCAACTGCATGGCACGCAACACATGCCCGACGATATCTTCCAGCATGGCTTTGCCGGCGCTGCCGCGATTCCCGGCCTTGCAGCGCAGGACCAGGTCGCCGAGGCTGTCGTCCTTGCCTCGTCCCCGCCCCAGCAGGAACCCATTGTCCGTACCATCATTGGCAGGCTTCGGCTCGGTCTCGAAATCAACCTCGCCCAACCTCGACGTCACCGCAGGCATTTCGTAGATCGCGCCCTCGGCATCGGTACCGCATAGCAGAAGGTCGAACCCGTAGCCGTCGAGAATTTCGCCCAAGGCACTAATGAAGCGCGGCGTCGATTCCGCCGCAATCACTGCGTCGAAGACGGCACCGAGACATGCCGAGAGTTGCTCGGCGCGATCGGGACGCGCCATGGTGCCGTCCTCCGCCGCAGTCCTAGGCTTCTGCCTCGGGGTCGGGGCGCTGGCGATAGGCCTCCCAACGCTCGCGCCCGCCGCGATTGTCGAGAATATTTACCAATGCCGAAACCGGCCGCCGGTCGAAAGCGCTGTCGATACCCTCCTGCAAAATTCCGCTGGCCTGATCGAAGCTCAGCGGATCGCGGTAGGCTCGTGCACTGACCATGCCGACGAAAGCGTTGGCAACGGCCACGATTCGGGCGGCCTGGACGATGTCTTCGCCGGATATGCCTTTCTGGCCACTGCCGTCCCAGCGCTCCTGCACTTCGCGAATGGTGCGCACCACCGGTCCGTCGAATTCGACGCCTTCCAACAGGTCGGCGCTGCTTTGCACGCTCTGGCGCAGGATCTCCCGCTCATCCTCGCTCAAGTCGTCAGTCTTGGTCAGCAGCTCGCGCGGCACCAGCACCTTGCCGAGATTGATCAGGCTGGCGGCGATATCGGCCGTATCCGCTTCGATGCGAGACAGATCCATCTCCTCGGCAACCGCCCGCGAGACTTCCGCGACGCGCGCGGAATGGTTGGCGGAGAAGGGATCTCGCCGGTCCACGACCGCCATCAGCGTCTGCACGAGCTGGCGCAGAATGCGTTCGCGGCGATCACGCTCGGCGCTGACCTCGGTGAGATCGTCGAGCAGCACCAGCGCGCCGGCAGGCCGCAGCGCCGTGGCCGGGATCGGCAGATGGCTCGAGCGCAGAATACGAAGATCCGCATCGCTATCGCCCTCGATGCGCTGCACGTCGTCCTCGGTTACCTGATTGTCGATGACCCGCTCGTTGATGCGCTGATAGGTGCGTGCGCGCGCGGCGCCCATGACGCCGGACATGAGCTTGCCCATCATGTCGCGCGGATGCATCTCGACATCCTTGCTCGCAGCCATGTTCGCGAAGGTGTATCGGCCGCTGCCATCGACGGCGAAAATCGGATTGGGAAGGTTGTCGGTCACCACGCGCAGGAATTCCGTCACATTGGTAAACAGCTCCGCGCTGATGCGGTATTTCTCCGCCGCCTCGGCCTCGCGCACGGAGGTCGAGTAGAACCAGATGATGACCATGGCCCCGGCAAGGGCGCCGATGATGGCGACGAAAATGGTCAGGGTCCAGGCTGAGCGGGTCTGGATCTCCGTCAACGCCGCCGCGGTGGGCACGGTGCGCACCAGATACCAGGGCGCCCGCGCCAGCTTGCGGCCCGTCGTCAACACCTCGACGCCGTCGTAGTTAACCTTGATGGCGGATGCCCCTGGCGAATCCACGACAAATGCCGATGCCAGACCTTCCCTATCCAACGCCAGCGGATTCCGTGCCAAAGGCGCGCTGCCGTCCGCCAGGGGGAAATGAACTCCACGCTGCTCTCGGTGGCGCGCACGAGATAGGTCTCGGCGGTTTCCACGGTCTCGCCCGGCTGCACCAGGCGCGAGAAGAGTTCGGCACCAACCAGCTTCAGGCCCACGGCGACGCCAATGATCTGGGATTCGTCCTGCACGGCATAGATCGGCACCGCCAGGCCGATGGTCAGCTCGTCGGCCGTGCCCATGTGCAAGTCGTAGAGCCCCTCCGCGCCACCCGCAGCCACGGCCATGGCCTGGCGCAGCTCAGGGCTTGGCGGCGGCATGCCGGCAGTCTTCACCAAGGGCTCGCCGGCAATGTCGGTCAGAGCGATGCCGGCGACGCCGAGGCGTGCCACATTGGCCGGCACATTCGCGCCGCGCGGCTCCTCGGCAAAGCCGTTGCGCTCGGCAATGACCGTAACCAGGCTTTCGAGATATTCCCGCTCGGCGAGATCGATATCGAGATCCTCGCCCTCTTCCGCATAGCAGCCCGTTGACGAAGTCTGCTCTGGACGCGTGTCGCTGTGTCTGATTC
>CAYPAX010000067.1:0-26700 GCA_964408735.1 uncultured Rhodospirillaceae bacterium | reverse complement strand
GATATCGCTTTCGGCCACGAGGCCGACGATGAGATTTTGGGCGATGGCGGCAACGATTTCCTGTTCGGCGACAGCGTCCCCATCACGTTCGATGGCCGTTCCCTGGTCGATCCGGCCGGTGCCGGCAACGACACCCTTCACGGCGGCGAAGGCTTCGACTATCTCGAAGGCAATCACGGCGACGATACCTTGTTGGGTGGCAACGGCAACGATTCCTACGCCTGGGGCAGCGGCTGGGGCCGCGATACCATTCTCGACAGCGCGGGAGTGGACCGCCTCGGCCTGTTCCAGGATCTCGGCCGCGGCTTCCTGCCCGACGCCTTGCACTTCGATGGCGTCTTCTCGCTGGACACGCTCAGCGGCGGCGCTACCACCGCAACCTCCGTGATCTCCTATGGCGGCCTCGGCATGATGTACCTGCCGGTCGATTTCGACGCCTATCGCAGCGGTATGGACCTGATGATCGACGATCTCACGACGGCTGCCGACGATGGGGTTCGCATCTTTGCCCAGTATCAGGGCGTGCCCGTGGAGAGCGTCCACTTTGACGATTTCACCTTGTCGATGACCGTCACCGCGGCTGGTACGGCGGACGACGACTTCTTGGTCGGCAGTGGCGGCAAGGACTTCCTCTCCGGTGGTGACGGCCGCGATGCCATCTACGGCGGCGCCGGCAACGATCATCTGTTGGGCGGTGCCGAGCGCGACTTCCTGGTCGGTGGCGATGGCACCGACTCGCTGCTCGGCGGCGCCGGCGACGACCACCTTGCGGGTGGTGCCGGCGCGGACACCATCGACGGCGGCGAAGGCCTCGACTGGCTGAGCTTGACCGCGGCGAGGAATTGGACCTCTACCGACTTGGCGGGCGGCCGGTCCTGGGAGGTGGGCGAGCCTGGCGACACGATCACGGGAATCGAGAACGTTCGCGGATCGGCCTACGGCGATTACATCTACGGCGACGACGGCACCAACGAGATTCTCGGCGGCGACGGTCGCGACAGCGTGGCTGGCCGTGGCGGTACCGATTTCCTTTGGGGCATGGGCGGCACCGACGTCATGAGCGGCGACGACGGTGACGACGTCTTGATCGGCGACTACGGCAATCTCCAAGCGCCGCCAGGCAGTGAGCCTGGCGACTTCGACGTCTTGATAGGCGGGGCCGGCAACGATTACCTGTTTGGCAATGTCGGCGACGATAGCTTGTACGGCGGCGAGGGCGACGACCGCCTGTTCGGCGAGGCGGGCGATGACCAGCTGTTCGGCGGCGATGGCAACGATTTTCTGCGCGACGACAGCGGCAGCAACACCCTCGACGGCGGTGCGGGCGACGACATTCTCTTCGGCCGCGGCGAAAACACCCTGATCGGCGGCGACGGCATCGATACGGTCTATTACGCCGACTCTGAGGAGATTGTTGCGGGGCTGTCCGCGGATCCGGTCTGGGTCGACCTCAATTCCGGCACCTCCAACATCGACGGTGCCAATCAGGTGATCAGCGGCATCGAGAACGTCGTCGGAACCCAGCGGCCCGATGTTATCTACGGGGACGCCCAGGACAACATATTGCGCGGCCTCAACGGCACCGATTTCCTGGCGGGCTTTGACGGCAATGATGTGCTCATGGGCGGCGGCGGCGGTGACCTCTTGTTAGGCGGTTCGGGCGCCGATACCCTCAACGGCGGCAGCGGCAACGATACTCTTGACGGCGGCGCGGACAGCGATTTCTACGTCTTCGGTGCCACTGCCAACCGGGCCGGCGTGGGCGACACTGGCTTTGTCCTGCTGAGCGCGACTTTCAGCAGCCTCAGGGAAGCACCGCCGCCAGGCACCGAGAAGGCTCCCGACGGCATCGTCCTCGACGACATCGATACGATTTTCGACCCGGGCGGCCAATTCGATGCCCTCGGCTTCGGCCAATACGCCTGGGTCGATTCGATATCGCAGCTCAACCCGGTCACTCCGGAGCGCATTACCGCCTACCGCCAGGGCGACGACCTCATCATTCGCGACCTCGAGGCCAGAGGCGAGATACTTGACGAGTTCTTTGTTCCGGTCACGGTGACGGTCAACGCGGGCGTCGACATCATCAATCACTACGCCGGCAACGCGGTCGAGTTCTTCCTCTTCGAGTCTCTGCCCGGCACGGTCTTCGGCTTCGAGGAAGCCGGCACCGCGGAGAGCGATTTCCTCGTCGGCGGCAATGCCTTCGACATCATCGATGGCGGCGCATCGGACGACCTGCTGTTCGGCAATGGCGGCAACGACCGCCTGATCGGCGGCGGCGGTGACGACATACTGCGCGGCGGTGGAGGTGCCGACCGCTTCGTCTTCGAAAGCGCCCTCGACGGCCATGACGTGATCGCCGATTTTGATACGGTCGAGGGCGATATCATCGATCTCGACCTGTTGTTCGACTCTCTCGGCACGGACATAGCCGCGCGCGACGGGGCCCTCTCTTTCACCGATACCGCCGACGGCCTGTCCATGACCGTGGCAGGCGCGGCGGAGTTCTCCGTGACCTTCAGCGGCTGGGACGTCGCCAGCATGACGCCGGACTTCACGGCTAGCATCGTCACAAACATCGATTTCGGTGACTAGTGGTCCAAATCTGACATATGGCACCCATAGGATCGCCTCTGCCGTCGCTTCGCTAGAAAGGTGCGTGCTGGCGATGCCGGCCCATCGGCAAACGTGCCTGACGACGCGAGGCGGCGTCAGAGGCGACCTATGGGCGGCCGTCCGCGCCCACCGGCGTCGTTGCGCGGTCCTTGCGATGGACCCGCATCGCGGCGCACCGCGCGCCTAACCGGTGGGCGCGGACGACCGTCCTATGGGTACCATATGTCAGATTTGGACCACGAGCGTCACGCTCGCTTGGCAATGGCGAGTCAAGTATGCTACCACCCGGCGGCCCGCGGGAAGCGGGGCCAGAGGGTAATCAGGAACGCGTAAGAGAGGGTGTGCCATGAGTGACGGCAGCGACGTCGCCGATCGGGTCAAGAAGATTGTCGTCGAGCACCTCGGTATCGACGAAGCGAAGGTTACTGAGAGCGCCAGCCTGATGGACGACCTCGGCGCCGACAGCCTCGATGCCGTGGAGCTGGTGATGGCGTTCGAGGAGGAGTTCGGCTGCGAGATTCCGGACGATGCGGCCGACAAGATCGTCACCGTCCAGGACGCCATCGACTACATCAACCAGCAGGCCTGAGCCTGAACGGGTGACGGCCCAGGCAGAGGTCGAAGGCGCATGAGACGCGTTGCCGTTACCGGCATGGGCATGATCTCGCCGCTGGCCTGCGGCGTCGACGCCACCTGGCGGCGCCTGATCGCGGGCGAATCGGGCGTGGCCGCCATCCGCGGCTTCGAGACCGAGGATCTGAGCGTGCGCATCGCCGCCCAGGTGCCCCGCGGCGAGGAGCCCGACGCCTTCGATCCCGACGATTTCATCGCGCGCAAGGAACAGCGCAAGATGGACCCCTTCATCCACTACGCCATCGCCGCCGCGACGCAGGCGGTCGAGCAGTCGCAGTGGAAGCCCGAGGGGGAGGCGGAGCGCGAGCGCACCGGCGTGCTCATCGGCTCAGGCATCGGCGGCCTGCCGAGCATCGAGGCGGGCTCCATCGTGCTGCACGAAAAAGGGCCCCGGCGCCTCAGCCCGTTCTTCATCCCCAGCTGCCTGATCAACCTCGCCTCGGGCCAGGTCTCCATCCGCTACGGCTTCAAGGGCCCCAACCATTCCGTGGTCACGGCCTGCTCGACCGGCGCCCACGCCATCGGCGACGCGGCACGCATGATCATGCTGGACGACGCCGACGTCATGGTGGCGGGCGGCTCGGAGGCTGCCATCTCGCGCCTCGGCATTGCCGGCTTCGCCGCCGCCCGCGCGCTGTCCACCAATTTCAACGACGAGCCCGAGCGCGCCTCGCGGCCCTGGGACAAGGACCGCGACGGTTTTGTCATGGGCGAGGGCGCCGGCATCGTGGTGCTGGAGGAGCTTGAGCACGCGAAGGCCCGCGGCGCCACCATCTATGCCGAGTTCGCCGGCTACGGCATGTCGGGCGACGCCCACCACATCACTGCGCCTGCGCCCGACGGCAATGGCGGCTTCCGCTCCATGGGCGCGGCGCTGAAGAGTGCCGGCATGACCGTCGCCGATATCGACTACGTCAATGCCCACGGCACCTCGACCCCGCTCGGCGACGAGATCGAGCTGGGTGCGGTCAAGCGCCTGTTCGGCGAGGAGGCCTACCGCATCTCCATGTCGTCGACCAAATCGGCGGTCGGCCACCTGCTCGGCGCCGCCGGGGCGGTGGAGACCATCTTCTCCATCCTCGCCGTCGCCAACGACGTCGTGCCGCCGACCCTCAATCTGGAGAACCCGTCCGAGGGCTGCGACATCGACCTGGTGGCCAACGAGGCCAAGCAGCGCACCGTGCGCGCGGCGCTCTCCAATTCCTTCGGCTTCGGCGGCACCAACGCCAGTTTGATCTTCCGCAAGGCGTCCTGAGCCGAGCGAGGGTCGGGCCATGCGCTTCCTCGGCGATCTCGTCTCCCTGATCCTGCTCCTCGCCGTGGTCGCCGTCGGCTACGCCATCTGGCTTGTCGAGCACACCGAGCGCCCGGGACCCCACGGGACGGAAGCGCTGATCGCCATCGCGCCCGGCAGCTCCATCGCGGGCATCGGCGACACGCTCGAAGCCGCCGGTGTCATCGACGACCCGGACCTCTTCGCCATCGCCGCCCGCCTGCTGGCCGCGGACGGCAATCTCAAGGCCGGCGAATATGCCGTGCCCGCCCATGAAAGCATGCGCAATGTCATCGCCCGCCTCTCCGACGGCCGCGTGCTGACCCGCCGCGTCACCGTCCCCGAGGGCCTGACCGCGGTCGAGATCGTTGCCATCGTCGCCGCCACCCCCGCGCTCACGGGAGAGGTCACGGCGACCCCGCCCGAAGGCAGCCTGCTGCCCGAGACCTATCACTATGTCAGCGGCGACACGCGCGATGCGGTGCTCGCGCGCATGACCGACGCCATGGCCGCCACGCTCTCCGAGCTCTGGGAGACCCGCGCGGAGAACCTGCCTTTCGCGACACCCGAGGAAGCGGTGATCCTGGCCTCCGTCGTCGAAAAGGAGACCGGTGTGGCGGGCGAGCGCCGCCACGTCGCGGGCGTCTTCGTCAACCGCTTGCGCCTCGGCATGCGCCTGCAGTCGGACCCGACGGTGATCTACGGCCTGACCCACGGCGCCGGCCCCCTCGGCCGGGCACTGACCCGCGCCGACCTCGCCGCCCCCCACCCCTACAACACCTATCTCATCGACGCCCTGCCGCCGGCGCCGATCGCCAATCCCGGCGCCGCCGCCATCGCCGCCGTGCTCGACCCGCTCGAGACCGAAGACCTCTACTTCGTCGCCGACGGCAGCGGCGGCCACGTCTTTGCCCGCACCCTCGAAGAGCACAACCGCAACGCCGCCGCCTGGCGCCGCCTGCGCGACTCACGGTAACCCGCGGCCGGCGGCCGCCACCATACCCCACCAAGCCCCAATCCGACGACGTTCCCGGCCGCGCCGGCGGCAGTGATTCGCCCTCTTGCGGGTACCGGTGACAAATAATGGATACATCATGTAAATATTTTGGGGAACTGTAAGGCATTGATATTCCACGGATTATTATGAATCCACGAGAGATGATCAAAGGCAATTGTCTCCGATTTATTGATATAAATAATACAGTCGCCATATCGGATCGGCGCAGCCAAACGGTTTTCCACTATTCAAAATTGCACGAGGAAGATATGATCATACTCAGCGGTTCTGTCGGCAAACGGGGCGTCAACAGGGTTCACGATGTGGCAGTAGTGCAGGCGGCACTGAAACAGATCAAGGGCAGCAACGGCCGGCCGTTGTGGCCGGGGCCGATCACGGGCAAGGCGAGCGAGGAGAGCCTCGGCGCCGCCATCGCCGGCTTCGAGAGCAGGATCAACCGGCGCATCTCCGGCGTCATCGCGCCGGGCGGCGAGGCCAATGCGCTGTCGGGGATGCTGCCTAACACTTACAAGGACATGCACGGGGTTCCCGGCACCAATGTCGTTGCCGGGCACGTCGCCCGCCGCACGCCGAAGCCCGACGGCGGCGTCGAGGCTCTGGCGCTGCCCGAAGAGTACAAGGACGATCTCACGCGCATCGTCTCCAAGCTCAAGGACGCGCTGAACTGGCTGCCCACGGTCCGCCTCGGCCCGGAAGATGCCCAAGGGCGTTGCGAGGTGACGGTAGACTTGGGTCTGCGCTTTCTCGATGCGCACGGGCGCATCGGCCACAAGACAGCGCCGCTACCGGGGGCGGTCGGCAGTGAAGTGGCGCGGGCGCTCGGCTCGCCCGGGCACTTTTCGCCGCCGAGTAGGCTAAGCTGTACCCTGCCCCTCAAGAGCCGCGAGCCTCTCTGCTTCCCCGCGGCCAAGCTCGCCGGCGGCAGCAATGCCTGGCCGCTGTTCACGGGCAATGTCGGCAAAAGCGGCGGCAATGCCATTCACGATGTGGCGTGTTTGCAGGCGGCGCTCGCCAATATCGAGATGCCGGGTACGTCCAGCGCCTTCTGGACCGATGGCATCGATGGCAAGGCGAGCAGCGGCTTGACCGACGCCCTCACCATATTCCAGCGTGCTACTGGCCTCGACGAGACGGGCACGCTCAGCCCCGGCGATGCCACCGTGAAGGCGCTGTCGGCGCTGCTGCCGAGTGAGTTCAAGGGCCTGCGCGGGGTTCGGGGGCTGGCGGCGGCGAAAGTGGGGCAAGACGTGGGCCGCGGCGGCACCCTCATCTCGACCCTGCCTGAGCCCCTTCCGGCCGTGTTGGAGCCGCTCGATGCGGCGCTGCGCGCAAACCATGGCATCGGCCTGGTTGTCCGCGAGCGGCCGGTGCCGATTGTCGGGCGCGTGCAACTCCACGTCACTCTCGGCGGTGGCCGTTATCTCGATGAGCACGGATCGCTCATGGCGGCGGACGACGCCCCGCCCGCCGTCCACGCCGCGCTCGCAGCGCTGCTCGGGCGCGGCAAGCGCATCCAGCTCTACCCGAAAGCGCACGGCGGCGGGCCCATCGTGCTCAGCCTCGGCGGGCTCACGGACGACGGCGAGCCCATCGCGATCGAATATGACGAATCCGAGTGGTTCACGCTAATCCAATTGCCGCAGGGGCCCGAGGATGAGTCCGGCGGCAACCTGGTCACGGTCGACATGCTGGTGGCGGCCGGCTACGAGGCATCCAAGGCCCGCGAAATCATCCGCGAGTTCGGTGTCGGCGGCACGCTCCGCTGGCATGGCGGGGCGAGCGGCAATCGCTTCCTCATCATCCGCGGCCACGGCGCCCGGCTCGGCCTGCTAGACCAGCTGCGTCACGCCAGAGCGCACAGCGCGGTCATCGCCATGGGCGTCACGCCCGAAGGCGCCGTGCGCGTGCGCATGGCAGCGAGCGGCATCGGCATCGTGCTCATCGGCGCCATAGAGATGCACCAGCTGCTGACAGGCGAACAGGATATCGTCGAGACTGTCGTCAATATGGGATTTGGGCTAACCGGCCTCGCGATTAGCGGTGGCTTTGGCACGTTTGCGGCTGCGCTGATTGTTGCTACGACGACGGCGCCGGCTTGGGTTCCCATAGCGACTATGGCTGGCGTCGGATTGCTTGTCGGGGCTATTTACAACGACTACTTGGACGACTCCGAGCTTGACGCCGAAGTCGAGCGGCTTCTGCGGGCCACAATCGAGCGATTCGACGATACCGCCATCTTCTCCGACGCGAACTTCGGTCCGTAAGGGGGGCGACGTTGCTGCCGCCGATTGAAATCAGAAGAACGCGCTGGAACATATTTCTATCATGTCTCATGCTGCTTATTGGCCTTGTCATGCTTTTTTATGGCGTCAAGGGATACATGGAGAAATTACTACTGGTCGGGAAGGGCGTCGAAATTGTCGTCTACGATGCCGATGAATCGTTGATCGTATCAATGGTTTTCATCGCATTTCTTATGGGGATGGCATTCGTTCATATCATTCGAGACGAGCGAAAAGTTAAGAGCCAAAAACTGGGTTGGTACCTCCTCGCAGGCGCCGCAGCATTCTGCGTCGTTGGTCCGATTGCCGCACACCACAATATCATCCATGAATTTTCAGAGACCGGCTATGTGGAATGCGGTCCCTTCGTGAAGACTCCGAAGGTCGATAGGAAACAAAGCATCTTCAACAGTCGTGCCTGGGTGCTCGACGCAAGCGATTGTGCTGAGGCTGGGGCGCATGCACCTGCTGCCGGCCGATGACCCGAATTCCATGGCGTAACGCGCAACGAATGGTCAACCCCACTTGATGATGCAGGTAGTATTGCAGCAGATCGGGAGATCGAGCAGCACGCCGGTAATGGCCGAGTTTGCCAACGAGCCACCTGTCATTGCGTTCGAAAGCGAGCCGGATTGGGTCACCGTGTTCCCCTGGCCGGACGATGCACCCGAGATCGCGCTCGAAGACATCGTCACGCCGGAGATGCTGGCGGTGGCGGGCTACCAGGGAATCGCTGCCGGGCGCGTTTTCGCCAAGCTTGGCGCCGATACGAGCTATCGCCTCGAGGTCGGAAAGACCGGTCAGCGATACGTCATTCTCAGCGGCTATGCGGGGCTGCGTAAACCGCCATTCGATGCCCCACGCTTTAAGGCGACGCACAGCGCCATTGTCGGTATCGGCATCGGCCCGGTGGGCGATTTCCGGACCAATATCATCAAGGCGAACGGGGTTGGCTTTCTGTTTCTCGGCGGCATCGAGGCCTATGAGTTCATGACCGCAGAGCAGGACCTCGTCGAGTTCGCCATCGACATGAGCATCGGCACCGCGGGGCTCATCACGGGTGCCCTCGCAGCAAACGCGATCGTCGGATTGCTCGGCTTGGGCACGGCACCGGCTTGGGTACCGATTACGGTAAGCGCCGGAACGGGATTCGTAATGGCGGGCCTATTCAACTACGCAGTGGCGAGCACTGACCTTAAGAGCGAACTCGAAACCTTGATTCGACGAACCCATGCCGACAACAAAACCGGGCTGACCCCGGATTACCTGGATTCGATCCGGTAGCGCAGGTGTGCCATGTCGTATGACTCAATATGTCGGCGCGAACAGCCAATTCTGGGGTTGCTGTGCACGCATCTATTCAGGCTGCCAGTGTCTTTGACTACTCTCCTAAACGCTAATCTCGCGTCTTGCGCCGTTATGATCAGCCTCGCTTTTGGTGCAACGTTCAACAATGTTGTTGTGAAGCTCGGCCTTAGAGATGATTTCGATGCGCGGCTGCGGAAGGCGCGTGAGAAAGATTTTTGCATACGCAATCTAGTCGGCGGAACACCAGTGCGACAGGTCTAGAATGGCGATGCACGATCCCGCTACTCTGCCTCGCAGGATGTGGCGAGGCATCCTTGTCGCAGCGGTTCTGGGAGCCGTCAGTGTTTACGTGCTTGGCGATTATCCCGAAATTATAGCGCGTGCTCATCGTTTCGATCCGATAATAAAATATCATCCTGATCTCGTCTTCGCCGTGGCCGGGTGTGTGCTGGCGCTTTTTTGTGTCGAGCGTTTCGTCGTATGGCTTTGCGACATAAAGGCTGCACAAACATGGAGATACCTGCGTTGGCTGCTTATCGGTGTGACACTCATCTCTATAGTCGGCGCACGGCTTGTTCACAATGACATCAAATCGACGCTTGTCGGCGCAGGATATGTGCGTTGTGGGGGGTTCTACCGCCAAGGTCATGAAGACGGCCAAAGACACCTCTTCAAGTCATTCGCCTGGGTGATCAACGCGGCGGACTGCGCCAAGGCGGGCGCACGGCCGCCACCGTTCGATTGGCGCGTTCCACCCGAGGCCCGCTATGATTCGATCCAGTGACCCGAGCCTCAGGTCATAGTGTCCGCTCTCTTCCGGAGCCCCTGCGATGGCCGCCGCGGCGGGGGGCCTTAATGGGCAAGATGAGTTCCAACAAGAGCGAGGATGTGGCAGTGGTGCAGGCGGCACTGAAGCAGATCAAGGGCAGGAACGGGCGGCCGTTGTGGCCGGGGCTGATCGACGGCAGGAACAGCCAGCGCGATATCGACTCGCTGTCCGCTGCCATCGCCGGCTTCGAGAGCAAGGCCAATTCGCGCATGACCGGCACGCTCCCCGCCCTTGGCCTAAGCCCGATGGCGGTGCTCGGCTATTCGCCAACACTTGCCCGCTGGGATACCTGCTGCGACGCCCCCGGCGCCGCGACGAGTGGCAAATGCGCCGTACTCAAGTGCCTGTCAAAGACGTGGCATCAGGGCAATCGAGCATCATGTCCGGGCAATGACAGAAAACCGAGCCCGGAACTCGGGCAACAATTCAGCCACCGGCGTCAACTTTCGCTTGACCCGAAGGAAATGCGAACAAGATTCATTCGCAACACGGCCCGCATAAACTTTTGGGCCAGCGGAGTGGAAAGACGCAATGACAGCAGCAAAAGTCGCGCAACCCTTCCCCTATTATGTCGAAGTCGAGGCCGGCAAGGCCTACGAGTGGTGTGCCTGCGGTCGCAGCGCGACGCAGCCGTTCTGCGACAAATCCCACCTCGGAACCGGCATAGAGCCCGTCACCTACACGGCCACCGACTCCAAACGCATCGCCTTTTGCGGCTGCAAGGCCAGCAAGCGTGGCGCCATCTGCGACAGCAGTCACAACATGCTGTAGCCGGCATGACGGCCAACATCACGTTCTACAGCCGCGTCTTTCCCGGCAAGGATGGGCAATCGGTTCTCGACCTGTTGCTCGAGAACGGACAGGAGGTGCCCTATTCCTGCAAGATGGGCGTCTGCGTGACCTGCCTGATGAAGGTCACCGAAGGCACGGCCCCGGCGCAGGCCCAGGAAGGTCTGCGGCCAACGCTTGCCAGGCAGGGCTATTTCCTGCCCTGCGTCTGTGCAGCCGACGGCGACATGCGCGTCGCCCATGCGGAGCCGCAGGATCTGTTCAGCCCCGCCGTGGTTCAGCGTATCGATCACTTGCATGCGGACATCTGCCGGCTGTTTCTGGAACCGGCGACGCCGCTCTATTACCGGGCCGGGCAGTTTCTCAATATCCGCCGCGAGGATGGCCTGTCACGCAGCTATTCCCTGGCCAGCGTGCCCAGTCTGGACGGCCCCCTGGAACTCCATATCAAGCGCCTGCAGGACGGGCAGATGAGCAACTGGCTGTTCGATGAGCTGCAGCCGGGCGACCATCTGGCCATCCAGGGCCCGCTCGGCAATTGCTACTATCAGCCGGGACAGGCGGATCAGAGCATGCTGCTGATCGGCAATGGCACTGGACTCGCCCCGCTGCTCGGCATCGCGAAGGATGCCTTGGCGTCCGGCCACGGCGGCCCCATCCACCTCTACCATGGCAGCCGAACCATAGCCGGCGTGTATTTGCATAACGAGTTGATGGCGTTACAGGCAGAGCATGACAACCTTCACTATGCCGCCTGCGTATCGGGCGACGAAGCCGCGGCGGGCTACCGCCAGGGCCGGGCGGAGGAAGTCGCCTTTTCGGATCATGCCGGCTTGAGCGATTGGCGGCTCTTCCTGTGCGGCTATCCGCCCATGGTCTATGGTGCCAGGGATCGCGCCTTGGGCGCCGGCGCCAGCCTCGCGGACATATACACCGACCCCTTCGAACTCAAGGACCTGCGCCAGGCGCCGCGGTAGAAGAAAGCACTGACATTAGCAATGACATTCGTAGACGAAATCGGCGGCAAGGCCACGATCGAGCGCGTCCACACGCTGCTCTACGACAAGCTGTTGCGCCATCCCTGGCTGAAGAGCTTTTTTGCCGGTGTCGAGCGCTGGGTTCTCGAAGTGCAGCAGACCGAGTTCATGGCGGACCTGTTCGGTGCCGAGCCCAAGCGATATGCGGGCCGCGCGCCCATGCGCGCGCATCAGCATCTCTTCATTACCGAAGAGATCTTCATGATCCGACATGAATTGCTCGAAAAGTCCTTGATCGAGGCCGGTGTTGGCCCTGCCCTGCGCGAACGCTGGTTGCACTACGACATGGGCATGAAGGCGGCGATCGTTAAGAAGTCGGTCGACGAATGCGAAGGTCGCTACCGCAATGAGGAGGTGCTGACTGTCCCCAAGCCATGAGCGCTTACGGGCCGCCCGAGGCTTGCCCGGCTCGCAACACCAACACGAGGTGGGCGGCACCGACGACGGCCGCGCCATAGATCAGGCTCAGCGAGAGGATCGAGTCGAACATGTACAGGGTGTGCCCGGACATCAGCCAATGCACCCCGGCATGAGCGACCAGGAAGGCGTCGAAGACAAGCTGGGATGCGTACTGAAGCCGTGGCGACGAGAACGCCGTCAGCCAGAACAGGGCGGCCAGGACGGGTACGTGCAGGGTCAGGAAGACGACATGTGCCGTCTCGTCCGGCAAGAGGTTCAGAAGCGGCAACAGCCGCCATTCCGCCACCACGATGGCATCAAGCTCGTGGGACACGAGCAGGGCCAGGCCGAAGGCGAATATGAGCTGGTGGCGCTGATGCAGGGACATGCCGGCAGGGCGGGAACGTCGGGCGCCGACATGAGCCGGCGCCCGCCATTTGCCTACAGGTAGCCGAGCTTCTTCCACACCGCGTATTTCTCGCGGAAGCTTGAGAGCGATTCCCAGACCTTGGCGAAGTCCGGGTCGGCCGCGGCCTCTTCGGCGACCACCTCGTCCCAGGCGCCGCTGAAGGCGGCCATCATGTCGTCGGGCCAGCGATGCGCGGTGACGCCGGCTGCCGCCAGCTCTTCCAGGGCAACGAACTGGATCGCCTCGCCCTCGGCGATCGACTGGCGGAAGTTCTCGCCGCAAGCGACCTTGATCTGCGCCTTGCGCTGATCGTCGAGGGCGTTCCAGCGATCGAGATTGATCATCAGCTCTATGAAGGTCGATTGCTGGTGCCAGCCGGGGAAGTAGTAGTGCTTGGCGATCTCGTGGAATCCCAGCTCCTGGTCGACCGCCGGCATGGAGAACTCGGTGGCGTCGATGGTGCCGAGTTCGAGCGCCGGATAGATATCGCCGCCGGCAATCAGCTGGGTCGAGACGCCGAGCTTCTCCATCACCTTGGCGCCGAGGCCGAAGAAGCGCATCTTCAGCCCCTTGAGATCTTCGGGCGTGGCGATCTCCTCGCGGAACCAGCCCGAGGCCTCGGGCGCCACCGAGCCGCAGGGGAAGCCCTTGACGTTGTGGCGGGCGTAAAGCTCGTCATAGATCTCGATGCCGCCGCCGTAATAGAGCCAGGCCATATATTCGCCGGTGGCGGGGCCGAAGGGCACGGCGGTGAAGAATTGCAGCGCCGGCACCTTGCCCGCCCAATAGCCGGAAGCGGTCCAGCCAGCATCGATGGCGCCGGTGGAGACCGCGTCGAAGATCTCCAGGGGCGGCACCAGGGCGCCGGGCTCGAAGAACTTGAGCGTGAAGGCACCGCCCGAGACCTGCGTGATCGACTGCGAAAGGTGCGTGCCCATGCTGCCGATCAGCACCATGCTGGAGGGGAAGGAGCTCGCCATCTTCCACGTCACCTTGGCGGCAGGCGCCGCCGCTACCGGCGCGGCGGCTTGTTCGGACGTGGCCGGCGCCATGCCGTCGCTCTTCCAGTTGAAAAAGCCGAAAGCAAGGCCGGCCGCCAAACCGACGACCAGCAGCACTACGTTACGCATGTCAAAAACTCCCTGAGATGAAACGCCCTCCTAGCTGAGCCCGGTAGGGATTACAAGTATCCCAGCTCCAGCCACACCGCGTAGTCTTCGCGGAAGGCCTTGAGAGACTGCCAGACGCGGGCAAAGTCGGCGTTTTCCGCCGAGCGCTCCGCGACCACCTCGTGCCAGGCGCCCTCGAAGGCGGCGAGGATTTCCGGCGGCCATCTGTGCACGCTGACGCCCTGTTCCTTGAGCGCGGCGATGGCCTTGAACTGCAGCGCATCGCCCTCGGCAATGCTGAGGCGGATGCTCTCGCCGCAGACCGTCTCCACCAGCAGCTTGAGGTCGTCGGGCAGGGCCTGCCAGCGCTCCATGTTGATCATCAGCTCGAGGAAAGTCGATTGCTGGTGCCAGCCCGGAAAATAGTAATGCTTGGCGATCTGGTGGAAGCCCAGCGCCTGGTCGATGGCCGGCATGGAGAACTCGGTGGCATCGATGGTGCCGAGCTCGAGCGCCGGATAGATGTCCGAGCCGGCGATGAGCTGGGTCGAGACGCCAAGGCGCTCCAGCGCCTCGCCGCCGAGGCCGAAGAAGCGCATCTTGAGCCCGCGCAAATCCTCGAGGCTGCTGATCTCCTCGCGGAACCAGCCCGAGGCCTCCGGCGGGATGATGCCGCACATCACGCCCTTCATGTTGTGGCGGGCATAGATCTCGTCATAGAGCGCCTTGCCGCCGCCATAATAGAACCAGGCCATGTATTCGCCGGTATTGGGCCCGAAGGGCACGGCGGAAAAGAAAGCCAGGGCCGGCTCCTTGCCGACCCAATAGCCGGCCGTGGCAATGCCGGCATCTATGGCGCCGGTTGAGACCGAGTCGAACATCTCCATGACCGGGACCAGAGCGCCGGGATCGTAGAACTGGGCCTGTAGGCGACCACCGGAGAGCTCCGTGATCAGCTCTGTCGCGCGCTCCGCAAGGGTGCCGATCTGGACCAGCGAGGCTGGCACCGCGCCGGTGACCTTCCAGCGGATCACCTCCTGCGGCGCAGCCACCTCTGCCTCGGCGCTGCCGTCGGCAGGCCCATCCACAGCCACGAAACCTATGGCCAGACCCGCGACGAGACCGGCCAGCAAAAACAGAATGTTACGCATGCCTTCCTCCCATATCCCACCGGCAACCATGATGACCGTGCCTGGCGCCCCGGCCAAGACGATTCTCCCGCGCGGTCGCATGATTTTGGCTGAATTTCCCGCCACAAGCCTTTGTGACCATGAGGAAATCGAATCTTCACTGTTCGGCCCCAAATAGAACATTACGAGAACAAACTTTTGCCATAATCGATCCCTAGGGTGTCTCCAGTCGAGAACCTACGAAACCTGGGGCGGATTCTTGCGAGCACTTTGCCAAGCCGAGAAGTTCGATGAGCTTCACTGGCCTAAGCCCATGTTTGACATGACTATTCCCATTGACCTCCAGAAAATCCCATGATATTCCATGTAATTCCATGTAAGCCCATACGGTTCCATAAAGGTTCCAGGGCGACCAAGGACGCGTACGGAGGAAGTGGGAAAACGGCCGGGCCAATCCGGACTTCGGGGCGATCCGGGATTTGGGGGACACGGTGGCGATCTTCGTCGGCAGTCACGAGCAACGCATCGACCGCAAGGGACGGGTTTCCGTACCGGCGCGGTTTCGCGACGTGCTCGGCAAGAGCGCGACGTTCTATGCCTTCCCCGCCCTCTCCAATGCCTCGATCGAGTGCCGTACCAGCGCCTTCATGGAAGACCTGAGCCAAGACATCGAAAGCCTCGACCCTTTTTCGGACGAACAGGATCACCTGTCGGCGGCGATCTTCGGCATGAGCTTCCCCCTCACGCCGGACAAGGACGGACGCGTCATCCTCCCTGACGCGCTCCGTGCCCATTCTGCAATCGCCGAGACGGTGGTGTATGTCGGCAAGGGCCGGTCGTTTCAAATTTGGGAACCTGTCCGCTTCCAGACCTACCAAGAACAGGTTCGCGACCGGGCTTTGGCCGACCGTCAGGCGCTGCGTCGGCGCCCCCAGGGCCAAGCAGGCAATTCGGGCCCTGTGGAGAGCGGCACGTGACCGGAATGTCCCCCTCCCGGCGTTCCGGCCACGTGCCCGTCTTGTTGGACGAAATTCTGGCCGCCCTGACCCCACGCGCAGGCGCTCTTTATGTGGACGCCACGTTCGGGGCCGGCGGCTATGCCCGAGCCATTCTCGACGCTGCACCGTGCACGGTGCTGGCCATCGATCGCGACCCCGACGCGGTGCGCCGCGCCGAAGCGCTGGCGGCGCAGAGCGGCGGTCGCCTGAATGTGCTCGAAGGCTGCTTCGGCGATCTCGAGCGCCTGCTCGCCGCCAACGATATCGACCGCATCGACGGCGGGGTCGTGCTCGACCTCGGCGTTTCCTCGCAGCAGCTCGACACGCCCGAGCGCGGTTTCAGCTTTCAGGCGGACGGGCCGCTCGACATGCGCATGGGCCGCGACGGCCCCAGCGCAGCCGACCTGGTCAACGGCGCCGAGCCGTCGGAGCTTGCCGACATTCTCTACCGCTATGGCGAGGAGCGCCGCTCGCGCCGCATCGCCGCCGCCATCGTGGCAGCGCGCGAGAGCGTGCCCTTCACCCGCACCGCACAGCTCGCCGAGGTCATTCGCAGCGCGCTGCCCCCGCGACATGGCGGTAGCGATCCGGCGACGAAAAGCTTCCAGGCCCTGCGCATCTACGTCAATGACGAGCTTGGCGAGCTGCGCCGCGTGCTGGCCGCTGCCGAAAATCTGCTGGTGGCAGGTGCCCGTCTGGTGGTGGTGTCGTTTCATTCCCTGGAAGACCGTCTGGTCAAGCGCTTCCTGGCGCGACGCGCGCGGCCCGCGGCACGACCCTCGCGGCACAGCCCTGCCGCTGCCCGGCAAAGCGAGGTTCAGGCGCCATCCTTCGCGCTGTTGCACAGGCGCGTGGTCAAGCCGACGGCGGCGGAAGTCGCGGCCAATCCGCGCGCCCGCTCGGCCCGACTGCGTGCTGCCGAGCGCACCGCCGCCCCGGCCTGGAGGGAGGCCGCATGATCCGTCTTTCCGGCGCCCTTGCCTTGGTTCTGCTGGGCGCCGCGGCGCTCGCCCTCTACCAGCTCAAATACGAAGTGGCGGCGCTCGAAGCCGAGCATATCCGCCTGGCCAGCGAGCTTGCCGCCGAGCACGACGCGATTCACGTGCTCAAGGCTGAGTGGGCCTTCCTCGACCGCCCCGACCGCCTGGCCGAGCTCGCCGGCAGCCATCTGGACCTGGTGCCCCTCGGCGCCGACAGGGTGGTGCGAATTTCTGACCTGCCATGGGCCGCCACGACCCTCGCCGATGCCGGCGAAAGCGAGCGCTGATGGCAATCCCCGCGATCCGCCTCGAAGGCGCCGGCAAGAGTGCTCTCGAAGTCGCACGCACACGCCTGGTGGTAGGCGCGGCACTGTTTTCGCTGGGCTTCCTGGCCCTGTCGGCGCAGCTGGTCAAGGTCAGCCTGTTCGAGACCGCGGCAGAGCGCTCGCGCAGCAGCGCCGCCGTTATCGGCACGCCATTGCTGCGCGCCGACATCGTCGACCGCAACGGCACCGTGCTGGCGACCAATCTCGAGACCCATTCGCTCTACGCCGATGCCAGGCTCATCCGCACCCCCGCCGCGACCGCGGCGCGTCTGGCCGCCATCGTGCCCGGTCTCGACCGCGCCAAGACCCAGTTCCGCCTCGCCGGCGATCGCGGCTTCGTCTGGATCCGCCGACATCTGACGCCGCGCCAGGCCTATCAGATCAACCGCCTCGGCGAACCCGGCCTGCAGTTCCTCAGCGAACAGCGCCGGGTCTATCCCCAAGGCGAGGCGGCGGCGCATCTGGTGGGCTTCACCGATACCGACAATTCCGGCATCGCCGGCATCGAAAAGGCCCATGAGGAACGTCTGACCGCGGACCCGGACACGCCCCTCGCCTTGTCCCTCGACGTCCGCTTCCAGCACATCCTGCGCCAGGAGCTGGCGGCCAGCATGGCGACCTACACCGCCTCGGGCGCCGCCGGCGTCATCGTCGATGTCGACAGCGCCGAAGTCGTGGCCATGGTCAGCCTGCCCGATTTCGACCCCAACCGCGATCCCGGCCGCAGCCCCGGCGATGCCCGCTTCAACCGCGCCAGCCTCGGCATCTACGAGATGGGCTCGACCTTCAAGACCTTCACCATCGCCGCCGCGCTCGATGCCGGTATCGTCGGGCTCGATGATGGCTACGACGCCTCCGAGCCCCTGCGCCTTGCGCGCTTCACCATTCGCGATTTCCATGCCGAGAACCGCTGGCTGTCGGTGCCCGAGATCTTTATGCATTCGTCCAATATCGGCGCCGCCAAGATGGCGCTGGATCTGGGCGGCGAGCGCCAGCAGGCCTTCCTCGCCAACTTCGGCCTCTTGAACCCGGCGCCGGTGGCACTGCCTGAGGTCGGCGCGCCGATGACGCCCGCGCGCTGGCGCGAGATCAACACCGCCACCATCGGCTTCGGCCACGGCATCGCCGTCAGCCCGCTGCAACTGGCGGCGGCCGGCGCGGCCCTGGTCAATGGCGGCACCATGCGCACGCTGACCCTGCTGCGCCGCGACGCGCCCGCGCCCGGCGCCCGGGTCATCAGCGCCGAGACCTCCCGCAAGATGCGCCAATTGCTGCGCCTGGTGGTCGAACACGGCACCGGCAGCAAGGCCGACGCGCCGGGCTATCTGGTCGGCGGCAAGACCGGCACGGCCGAGAAGAACGGCGCCGGAGGCTATGACCGCAATCGCCTGCTGTCGTCCTTTCTCGGCGCCTTCCCCATCGACAGCCCGCGCTATGTGATCCTGGCCGTGGTTGACGAGCCCCAGGGCACCGAGGAGAGCTACGGCTACGCCACCGGCGGCTGGACGGCGGCGCCCGTGGTCGGGCGCGTCGCCGCCCGCATCGGTCCCCTGGCCGGCCTGCCGCCGCGCGCCGATCCCATCGTCGAAGCGGAATCCCCGCCATTCCTGGTCACGCCCGACGGCACCGAGATCCGTCTTGCGTCTTTCTGAGGTGGTCGGCGAAACGGGAATGGCGCGCGCGGGCGACAACGATTTGCAGATCACCGGGCTTAGCAGCGACAGCCGCCAGGTAAAGCCGGGCTACCTGTTCGCCGCCTTGCCCGGCGTGCGCGCCGACGGCAGCCGTTTCATTGCCGATGCCGCAAGCCACGGCGCGGTGGCGGTGCTGGCTGCGCCCGCTGCGGCCGAAGCCTGCGCGGCAGCCGGTCTGCCGCTGATCGCCGACGCCACGCCGCGCCGCCGCTATGCCCATGCGGCGGCGCGCTTCTTCGCGCCGCAACCGCGTACCGTCGCCGCCGTGACGGGTACCAACGGCAAGACCTCGGTGGTCGTATTCCTGCGCCAGATCTGGGAACAACTGGACAAATCGGCGGCAAGCCTCGGCACCCTCGGCGTCGCCGCGCCAGGCTTCGCGGCCGGCCCGTCCCTGACCACCCCCGAGCCCGCCGCCCTGCACGCGACGCTGCAGGCCCTGGCCGGCGCCGGCATCGAACATGTGGCCCTGGAGGCTTCCAGCCACGGTCTCGCCCAGTATCGTTGCGATGGCGTAATATTGACCGCGGCCGCCTTCACCAATCTCAGCCGCGACCATCTCGACTATCACCGCGACGAAGACAGCTACATGGCCGCCAAGGCGAGGCTGTTCGGCGAGGTGCTGCCGGCAAACGGTTGCGCCGTCATCAATACCGACGACGCCCGCGGCCGGACCTTGGCGGCGCAGTGCCGCGAACGCGGCCAAAGGCTGATCACCTTCGGTGCTTCGCCGGCCGACCTCGCTTTGTCGAATCGCCGCGCCCTCGCTGCCGGCCAGCGCTTCGATGTCAGCTTTGACGGGCATCGATACGATGTCGAAACACCATTGCTGGGCGGCTTCCAGGCCAGCAACCTGCTCTGCGCGGCGGCGCTTGCCATCGCCTGCGGCGAGGAGCCGGCAGCGGTATTCGCCGCCTTGGCGCACCTGGCCGGGGCGCCGGGGCGCTTGCAAACCGTCGCTTTGGATGCCGCTGGCGGGCCCGTGGTGGTGGACTACGCCCACACCCCCGACGCCTTGCGCGCGGTGCTCGGCGCGCTTCGCCCCCATGTCACGGGGCAATTGCATCTGGTGTTCGGCTGCGGCGGCGACCGCGATGCCGGCAAACGGCCAATGATGGGCACCGTGGCGGCCGAACTTGCGGACACCGTGATCGTCACCGACGACAATCCCCGCGGCGAGGACCCTGCCACCATCCGCGCCGCAATGCTGGCGGCCTGTCCGAACGCGCGCGATATCGGCGATCGGGCCGCAGCCATCGAGGCCGCCATCGCCGCCATGGAAGGTGGCGACGCCGTGCTCATCGCCGGCAAGGGCCACGAGAGCGTACAAATCGTTGGCGACCGACGCCTGCCTTTCGACGATGCCGAGATCGCGCGGCAAGCCATGCTCGGGCGTGGCGGCGAGGCGCTGCCGTGACCGGCCGGGCCACATGGACGGCAGCGGCGGCGGCAAGCGCGTGCGACGGAGTTGCGCACGGCGATTGGACCGCCGCCGGCATTTCCATCGACAGCCGCAGCCTCACTGGCGGCGAGCTGTTCGTCGCCCTGACCGGACCCAATTTCGACGGCCACGACTATGTCGCGCAGGCCCTGCAGGCGGGTGCCGCGGCAGCCGTGGTCTCGCAGCTGCCGGCGGGCCTCGGCGAGGCACCGCTGCTGGTCGTCGAGGATACCGAAGCGGCGCTCGTCGGCCTTGCCCAGGCGGCACGCGCCCGCAGCGCCGCCCGCCTCGTCGGCATCACCGGCAGTGTCGGCAAGACCGGCACCAAGGATCTGGCTGCGCGGGCACTTGCTGCCCTCGGTGCGGCCCATGCCAGCCGCGGCAACCTCAACAATCAGTTCGGCCTGCCCCTGAGCCTTGCCAATCTGCCGCCGGAAGCCCGTTTCTGCGTCCTCGAGATGGGCATGAACCATGCCGGCGAGATCGCCCATTTGAGCCAGATCGCGCGCCCCGACGTGGCGCTGGTGACGACGGTGGAGGCGGTCCACCTGGCCCATTTCCGCGATGTCGGCGAGATTGCGGCGGCGAAAGCCGAGATCTTCTCCGGCGTTACGCCGGGCGGCGCTGCCGTCCTCAATCGCGATAACCCGCATTTTTCGTATCTGGTGCAGGCGGCGGGCGCGGCCCGCATCAGCCGCATCGTCGATTTCGGCAGCTCTGAGCCCTGCATGGCACGCTTGCTCGGCTACCGGCCGGCGCCCGGCAACAACCGGATATCGATCGAGATCGACGGCCGCCGCTTCGACTATGTGCTCGGCATCGATGGCCGTCATTGGGCCATGAACAGCCTCGCCGCACTGGCCGCGGTGCATGCCTTGGGCGAAGACGTCGGCCGTGCCGCCACCGCCTTCGCCGAAGCGACGGCGCCGGCAGGCCGCGGCGTCATGCGCAGCCTCGATCTCGCCTGCGGCCGGGTGCTGGTCATCGACGACAGCTACAATGCCAGCCCCGCCTCCATGCGCGCCGCCATCGCCATGCTGGCGGAGACGGAAGCCCGCGGCCGGCGCATCGCCGTGCTCGGCGACATGCTGGAGCTCGGGCCGGACGCAGACAGCCTGCACGCCGCCCTGGCGCTCGAGCTGGAGCGCGCCGAGATCGATCTGGTGCACAGCGCCGGGCCGCTGTCGGCAGCGGCCCACGACGCCCTGCCGCGCCATCGCCGCGGCCTGCATGCCGACGACGCCAAGGCGCTCGCGCCCAAGATCGCCGCGACCTTGCGCGGCGGCGACGTGGTTCTGGTCAAGGGCTCGCGCGGCAGCGCCATGGAGCACGTGGTCGCGGCACTGGCCGCCGCCGAGGACGAGGGCGGCAGCATGCCGCTCGCGGCCAATGGCGACTGCTGAGCGGAAGGGTAGGGACCGTGCTGTACAACCTGCTCTCGCCGCTCGCCGAGGATTACGCGGTCTTCAACCTCTTCCGCTACCTCACTTTCCGCACCGGCGGCGCGATTCTTACCGCGCTCATCATCAGCTTCATCTTCGGGCCGATCCTGATCCGCCTGCTGCGCGCGCGCCAGGTCGAAGGCCAGCCGATCCGCGACGACGGGCCGCAAAGCCACCTGCAGACCAAGCAGGGCACCCCCACCATGGGCGGCTTCCTTATTCTGCTGGCGCTGATGATCGGCACGCTCTTGTGGGCGGACCTGAGCAATCAGTTCGTCTGGGTGGTGTTGCTGGTGACCTGCGGCTTCGGCGCGGTGGGCTTCGCCGACGACTACCTCAAGGTCACCCAGCGCCACCATCGCGGCCTGCCGGGATCGCTCAAGCTGCTCATCCAGGCCGCCATCGCGCTGGTGGCGACGGTCTGGATCACGCGCCTGTTGCCCGAACCCATGTCCATGGCGCTCGCCTTGCCCTTCCTCAAGAGCGTCTTGATCCAGCTCGGCTGGTTCGTCATTCCCTTCGCCATGCTGGTGGTCGTCGGCGCCTCGAACGCGGTCAATCTGACCGATGGGCTCGACGGCCTCGCCATCGTGCCGATCATGATCGCGGCGGCCTGTTTCGGGGTCATCTCCTATCTCGTCGGCAATGCGGTCTTTGCCGACTACCTGCAGATCCACGCCGTGCCCGGCACCGGCGAGCTGGCCGTGCTGTGCGGCGCCCTGGTCGGTGCCAGCCTGGGCTTCCTCTGGTTCAACGCACCGCCGGCCATGATCTTCATGGGCGACACCGGCAGCCTGGCGACCGGCGGCGCGCTCGGCACCATCAGCGTCATCACCAAGCACGAGCTGGTGCTCGCCATCATCGGCGGGCTGTTCGTGCTGGAGGCGGTGTCGGTGATCGTGCAGGTGGCTTCGTTCAAGATGACCGGCAAACGCGTCTTCCGCATGGCGCCTTTGCATCACCATTTCGAGCAAAAGGGTTGGGAAGAGCCGACCATCGTCATCCGCTTCTGGATTATCGCCCTGATCCTGGCCCTGGCCGGGCTCGCCACCCTGAAGCTGAGGTGAGGCGATGATCCCGGTCACGGAATTCCAGGGCGAGCGTGTGGCGGTCTTCGGACTGGGGCGCAGCGGCCTGTCGGCCATTCGCGCCCTTGTCGCCGGCGGCGCCGAGGTGGTGGCCGGCGACGACCGCGGCGACAGCTTGGCCGAAGCCGAACGGCTCGGCGCCCGCAGCGCCGATCTCCCCGCGGCCGAGTGGCAGGACATCCGCGCCCTCGTGCTCAGCCCCGGCGTGCCTTTGACCCATCCCGCGCCGCACCCGGTGGTGCGCGCGGCACAAGAGGCCGGCGTCGAGATCCTCTGCGACGTGCCGCTGATGGCGGCGGCGGTGCGCGACAGGGGTCCGCGCATCGTCGGCATCACCGGCACCAACGGCAAATCGACCACCACGGCTCTGCTCGGGCATTTGTTGCAAAGCGCCGGCCGCCCGGTCCAGGTTGGCGGCAATATCGGCGCCCCGGCCCTCGACCTGGAACCCCTCGAAGCTGGCGGCACCTATGTCATCGAAATGTCGTCCTACCAGCTCGACCTCGCCCGCGGCATAGTCTTCGACGTGGCGGCCTTGCTCAACCTGTCGCCGGATCATCTTGACCGCCATGGCGGCATGGCAGGCTATGTCGCCGCCAAGCGCCACATCTTCGATGGCCAAGGACCCGCCTGCAGTGCCGTGATCGCCGTTGACGACCAGCTGACCGCGGCCATCTTCGACGATCTCGCCAGCCATGGCGCCCAGCGCCTGATCCCGGTTTCGACGAGCGGGCCTGTCGAGGGCGGCATTTTCGTTGCCGACGGCGCCTTGCACGATGCGCTGGATGGCGAAGCACGCCGTATCGCTTCTCTGAGCGGCATCGACAGTCTGGCCGGCGACCACAATCGCCAGAATGCGGCCGTCGCCTATGCCATCGCCCGCGTACTCGGCCTGGCGCCCGAGGAAGCCGCCGCAGGTCTTGCCACCTATCCCGGCCTCGCCCACCGCATGGAGCCGATCGCCACGCGCCATGGCGTGCGCTACGTCAACGACAGCAAGGCGACCAATGCCATGGCAGCGGCGCAAGGCTTGGCTGCCTTCGAGCGCATCCACTGGATCGCCGGCGGCCGCGGCAAGGACGAGGGCCTGGACGTCCTCGACCCCCATCTCGGCCATGTCGTGCGCGCCTATCTGATCGGCGAGGCAGCGGAACGGTTGGCGAGCCTGGACATGCCCACGACCCTGTGCGGCACCCTCGATCGTGCCGTCGCCGAAGCCGCGGCAGCCGCTGCGCCCGGCGAGGTGGTGCTGCTGTCCCCGGCCTGCGCCTCTTTCGATCAGTTCTCCAGCTTCGAAGCGCGCGGCGAGCGCTTCCGCGCCCTTGTCGAGGCCCTGTCATGAGCGCCGGCACCCGCGTCGATGCCAGCCTGCTCGGGCGCTGGTGGCTTACCGTCGACCGCTGGATGCTGGCGGCCCTGCTAGTCCTGCTCGCACTCGGTGCGCTGATGGTGCTCGCGGCCAGCCCCGCCGTCGCCGAGCGCCTCGATCTCGACAGCTTCCACTTCGCCCACCGTCACCTCCTCTTCGTGGTGCCGTCGCTGCTGGTAATGCTGGCGGTATCCCTGCTCTCGCCCGTCGGCGTGCGCCGCCTGGCCATGGTGATGCTTGGTATTGGCGTGCTCCTGATGCTGGCAACGCTGGTCTTCGGCGTCGAGGTCAAGGGTGCCCGCCGCTGGCTGGTCGTCGCCGGCTTTTCCATCCAGCCCTCGGAGATCGTCAAGCCGGCACTCGCCGTGGTCGCCGCCTGGCTGTTCACCTTGCAGCGCCAACGCAGCGGCGTTCCCGGCGACGTGCTTTCGGCAGCGCTGTTCGCTTGCATCCTGCTGCTGCTCGTCATGCAGCCGGACTTCGGCATGGCCTTTGCCGCCACCGTGGTCTGGTCGGCGCAATGGTTCCTCGCCGGACTGCCCCTGCTTTGGGTCGGCGTGCTGATGGCGGCGGGCGTCGGCGGACTGATAGCCGGCTATCGCAGCCTCGATCACGTGCAAAGCCGCATCGACCGCTTTCTCGACCCGGCATCGGGCGATACCTATCAGGTCGATACCGCGCTCAGCGCCTTCTCCAGCGGCGGCCTGCTTGGCCGCGGCCCGGGCGAGGGCGTTATCAAGTCCCACCTGCCCGATGCCCATGCCGACTTCATTTTCGCCGTCGTCGGCGAGGAATTCGGCCTCGTCGCCTGCCTGGTGCTGGTGGCGCTGTTCGCCTTCGTGGTGTTGCGCGGCTTCCTGCGCCTGCAGCAGGAGGAAGACCTCTTCCGCCTGTTGGCCGCCGCAGGCCTGTTGACCCTGTTCGGCATGCAGGCACTGATCAACATGGCTGTGTCGCTGAACCTGCTGCCGACCAAGGGCATGACCCTGCCGTTCATCTCCTATGGCGGCTCCTCGATGCTGGCGCTGGCGGTGGCGATGGGCATGGTTCTGGCCTTGACCCGCTGGCGCGCGCGGCCGGGATATTCGCCATGAGCGGGCCCGTGATCATCGCCGCCGGCGGCACCGGCGGCCACGTCTTCCCGGCGCTGGCGCTTGCCGCGGCCTTGCGCGCCGAGGGTATCGAGACCGCCTTCGTCACCGATCGCCGGGGCAGTGCCTTCGAGGGCGAGCTGCCCGGCGTTGCCTGCTATGCGGTGCGGGCCGGCGCCGTCGCCGGGCGCAATGTTCTCGGCATGCTGCGCTCGCTAACCAATTTGCTGCTCGGCACCTGGCAGGCGCGCGGCCTGTTGCGCCGCCTCAAGCCTTCGCTGGCCGTCGGTTTCGGTGGTTACGCCTCGGTGCCGCCGCTGTTCGCCGCCGCCGGCCTCGGCGTGCCGACCCTGATCCACGAAGCGAATGCGGTCCTCGGCCGTGCCAACCGGCTGCTGGCCCACCGCGCCCGCATGATCGCCACCGCCTTCCCCGAGACCGTGCGGGTGCCCGCCGGCGGCCAGGTCGCATACACCGGCAACCCGGTGCGGGCGGAGATCGTCGCCGCACGCGACATCCCCTACGCCGCGCCGGCACCCGACGGCCCGTTCCGCCTGCTGGTCATCGGCGGCAGCCAGGGTGCGCGCATCATGGGCCGGCGGGTGCCGAGAGCGCTCGCTGCCTTGCCCGACGACGCACGCCGCCGCCTGCGCCTGACCCTGCAATGCCGCGAGGAGGACCTGCGCGAAGCCCGTGCCACCCTCGACGCCGCGGATATCGAGGCGGAAGTCGCGACCTTCTTCCACGATATCGCCGAGCGCCTGGCCAACAGCCATCTGGTGATCGCCCGCGCCGGCGCCTCGACCGTCGCCGAGCTCGCCTGCGTCGGCCGGCCGGCAATCCTGATCCCCTTTGCCCATGCCACCGACGACCATCAGAGCGCCAACGCGGCAGCCCTGGCCGATGCCGGCGGCGCCTGGTCGATTGCCGAATCCGATATCCGCGGCGACAGCTTGAGCGACGCCATCGCCGCCCGCATGGCGGACCCGGCCCTGGCCGAAGCGGCAGCCAAGGCCCATGCCCTGGGCACGCCCGATGCCGCCGCGCGGCTGGCCGCGCTGGCCAAGACCCTGATGCGGGAGGGGGCGCGATGAGCACGCTGCCTCTCGACATCGGCACCCTGCATTTCGTCGGCATCGGCGGCATCGGCATGAGCGGCATTGCCGAGGTCATGCACAATCTCGGCTATTCCGTGCAGGGCAGCGACCTCTCCGAAAGCGCCAATGTGCGCCGTCTGCGCGCCCTCGGCATTCGCGTCGCCATCGGCCATGACGAGGAGGCCCTCGGCGACGCCGCGGTAGTGGTCATCTCGAGCGCGGTCAAGGCCGACAATGTCGAGGTCGCGGCGGCACGCGCGCGCATGTTGCCCGTGGTTCGCCGGGCCGAGATGCTGGCCGAGCTGATGCGCCTCAAATGGTCGATCGCGGTCGGCGGCA
>CAYPAX010000066.1:0-26743 GCA_964408735.1 uncultured Rhodospirillaceae bacterium | reverse complement strand
ATGCCCGACTTGGCGGCGGCGTAGTTGACCTGGCCGTACTGGCCGGCCTGGCCGTTGATCGAGCCGATATTGACGATGCGCCCGAAGCCGCTGGCGCGCATGGCGTCGATCACCGCGTGGCTCATGTTGAAGCAGGAGCCGAGATTGGTGTCGATCACTGCCTGCCACTGCTCAGGCCCCATCTTGTGCATGGTGCCGTCGCGGGTGATGCCGGCATTGTTGACCAGCACATCGACCGGGCCGAGATCCTCGGTCACCTTGGCGACGCCGGCCTCGCAGGCGGCATAGTCGGAAACGTCCCAGCGATAGACCGCGACACCCGTGGCCTCGGCAAAGGCCTGAGCCCGCTCGTCGTTGGACGCATAGACCGCGGCCACGCGATAGCCAGAGTCTCGAAGCATGGTCGAAATGGCAGCACCGATACCCCGCGTGCCACCGGTTACGATCGCAACCCGTTCCGTCATCGCAGCCTCCCTTGCCGCATTTGCGAATAAGCCCGGCCTGTTTATGCTGCACTGCAACAAAACTCAACAGCTAAGTTGCACAAGCCTCGATCCAGTCGGCCAGGGGGCGCCAGCATTGGTCCTCGGCACGGGCACCGACGACCATGCCGATATGGCCTGCGGCAAGACGCCGGCAGTCGGCGCCGGGGATGGCATCGGCAAGAGCCGAAGCCGAGGCCGCGGGCACGATGCGGTCGCGCTCCGGAATCAGCGCCAGGCAGGGCAGGCGCAAGGCCGCTGGCCGCACCGGCGCGCCGTCTATCCGCCATTTGCCTAGACCCGGCGTGTTTTCGCCATACCAGCCGAGCAGGCACTCCCGCGCCACCGGGCCCGCCAATGGCACGCCATCATTGAGCCAATCCTCGATCTGCACGAAGCGCAGCGCCGCCTCGCCGGCGGGATCGAGCGAGGCAAAGGCGCGAAACTTGTCGGCGACCTGCATCGGCTGCAAAGCGGCAAAGCAAGCCTGCAGGGCGTCGACCGAGAGGGTACCGGTCGCGCTGATCTGGGCCTCGAGCATCGGTGCAAGAGCGTGCAAGGCCACAGCATCCGCCGCGAAATCCCAGGGCGTCGCCAGCAAAGCCAGGCCGGCCACCTGCGCCGCCCGTCGCTCCGCCGCTGCAACGGCAAGCGTGCCGCCCATGCAATAGCCGACCATGGCAACCGGGCCGACGGCGGCTGCCGCCTCGAGCGCCGGACAAAGGCGCCTCATGACGTAATCGGTCAGGCCGAAGGCGGTCTCGGCGCCGCGCGGCTCGCCCCACTCCAGCAACAGCGGCCGCAAGCCCCGTGAGGCGAGATAGGCGGCAAGGCTGCGGTCGGGCGCCAAGTCGAGCACATAGGCCTTGTTGACCAGGGACGGCACCAGCAGCACCCGCGCGCCTGTCGCGGCGGGGGCCAGATCAAGCAGACGGCTGCTGCCCTCCTGCCACAGCACGGGCATGTCGGCGATGGCGCGGCAATAGGGATGCGCCCAATAGGCCTCGATGCCGGCCAGAAAATCCGCGTGGCGGGCGGCGATCTCGTCAGCCAGCGCCGCGCTCAGCTTTGCCGGGTCGGCGGCTTGCAGCTCGCCAGCGAGGCTTTCCGCATTTGCCGACAGGCTCGAATCCCAAGGCACTGCGCCAGCGCGTGCCGCGGGCAGCCCGGCCAGGGCGCCGAGCCAGACGGCACTAGCGGTGCCGAGATGCGCTGAAAGCGGCCGCGGGCCGATCCTCGCCGTCGCCATTCCCCGCCCCATCTTCGCCAAGGCTCGCCGCCGCCGCTATCGTCGCCTCGGCCTGGGCCTGCCAAAGCTCGAGGAAACGCGCGGCGAGAGCCCGCATATCGGCCTCTGAATCCATTGCAACACTATAAGGCGCCCGGACCGCAAGAGGCCACGCTTTCCGCACTGCAACAATTTCGCTATAGTCGCGCCGAGCGAGCGACAAGCGAGGAGCTGCCTGGGCATGGCGAAAAAAACATCCGGCGACGGCGACGCGGTGGTTATCAAGAAATACGCCAACCGGCGCCTCTACAACACCGCAACCAGCAGCTACGTCACCCTCGACGACCTCTGCGACATGGTCAAGGAGGGGGTGGATTTCGTCGTCTACGACGCCCGCAGCGAAGAGGACATCACGCGCTCGGTGCTGACCCAGATCATTTTCGAGCAGGAGGCCAAGGGCAACAATCTGCTGCCGATCAGCTTCCTGCGCCAGCTCATCGGCTATTACGACGACCGCCTGAACGCCGTGGTGCCCCACTATCTGGAAGCCACCATGGAGACCTTCGCGCGCAACCAGGAGCAAATGCGCCAGCAAATGGAAGACACCTTCGGCGATCTCTTCCCGGTGCGCCAGATGCAGGAGCTCGGGCAGCAGAACATGACCATGTTCCGCGACGCCCTGGCCATGTTCTCGCCCTTCGCCGAGCGCCCCAATGGTGGCGCAGAGGCCGCAGCGAAAGAGGCCGGCGATGGCGAGGCAATGGATACCTTGAAACGCCAGGTGGCGCTCATACAGGCGCAACTCGACGCGCTTAGCCGCGGTGAAAAATAACCAAACCGACAAGGGGGAACATGTCATGCGCTTTGAAAACAAAGTGGTGTTGATCACCGCGGCGGCCTCAGGCATGGGCCGCGCCGGCGCACTGCTGTTTGCCGCCGAGGGCGCGAAGGTGGTCGCTGTCGATATCGACGAAGCCGGCGTCAATGCGGTGGTCGACGAGGTCAAGGCGGCGGGCGGCGAGGCCACGGCGGTTACCGCCGACCTCACCAAGGATGACGAATCCAAGCGCATCGTGCAGGCGGCGAGCGACGCCTATGGCGGCCTCGACGTGTTGTGGAACCATGTCGGCCATCCCGGCCCGGGGCGCATCGAGGGCCTGGAGATGGGCGACTACGAGATCGCCATGGATCTCAATATCCGCTCCGTGCTCGTCACCTCGATCGAGGCCATGCCCGTGCTGCGAGCCCGCGGCGGCGGCGCAGTGCTGTTCACGGCCTCGATCGCCGGCCTTGCCGGCTCGCCCTTCAGCCCGATCTATTCGGCAGCCAAGTTCGGCGTCGTCGGCCTCATGCAGTCGCTCGCCTGCCGCTATGCGCCGGAAGGCATACGCGTCAACGCGGTCTGCCCCGCGCCCATCGACACGCCGATGCTGCAGGACTTCATGCTGCGCCCGGACACCCAGGGCAACCGCGAGGAGAACACTGCCCGTATGCGCGCCAACATCCCGCTCGGCCGCGTCGGCAAGCCCGAGGAGGTGGCCAAGGCGGCGTTGTTCCTCTGCTCCGACGATGCCTCGTTCATCACCGGCGTCGCCCTGCCCATCGATGGCGGCTACCTGGCCAAATAGGAGGCTGGCATGAGCGACCTTGCCAATCAGAGAATCGTCTACTTCAACGGCGAATACGTGCCCGAGAGCGAGGCCCTGCTGCCCTTCCGCGACCGCGGCTTCCGCTACGGCGATGCCGTCTTCGACATGACGCGCACCTTTGGCGGGCGCATCTTCAAGATCGAGGAGCATATTGCGCGCTTCATGAAATCGCTGCGCTATGTGCAGATCGATCCGGGCCTGAGCGAAGACAAGATCATCGCCATCAGCCACGAGGTGCTCGAGCGCAACCGCCACCTGCTCGGCGAAGGCGACGATTACTGGGTCGGCCAGCGGGTCTCGCGCGGCACCGACGTGCCCGGCGGCGACATCGCCGCCCATTCGGGCCCCAACGTCATCGTCGAGTGCACGCCCCTGCCGCTCGGCCCCCGGGCGCGGGTCTTCCGCGACGGCATCGACGTCATCGTGCCCTCGGTGCGGCGCACCGCGCCCGACGCGCTGAGCCCCAACGCCAAAACCCACAACTACCTCAACCTCATCATGGGCGACCTCGAGGTCAAGGCGCGCGATCCCGAGGCCTGGGCGGTCACGCTCGACGTCAACGGCAATCTTTGCGAAGGCATGGGTAGCAACGTCTTCATCCTGCGCGACGGCGAGATCATCACGCCGAAGGTGAAATACGTGCTGCCCGGCGTCAGCCGCCAGACCGCCATCGACCTGGCGCAGGAAGCCGGCATCACGGTGATCGAGGAGGATATCTCCCTCTACGACGCCTATAACGCCGACGAGATGTTCCTCACTTCGACCAGCCTCTGCCTGTGTGGCGTCAAGACGGTCAACGGCGTCAACATCGGCGACGGCTCACCGCCGGGCGAAATCACCAAGCGGCTGACCGAGGCCTATGTGCGGCTGGTCGACTTCGATTTCGTCAAGCAGTATCTGGATCGTCTGGCGGCATAGCGCGGATATCGCGCGCGCCGTTATTGAGGTCGGCCATCAAGGCGATCGCCTCGTCCTGCATCACCGTGTCGCAGAACAGCGTGCGCTCGTCGGCCAGGCCGTCATCCAGCGGGCGCGAGGTGGCGCCGCGGATCAGCCGCTTGATATGCGCCAGTGCGAGCGGCGGCTTGGATGCCAGGTTATGGGCGATGCCGAGCGCCGCTTCGACCACATCGCCATCGACGCATTGTCCCACCAGGCCCCACGCCGCAGCGTCGGCCGGGGAAAGCGTGCGCCCCTGCAGGATCAGCTCCAGCGCCCGACCCTCGCCGATCAGGCGCGCCAGGCGCTGGGTGCCGCCGGCGCCAGGCAGCAGGCCGATATTGATCTCGGGCAAGCCCAGCCAATAGGGGCCGTCCTGTGCCAGGCGGATATCGCAAGCGAGCGCCAGTTCGAAGCCGCCGCCCATGGCGGTGCCGTTGATGGCCGCGACAAAGGCTTTCGGCATGGTCGCGATGCGCCGCAAACAGACATGGTAGGGCGACTGGGGCACCGGGCGCGAGGTATCGAATTCGAGCCCGCGGCCGGCAAGGTCGCGGCCCAAGGTTTCCAGCACGCCGACATCGTAGTGGCGCACGAATACGTCCGGCAGCCCGCCCGTGATCACCACGGCGCGCACCGTGTCGTCTGCCTCGATCTCGTCGAGAACCGCGCTGAGCTCGGGTTCGGTCGCCGCGTCCATATAGCCATGCGGCGGATTGGCGATGGTGGCAATGAGCACCGTGCCATCGCGCCGTGTCGTGATCTGGCTCATGACTCCTCCCGCAATTGCCTCAGGGCCTGGAACTCGGCCTCGGGAAAGGTGTCCCGTCGCTCTCGGTAGCGTCGCTCGCGGCACAGCGCCGCGATCTTGGAAAACTGATAGTACAGGAGATCGACGAGCTGCCGGGCCTTGATGTCGAAGGCGGCAACCAGGGTCCGCTCGCCCGCGTCGTTGCAGTCGATGAGCTTCACGGAAACGATGTGGCGCTGGTCGGCATGCCGTGCGACTTCGATCAGCGCCTCGCCCGGCTCGTTGGGCAGGCGCACGCTGTGGCTCTCCTCCCCTTTCAACAGGGCAACGCACAGCGCCATCAGCTCCGCGATGGGGTCGGAAAAGACGTGGCTGACCTGAAACCTGTGAAGGTCGTCGCCAACGAGGACTACCAGATCTCCCCAACCATGCGGAGCGAGCCTGTAGAGCAGGTCGATGTCGTCGTCGGCCCGAGAGGGCGTGCGCGCCACGCCAACGCCCCCTCGACCGGATTACGTGCCGCGCCTTACGGGCCGGAGGCGCCGGGCGCGGCGACGCGCGCCAGAATCGAAATCGTGCCGGCGCGGGCGAAGGTGAGGCTCACGGGCACCGTGCTGCCCTGGCGGTACAAGCCGTTCGGCGATTGCAGCGTCACCTGCAAAGTGTTGGGCGACAGCACCACTTCGCCGCCGGCCGGAATCTCGATGGCGTCCACGCCCATCTTGGCCTGGACATTGGCAGCGTATGTCTCTTGCAGCGTGACATCGCCGGCCGCCGTCGACGAGGCGCTGATCAGCTGGTCGGGCTGGTCGCCATTGTTGACGATGCGCATGTAGATCGGCACCGGATGATCCGCGGTGAGCGGCGCACGGGCCCAGGCCTCGTCCACCTGCACGTTACCCGTCTGCAAAGTCGGCGCGGCGCAGGCGGAAGCCAATAGCGCGATCGTGGCCGCGCCAACCAATGTCTTGAGGGATGTCATGACGGCAACCCCTCCTTTCTCGGATATGTTCTTGTTCGATTCGCAAGATATGCGCTCGCACGCCCCCTCAGCAAGCTGTAACGACGGCGCGAGCGGGTTCAAGCGGCCCGTCTTTGGGCTATGCTGGCAGCTTGACCACAAGGGCCAGGAAAAATCCATGACCGAAGTCATTGCATTTGTCGGATTGGGCAAGATGGGCGAGCCCATGGCGCGGCGCCTGCTCGAGGCAGGCCACCCGCTCACCGTCTACAACCGCACGCCCGAGAAGGCGGCGGCATTGCTCGCAGCCGGTGCCAAGGCCGCCGACAGCCCGGCCGAGGCCGTCACGACGGGCGGGGTCGTCTTCACCATCGTCGCCAACGACGCAGCGCTCGAGGAAGTGACCCTCGGCGAGCACGGTTTTCTTGCAAGGTTAGGCCCAGGTGGCGTGCACGTCTCGCTGAGCACCGTCGGCGTCGAAACGGCGGCACGCATGGAGAAAATCCACGCCGAGGCCGGTGCCGCGTATCTTTGCGCACCGGTGTTCGGCCGCCCGCCCGCCGCCACCGCCGGCAAGCTCGGCATCGCCTTGTCGGGTGCTGCCGACGCCAAGGCCAGGATACGGCCGCTGCTCGAACCGCTCAGCCACCGCGTCGACGATTTCGGCGAGGCAACCGCCGCCGCCAACGTGGTCAAGCTCGCCGGCAATTTCATGATCGGCAGCGCCATCGAGGCCCTGGCCGAAGCCTGCGCGCTGGCGGAAAAGGGCGGGGTGGACCGCGAGGCCTTCATCGACCTGATGAGCAGCACCCTGTTCGACTGCCCGGTATACACAATCTATGGTAGTGGTATCGCCAGGAGCGTCTACCAGCCGGCCGGCATGCGCCTGGTGCTCGGCCTCAAGGACATGGGCCTGGTGCTCGACGCCGCCAATGGCTTAGGGGTGCCCATGCCCATGGGCAGCCTGGTGCGCGACCGCCTTATCCGTGCCGTCAACAACGGCCAGGGCGAGGATGACTGGATGGCCGCCGACGTCGCCGCGCGCGAAGACGCGGGCCTGGCCTCGTGAGCATCGCCGACGACAGCGCCGCCGCCCACATCGCGCGGGTCCTGAAAGCGAGGGGCGTTAAGCGCGTCTTCGCGCTCTGCGGCGGCCACATCATGCCGATCTGGATGCGCCTCGACCACGAGGGCATCGCGATTGTCGACGTGCGCGACGAGCGCGCGGCGGTGCATATGGCCCAGGCCCATGCGGAGCTGACGGGCGAGGTCGGCGTGGCGCTCGCCACCGCCGGGCCGGGCCTGACCAACGCCATGACGGGAATCGCCAACGCCCATGTCTCGCGCGCGCCGATCCTGGTGCTTTCGGGAGTAAGTCCGCGCCCGCAGGAGAATCGCGGCGCCCTGCAAGACCTCGACCACCCCGCACTGGTGCGATCGATCACCCGCTATGCCCGCACGGTGCGGGAGCCGGCGCTGGTGCCGGCCGAGCTCGACGAGGCCTGGGCACGAGCGCTCGGCGAGGGCGGCGAGCCCGGCCCCGCCTTCCTCGACTTTCCCACCGACACCCTGCGGGCGCCGATCCCCGCCGCCTTGCGGCTCGACGAGCACATTGCCCCAAAGCCCCGCGCCGAGACCTATCCCGACCCGGATGCCGTCGCCCGTGCCACCGACCTGCTGTGGTCGGCGCGCCGCCCGCTGGTGGTCTCCGGACGCGGCGCCCGTAATGCCGGGCCCGAGCTGGTGCGCCTGCTCGATCGTGTCGGCGCCGCCTATCTCGACAGCGGCGAAAGCCGCGGCCTGGTGCCCGACGATCACCCGTCCGCCGTCGCCGCCATGCGCGGGCGCGTCATGGGCGACTGCGACCTGGTGCTGACCGTCGGCAAGCGCCTGGATTTCCAGCTCGCCTACGGCTCGCCAGCCATCTTCGGCGAGGCCAAGTTTCTGCGCATCTCGGATGTGGCAAGCGAGCTGCGCGACAACCGCCGCGGCGAGGCCGAGGTTCTGGCCAGCCCGGCCCGCACCTTGGCGGCAATGCTGGAGGCCGCCGGCAACCGCGATGCCGCCGTCGATGCCGACTGGATCGCCGCCCTGCGCACCGGCCATGCCGAGCGCGCAGGGAGGCTGAAAGAGACCATGGCAAGCGCCGCACCCGGCAGCGACGGGCGCATGCATCCCAACCGCCTGCTCGGCGCCTTGCAGGACCAGCTCGACGATGACAGCATCGTGGTGGTCGACGGCGGCGACTTCCTCAGCTTCGCGCGCGTCGGGCTGTCAGCACCTGCCATGCTCGACCCCGGGCCTTTCGGCTGCATCGGCGTCGGCGTGCCCTACGGCATCGCCGCCGCCCTGGAATATCCCGCGCGAAAAGTGCTGGTCGCCAGCGGCGACGGCGCCTTCGGCTTCAACGCCATGGAGATCGACACCGCCGTGCGCCATGCGGCGCCGCTGGTCATCGCCGTCGCCAACAACGGCGCCTGGCAGGTCGAGGTGCACGACCAGACCGTGAGCCACGGCAAGGTGGTCGGAACCCAGCTCCAATTCTCCGACCACGCCGCCATGGCGCGCGCCTTCGGCATGCATGGCGAGCGCGTGGAGAAGGCCGAGGATCTGCCCGACGCCATCACCCGCGCCTTCGCCAACGCCCCCGCCCTGCTCGACGTGGTGGTAACGCCCGAAGCGGTCTCGTCCGACGCCAAGACCGGTTTGGCCTGGGTGCCCGACCTGCAACCGCTGGCCGTCTGGGACGACATGGAGCGGGCCTGGCGGGAGGGTTAGCGCCTTCGGAATTGGCTTCCGCGCGACTGCAGGGGCGGCCCGCGCCATGAGTCGATGGTTGCCATTTCGCGTATCCGTCAGCGGCGTCGGTAGTGGGTCAGCCTGACAAATCAGGTAGCACAAATGTTGCGTGACCGGTCAGCCATGTCCAAAATCGTTGGGATACGCGCACCTGCATGGTACCGTTGCTATATGCTTGACCGGTTAAGAAAACCAAAGCGGCCACGCGACGCTAACCAGCTCGCCAAACAAATTGTGGACGTTGCTGCCGGCGAAATCGAGGACCGCGTCCCATCGCCAGAGGATGAGGGGAAAAACCCGCGTGCTGTTGCCCTTGGACACCTGGGCTGGCAGAAGGGGGGTAACGCTCGCGCCCGCTTGCTCACACCCGAGCGACGTAGCGGAATCGCTCGAAAGGCAGCACTCGCGCGTTACGCGAAAAAGTAGTATGTTTGGAAGCTATGAATGGCTCCAAGCAAGAATATCCACCACTCTTGCCGCAAGGGTGGCACCAGATGCGGTTGGCCGACCTTCGGCGGCTGTGTGTGGAGCGATTCCCGATGTCTATCACGCGCCAGCTTATATACGCGGGGCTTGAGGCGGTGGTAATCCGGTTAAATCAAAGCGCATTGCCTATGGAGATCTGGGTCGATGGTAGCTTTGTCACGGAGAAATTGAACCCACAGGATGTGGATTTTGTGGCGAGGGTGCATGGTCGGGACTTCGACGGCGCCGCATTGTCGCAAAAATCGGTCCTCCGATGGATAAATCAAACTGACCTTAAATCGACTAACTCGTGCGATTGCTATGCATTTGTTGAATATCACCAAGGCCATCCACTAGGGGAAAGCGGGGAGTGGGATAAAGCATACTGGCTTCGACAGTTTGGTTTCTCACGGTCTGATACTCCAAAGGGCATCCCAGTTATTAGCTTGCCCGCTATGGTGCCGTAATGACCAGTGTATCAGACATTCTGCAAAGCTTGCGTGATACTGAAGGGCAGATCGCCAGATTGCAGCAGCAACTCTCAACCACTCCAGAATATGAAGCTCTGGAAATTAACCTCCTCGGCTTACAGAAGCGGGAGAGAGACCTTAGAGCGCAATTTGAGGAAGTTGCAAATATTGCGCAGACAGATATCTGCGACTATCTAATTATTCCCGAAATTCCAGACAGTTACCCGGTATCTGCCATTGGTCAGTGCCTGCAGCATTTTCAAGAGTTATTTACGCGTGTGTTTGACTCGGTGAAGAACGGCCCCAAGACCCGAGGCCGCGTAGGCGCGGAAATTCGGGAGCAGTCGTCCTTTAATTTTGGTTATGCTTATGCTGGCTCTCTCGGCTTTACTTTTACGGTTCCCGGAGAGCGCCTACTGGCCATAGAGTCGGATGTTGATCGAGCGACCAGTCTTTTTGTGGCTATACTAAAGTGTGGAACCCCTGATGAGATAAGAGAGTTAGTGCCGACAGTTGGCGTTGCATCAATTACGAGAGCATATGAATTGTCAAAGGTTCATGGTAGCTATGCGCTTAACACTAGGGTTCAATGGCGGCGGGGTAGGGAGTTATCGTATGACGTTGTTATCCATGCGCCGGAGTTCGAAAGATTGCGAGAAATTATTGATGCTACTGGAGAGGAAAAAAATGAGTCGTTCACGATTTCAGGCAAGTTAGTCGGTTTGGACGTTGACACCGACTATTTCCATATAACACTGCCTGACGCAGAAGATATAAAAGGCCGGCTTGCTGAGGGATTCTCAGCCACTGGCGGCAGTGTTGTTCCTGGAATGTACAAGGCGAGCTTGGTCAAGACCACCCGACTTCATTATTCGACTGGTCAGGAAGATAATATTTGGACTTTAGAGGGTCTTGCGCCAATGGCATAAGATCGGCACAACTAACCTGACCAAATTGCTCTGACGGTCAAGCATTAAGGTCATATGCATAGGGTATGAATAGATTACCCTTGGAGCGTCGAGCACAAATCCCGACCTGTCTGGTTGAGGGAGTTATCATGCAATTATGGGGACACGAAACCTCTCTCGCCGATCTCAGCGCGGCAGTTGAGTCTCGTGTAGCCGTAACTCCAGAATCTTGGCACACTACGAAACCCAATCGGAGATGCTCGCGGGCAGGGACCTAACCCAGTGCGGCCAGCACTCGCGCCACGCAGCTCTCGCCGTCAACCTTGCCGGAATTACAGGGACATGAGACTCATCTCGCTGATCTGAGCGCGGTAATTGAGGCTCGTGCCTCTGCAACGCCGTGGCCCCGAAACTCCCCTGCCAGACAACGTGGTGCTGAAGGATCTCGCTTCAGCCGCCCGCGCAATCTTCCGCTGCGCGGAAACCAAGCCTCTCTCCCCCCGCTCCCGCATGCCCTGCTGATGACTTGATGCGGGATCGGATGAGCGGAGGGCTTGGCAAGCGCGCAGCGCTTAGGCGGAACAACGAAACAATGCGGCGGCGGCGTGGTGAGGCCCGAAGCGGTGAAGTCCGACGTCAAGACCGGCCTCGCCCGGGTGCCCGACCTGCAAGCGCTCAGCGTCTGGGACGACATGGAATCCGGTACCGGTCACCAATTATTTCCTACTTTATCCAATAATATCCGTGAGTTAGGAATTGCACAGCGCATATCTTCATAACATATTGAAAATACGGAGAAATCAGCGGACTAAATAGTGACCGGTACCGAATAGCGCGACAGCATGGGCAGCCCGCGCCTTGTGTCGATGGTTGCCAATTCGCATATCCCCGAGCGGTGTCAAGGGCGCGAAGCGCCGGCCTTCGGCCGGTCGAGACCCTTGACACCGCTCGGGGATATGCCACCGCTCACCATCGACACATGGCGCTTACTGCGTGCCTCGACATCGCCGGGATGGCCGGTGCCCTGCGCGCCGGAAGCGGCGTGGGTCAATGAGATCCGAAAATGGGCTAGGCCAGAAACTCCAGCAACGCCGCGACGAGCTCGTCCGGTTTTTCCTCAGGGATGAAATGGCCGGACCCTTCGACCACGCCGCCCTGCACGTCGTCGGCGACGCGGCGCATCGATTCCAGCGTCAGCTCGCGGCGGCCGAAGCTTTCGCCGCCGCCCAGCGCGAGGACCGGCATGGCGAGCTTGCCGGCGGCGATGCTGCGCTCGTTGTCGGCGATGTCGTCCGGGATGGCGCGGTAGTAGGCGAGGCCCGCGGCCAGCGCGCCGGGCTCGGCATAGCGGCGGGCGTATTCATCGATCGCCGCCTCGGGGATGGCCTCCGGGTGGGCGGTGAAATTCTTCAGGAACCACGAGATGTAGATGCGCTCGCGCCCCGCGATCAGCGCTTCCGGCAGCTCGGGGGTGCGGTGAAAACCGTGGTGCCAGCGCCCTTGCGAGGTGGAGAACAGGTCCGTGCCGTCGCCGGGGATCATGACATCGAGGATGGCAAGGTGGGACACCGCATCGCGGTGCGCCGCCGCCAGGGCATAGGCCACCGGCCCGCCCCAGTCATGGCCGACCACTGCGAACGTGTCGTGGCCGAGCACCTCATGCATCAGCTCCCAGACATCCTCGGCGACGCGCGTCTTGGCATAGCCTGCCGCCGGGCGCGAGGTCTCGCCGAGGCCGCGCAGATCGGGCGCGATGACGCTGTGCTGGGCGGCAAGGCCGGGGATGACGTCGCGCCATTCGTACCAGGTCTGGGGAAAGCCATGCAGCAGCACCACGGGCAGACCCGCGTCGCCGGCGCTGGCATAATGCATCGACAGCTCGCTAAGCTGGGCGTAATGGTGAGCGAAAGTCTGATTGGCCATGGAGAGAGCATGCCGCGCCACCGTCAGGTCCGCAAGGCGTTGAGAGCGTGAGCAGCGACCGCAGTGCGAAGCTGCTCGGCCGGGCGGCGCTGGTCTTCGGCGCCGGCGCCTCGGGGCCGGGCTGGAGCAACGGCAAGGCCGCGGCGGTCGCCCTGGCCCGGGCCGGCGCGCGTGTTGCCTGTGTCGATATCGTCGAGCGGGCGGCGCAAGCCACCGTCAACGCCATCCTCGGCGAGGGCGGCGAGGCCATCGCACTGGTCGCCGACGTCACCGACAATGCCTCCGTCGCCGCCGCCGTGGCGACGGCGCGCCAGACCTTCGGCGCCATCGACATCCTGCACAACAATGTCGGCCACGCGGCGATGGGCGGCCCGGTGGAGCTGTCGCAAAGCGACTGGCAGCGCGAGCTCGACGTCAACCTCAGCGGCGTCTTCCTCGCCTGCAAGCACGTGCTGCCGATCATGCTCGACCAGGGCAAGGGCGCCATCGTCAACATCTCGTCCGCCGCGGGCCTGCGCTATACGGGCTACGACTATGCCAGCTACTATGCGGCCAAGGGCGGGGTCAACCAGCTTACCGTCGGCCTGGCGCTGCAATATGCCAAGCAGGGCATTCGCATAAATGCCATCTGTCCCGGTATCATGGATACGCCGCTGGTGCAGAGCCAGATTCGCACTGCCGACCAGACCGCCGAAGAGGTCATCGCCGCGCGCCATGCCGCCAGCCCCACGGGCCGCATGGGCAGCGCCTGGGACGTCGCCAACGCGGCGGTGTTCCTGGCCAGCGACGACGCCGCCTATATCACCGCCGTCTGCCTACCCGTCGACGGCGGCCTGACAGCCCGTGCCTACGGGTAACCATGGGAGAAGAGGATCATGATTAGCGCAAAATTGGCCGAGTACGCGGCAGGCGTGAGCTATGACGGCCTTCCCGCGGAAGTCACGGAGCGCGCCAAGCTGCTGGTGCTCGACATCACCGGCATTGCGCTGCGCGCCCGCCACGATGCGGAATCGACCCCGAGCCTGCTCGCCGCCGTCGCACGCCTCGGCCTTGCCGGCGGCAGCGCCAGCGTGATTGGTGATACGGCCGGCTATGCGCCGGCCGCTGCCGCCCTGATCAACGGCACCCTCGCCCATTCGCTCGATTTCGACGACACCCACGCCGGAGCCTCGCTGCATGCCAGCGCGCCGATCGTGCCGGCGGCGCTGGCGGCGGCCGAGATGACGGGTGCGGACGGTGCCACCACCCTGGCGGCCATCGTCGCCGGCTACGAGGTGCAGATCCGCATCAGCAAGGCGCTCGGCCCCCTCGACCACTATGCCCGCGGCTTTCATCCCACCGCGACCTGCGGCAGCTTCGGCGCGGCGGCGGCGGCGGGGCGCATATTCGGACTGACACCGGCCCGGATCGCCAGCGCCTTCGGCATCTGCGCCAGCCAGGCCGCCGGCTCGATGCTGTTCCTGGCCGACGGCGCCTGGACCAAGCGCTCGCAAGTGGGTGCGGCAGCCCAGACCGGCCTGGTCGCCGCGACCCTCGCCGGCGAAGGCTTTTTCGGCACCGCCGAGCCCCTCGACGGCCCGCGCGGCTTTTTGCGCTCCTACGCCCCGAACCCCGAGCCCGCGCGCGCCACGGCAGGCCTCGGCGAAGTGCACGAGACCTTACGCATCGCCGTCAAGCCCTATCCCTGCTGCCGCTACACCCATGCCGGCATCGACGGCCTGGTGGCGCTGCGCCAGGCGCACGGGATCGCGCCCGAGGACGTCGAAGCCGTCGATATCGGCCTCTCAGCCTCCGGCGTCGACCTGGTCGGCGCGCCCGAGGCGGACAAGCATCGCCCGGTCAATATCGTCGACGGCCAGTTCTCCATGCCGTTCGTCGCCGCCGTGGCGCTGCGCGAGGGCACCATGACCTGGGCCAGTTATCCCAAGCATCTCGGCGACCCCGAAACCCTGGCGCTGTGCCGGCGGGTGCATTGCCACACCGTGCCCGAGGCCGCCGGCATGAAGACCGAAGTGCGCCTGCGCACCCGCAGCGGCGACGTCTACGAGACCGTGGTCGAGACGCCCAAGGGCGAGCCCGAGGTCTTCCCCGACACGGCAGAGCTGCGGGCCAAGTTCGACGGCCTGGTCGGCGACTATCTGTCGCCGCTGCACCGCGAGGCCCTGGCAAGCGCGTTGCTGTCCCTGGAGCGGGCCGAGAGTATCGCCGCCGTCCTCGCGCTCAGCCGCGCCGACCTCTCGCTCTCCCTCGAGGCGGCATCATGAGCGTGACACATAAGGAGATCGCGCCCGGGCGCTATCGCGAGACCTTCGGCCGCTGCTTCGAGGATTTCGCGGAAGGCGACGTCTACGAGCACCGCCCCGGGCGCACCATCAGCGAGTCCGACAACACCTGGTTCACGCTCTTGACCATGAACAAGCACCCGCTGCATTTCGACGCTGGCTACGCCGAGAAGACCGAGTTCGGCAAGCTGGTGGTCAACAGCGCGCTGACGCTCTCCATCGTCGCCGGCATGAGCGTCTCGGATGTCAGCCAGCAGGCCATCGCCAATCTCGGCTGGAACGATATCCGCCTCACCGCACCGGTCTTCGTCGGCGATACCATCTATGCCGAATCCGAAGTGCTGTCGAAGCGGGAATCCTCGTCGCGCCCGACCCAGGGCATCGTTACCGTGCGAACCACCGGACGCAAGGCCGACGGCACCGTCATCATGACCTACGAGCGCACCGTGCTGGTGCCGAAGCGCGGGCACTCGGTCGATGACATCGACTGACGATACCCTGATCCTGGATGCCGTCGCGCGCTTTCTCGAACGCGACGTCAAGCCCCATGTGCGCGAGCTCGAGGACGCAGACACCTATCCCCACGAGATCGTCGCCAAGATGCGCGAGCTCGGCCTGTTTGGCGCCACCATCGCGCCGGAATATGGCGGTTTGGGCCTGTCGACGGCGAGCTATGCCAGGATCGTCGAGCTGGTCTCCGGCGTCTGGATGTCGGTCTCGGGCATCTTCAACTCCCACCTCATCATGGCGGCGGCGGTCGAGCGCTTCGGCTCGGACGACCAGAAGCGCCACTACCTGCCGCGCTTCGCCAGCGGCGAATTGCGCGGCGGCATCGCGCTCACCGAGCCCGGCGGCGGCACCGACTTGCAGGCCATCACCACCAAAGCCGTGCACGACGGCAACGGCTATGTCATAAACGGCACCAAGACCTGGATCACCAACAGCATCGAGGGCCAGATCCTCGCCGTCCTCGTCAAGACCGACCCCGCGGCCGAGCCGCGCCACAAGGGCATGAGCCTGCTGCTGGTCGAGAAGGGCGACGGCGTCGAGGTCGGCCGTAAGCTCAAGAAGATGGGCTATCGCGGCATTGACACCGGCGAGCTGCATTTCAACGAATGCCGCGTGCCGGCGGATGCCCTGATCGGGCCGGAGGAAGGCCGCGGCCTGCAACAGATCCTCTCGGGGCTCGCGCTCGGGCGCATCAATGTCGCCGCGCGCGGCCTCGGCATTGCCCGCGCCAGCCTCGAGCAGGCGACGGCCTATGCCCAGCTGCGCCACACCTTCGGCAAGCCGATCTGCGAGCACCAGGCGATCCAGATCAAGCTCGCCGACATGGCGGTTCGTGTCGAGGCCGCGCGACTGCTCGTCGAGCAGGCGGCCACGGCTTACGATTCCGGCGCGCGCTGCGACATGGAGGCGGGCATGGCCAAGCTCTTCGCCACCGAGGCGGCGGTCGAGAACAGCTTGGAGGCCATGCGCATCCATGGCGCGCAAGGCTATTCCAAGGAGCTCGACATCGAGCGCATGTATCGCGACGCGCCGCTCTTGGCCATCGGCGAAGGCACCAACGAGCTGCAGCGCATCCTCATCGCCCGCCAGCTCATCGAACGGAACCCGGCATGACGCTCCCCCTGGACGGCGTGCGCATCCTGGCGGTCGAGCAATATGGCGCCGGGCCCTTCGGCACCATGTTCCTCGCCGACCAGGGCGCCGAGGTCATCAAGATCGAGAACCCCCATGAAGGCGGCGACATGTCGCGGGTGGCCGGGCCGCATTTCTTCAGCCCCGGCGACAGCGTCTTCTTTCACGCGCTCAACCGCAACAAGCGCTCCCTGACCCTCGACCTGTCGCAGGCCGAGGGCCGGGCGGTGCTGCACGACCTGGTCAAGAGCGCCGATGCGGTGGCCAACAATCTGCGCGGCGACGTGCCCGCCAAACTCGGCTTGGACTATGCCCAGCTCAAGGCGCACAACCCGGCCATCGTCTGCGCCCACTTGAGCGCCTATGGCCGCGAGGGCCCGCGCAAGGATTGGCCAGGCTACGATTACCTCATGCAGGCGGAGACCGGCTATTTCTCTCTGACCGGCGAGCCCGACGGCATGCCCACCCGCTGCGGCCTCTCCATCATCGATCTGATGACCGGCGTCGCCATGGCCTTCGGCCTGCTTTCCGCACTGACGGCCGCGCGCACGACGGGCGAGGGCCGCGACATCGATGTCAGCCTGTTCGACCTGGCGCTGGGCAATCTCAACTACCTCGCCGCCTGGTACCTCAATGCCGGCGACGCCCAGGCGCGCAAGCCGCGCTCGGCCCATCCCACCATGACGCCATGCCAGCTCTTCCCCACCGCCGACGGCTGGATCTTCCTGATGTGCAACAAGGAGAAGTTCTGGCCGGCGCTATGCGAGAAGCTGGGGCAACCGGATTGGGCCGAGGACCCCCGCTTCCGCAGCTTCCCCGACCGCCTCGCCAACCGCGACGCGGTAGTGGCCCTGCTCGACGGCGCGCTGAAGCAACGCACGACGGCGGAGTGGCTCGTCGACTTCGCCGGCACCGTCCCCGCCGCCCCCGTGCTCGACGTCGCCCAGGCCTTGGACAACCCCTTCGTCACCGAACAAGGCCGCCTGCAAACCCTCGAGCACCCCACCGCCGGCGAGTTCCGCCTCGTCGCCCCGCCCGTACGCTCGACCGACGACCCGCCGCCGGCAAACCCGGCGCCGGCACTAGGCGGCGACACCGACGATATTCTGGGAAAGCTGGGTTACGACGAAGCGCGCATAGCGGGGCTGCGCAAGGGCGGGGTGGTCTGAGGATTGACTATCGACAGGCCCGCCACGGAATGACGGGTCAATTCCCGGCTTTCCAAGCGCTTCGCGCTTCCCAAGTCCCCCGCTCTTTCGATCCCGCATCAACAGGATGCGGGAGTGAGCGGAGAGAGACTTGGTATCCGCGAAGCGGAGTAATGCGACGCCAGATAACGAATTTGGAGTCCGAATTTGGGGTCAGGTCTTTCATTTTAGCGTCGGGAGTCAGGTTTTCATTTTAGTATTTTTATAGCTCACTAATTACACGCTAAAATGAAAGACCTGACCCCAACGTCATGACCCCAACGTCACGAAACTTACGCCTCAACCGTCGCAGGCGCAGCCGGGTTCCTTGGTGCAGACTTTGCTGCGCGCGATGCAGCCGTCGCCACAGGCCTTGCCTTTGCGACATACCTTGCAACACGCTTGCGCGGGGGCTGCCGCACCAAACAGCATGGTATTAGCGGTTTGGAGGAGTGAGCGATCGGCGCTCGCGGAGGCATCTATCGTGATTATAGATATAGTGGCAACAAGTACTATTGCAAATATTTTTGGCATGAAGCCCGGATAACTGTCTCTAACTATCCCCACACCTCTTCCAAAAACCGCAGCCAGTTCTCCCCCAGCACCTTCCGCGTCTTGGCTTCCGGCCAGCCCGCCTCGCACATGGCGGCGGTCAGGGCGGGGTAGTCGGCCAGCGAGGCGAAGCCTTCGGCGAAGGTGACTTCGCCGAAATCGGTGAGCTTGCGCGCGGTGCCTTTGTCGCGGGTGATCCAGTCGAAGAAGTCGTCGCCGTAGCCTTGGGTCATGTCGGTGCCGATGCCGATGCGCTCCTCGCCGACCAGCGCGATGACGTAGTCGATGGCCTCGACGACGTCGGCGAGGGTGGCGTCGGTGCCCTGCGCCAGGAAGGGCGGGAACATGGTGACGCCGATGAAGCCGCCGCGTGAGGCGATGAAGCGCAGCTCGTCGTCGCTCTTGTTGCGCGCATGGGCCTGCAGGCCGGCGGGCAGGCAGTGGGTGTAGGCGACGGGGCGCTCTGAGGCCTCGATGACATCGCGCGAAGTGACGGAGCCGACGTGGCTGAGGTCGCAGAGCATGCCGACGCGGTTCATCTCGGCCACCAGCTCACGGCCCCAGTCCGACAGCCCGCCGTCGCTGGATTCGTAGCAGCCGCTGCCGGCCAGGTTCTGGGTGTTGTAGGTGATCTGGGCGATGCCGACCCCGGCGGCCTTGAACTCGGCGACGCGCTCCAGGCGATCCTCGAAGGCCGAGGTGTTCTGGAAGCCGAGGATGATGCCGGTCTTGCCGGCGGCCTTGGCGGCGCGGATGTCGTCAACGCCGCGGACGGCCACGATGAGGTCGCCGTGAACCTCGAACCAATCCCGCCAGCGCGCGATATTGGCGTGGGTATCGGCCGTGTTCTCCCAGATCGAACAGGTGCAGTTGGCGGCGGTCAGGCCGCCCGCCTGCATGGCGCGAAAGACCTCTGGTCCCCAGTTGGAGACCACCAGGCCGTCTATGACGAGGGCATCGCCATGCAGGTCGGCAGCGGCCGACATGGCCCCGGCCTCAGAAGCCCACCGGCTCGGTCAGGCGCGCCCAGCGCCCGCCCTGGACCTGGTTGACGAACACGGTCTCGGCGGCGAGCCGGCGCTCGGGCCCGAAGGTCGCGGGCGCGGTGCCGAACATGTCCGTATAGCCCTGGATCTGCTCGAGCCCGGCGACGAAGCTGTCGGTGTCGAGATCGGCACCGGCGTTCTGCAGGCCGAGCGCGGTGAGCTGGATCACCTGATAGCCGGCCACCGCCTGGATGTTGGCGTCCAAATCGAAGCGCGCCTTGTAGCGGTCCATCCAGGCCTGCACGTCGGCGCTTGCCGTGTCGTGATAGGGGATCGGCGTCATGCCCATGGCGTAGAGGCCTTCGACGATCTCCTTGCCGAGCATCACCACCTCAGGCGCGTAGCCGGCCTGATTGACGATGAAGTCGACCTCCCAGCCGATCTTGCGGGCTTCGGCCATGGTGCCGACGGTCTCGCGGATGATCGACTGCAGGGTGACAAGATCGCAATCGGCAGCGCGCATGCGCGCGACCTGGCTCGAGAAGTCGGTGGCGCCGCGCTTGTAGGTCGTCGTCTCGACCAGCTCCATGCCCATGGCCTCAAGCTGATCGACGACGCCGCGATGGCCGTTGAGGCCGAACTCGTCGTCCTGATAGAGGGCGCAGATGCGGGACTTGCCCTGGGTCTCGACCATCCACTTCGTGCCCGCGCGCATGGCGTGATAATAGGGCGCGAAGAGGGCGAATTTGAGCTTGTCGAAAGGCTCGTACATCTGCCCCGCCGCGGTCAGGGGGAAGACGTGGGCGAGGCCGCGCCGCAGCACCAGCGGCATGGAGGCGAGCACGGTCGGCGTGCCCATGGCGCCGGCCATGACGAAGATCTCGTCGCGGTTGAGCAGCTTCTGGGTCGCCAGCACCGCCTTCTTGGGGTCGTAGCCCGAATCCTCCACCACCAGCTTGAGCTGGCGGCCATGGATGCCGCCGGCGGCGTTAATCTCCTCGACCGCCATGACCATGCCGTTGCGCACCGGCACGCCCCAGAAGGTGATCGGGCCGCTGAGGTCCTGATGGGTGCCGATGACGACCTCGTCCTCGCTCACGCCCTGGTCGGCATTGGCCGCCAGCGGCAGCGCGAGCGCCACGGCAAGAGCGGCGATTAGCTTGGTATGTGTTTTCACGGCTAGTCCTCCCGTTCGCGGCCGCTCTCAGGCGGCCTGGTACATCTCGTCGATAAGGGTCTTGTATTTGCTGCTGACGAAGCTGCGCTTGAGCTTCATGGTGGGCGTCAGCTCCTCGTCCTCGGGATCGAGCTGCTGGTCGATCAGGCGGAAGGTCTTGATGGTCTCGACCCGGGCGAATTTCACATTCACCGCCTCGACCTCGCCATTGATCAGGTCCACCACCTCGGACGCGCGCGTCAGGCTGGCGAAATTGGTGAAGGGGACGGCGTTGTCCTGGGCGTATTTCACCACCGTGTCATGGTCGATCATGATCAGGCAGGAGAGGAACTTGCGGCCGTCGCCGATGACCACCGCGTCCGAGATATAGGGGCTGAACTTGAGCTGGTTCTCGATCTCCGACGGCGTGATGTTCTTGCCGCCGGCGGTGATGATGATGTCCTTCATGCGGTCGGTGATGCGCACATAGCCCTGGTTGTCGAGGCTGCCGACATCACCGGTGTGCAGCCAGCCGTCGCGGATGGTCTCGGCGGTCTTCTCGGGATTGCGGTAGTAGCCCATGAACACCACATCGCCGCCGACGAGGATCTCGCCTTCCTCGGAGATGCGCAGCTCGGCATGGGGCACGGTGCGCCCGACGGTGCCGAGCTTGATGCCGTCGGCCGGCGACAGGGTGACGACGCCGGCGGTTTCGGTCTGGCCATAGGCCTCGAGCATGGGCAGGCCGAGGGCGAGATACCATTTGATGAGGTCGGGCGCGATGGGCGCGGCACCGGTCGCCACCCACTTGCAGCGGTCGATGCCGATCAGGCGACGGATGTTCTTGAGCACCAGCCAATAGGCGAGCTGACGCTTGATGCGCAAGGCCAATGGCAGGGGCTGGCCCTCGAGCTGGCGCTCGACCGCGGCGAGGCCGATCTCGATGGCCTTTGCATAGGCGAATTTCTGCAGCCAGGTCGCATCGCCGACGGCAATGGTTACCGCGGAATAGAACTTCTCCCAGATGCGCGGCACCGCGACCATGCTGGTCGGCTGCACCTCGCGCAGGTCTTCGGTGACCGTGTCGATGCTTTCGGCGAAATTCGTCGTGGCGCCGCAATAGAGCGCCAGATAGGCCATGCCGCGCTCGGCGATATGGCAGAGCGGCAGGAACGACAGACGCTCGTCGCCCTCGGCCATGGTCAAAAGCGGCGCCGAATTCTCGGCCTGATAGATGATGTTGTGGTGGCTGATCATCGCGCCCTTGGGCGGACCGGTGGTGCCGGAGGTGTAGACCAGGATGGCGAGGTCTTCCGGCTTGGCATTGTCGATGCGCCGGTCCCAGAGCCCGCCATCCTTCTGGTGCTGCGCCTCGCCGAGGGCGAACAGCTCGTCGAGACTCATCACCAGCGTGTCGTCGAGGTCGTGCAGCCCCTCCATGTCGAAGACCACGACCTTGACCAGGCCTGGCATCTGCTCGCGCGCCTCGAGCGCCTTGTCGAGCTGCTCCTCGTCCTCGACGAAGAGAAATTTCGCCTGGCAGTTCTCGACGATATAGGCGACCTGGTTGGGCGCGTCTGTGGGATAGATGCCCGAGACCACGCCGCCGGCGCAGATCGCGCCGAAATCGGCGTAGAGCCATTCCGGATTGTTCTCGCTCAGCACGCAGACCTTGTCACCGGGCTCCAGGCCAAGAGAGACCAGGCCGAGGCCGAGCGCGCGCGCCTTGTCGCCGAACTCGCGCCAGCTGATGCTGCGCCAGATGCCGAGATGCTTCTCGCGCAGGGCGACCGCGTCGCCGCCCTCTCGCACCTTGTCGCGGAACAGGGTGGCGACAGTGTGCTCTAGCGCCACAGTTTCTTGCGTTTCCATCGCTTTTCCCCACGCACGCCTTCGTCCTGCTTGCCGAGGTAGAATTCCTGAATGTCCTTCTGCTCGCGCAGCCGCGCGCAGCTATCCTCCATGACGATCCGCCCGACTTCAAGCACATAGCCGATCTCGGCTATCTCCAGCGCCATATGGGCGTTCTGCTCCACCAGCAGCATGGTCGTGCCTTCTTCCGCGTTGACGCGGGCGATGATGGCGAAGATCTCCTGCATCAGGATCGGCGACAGGCCGAGGGAGGGCTCGTCGAGCAGCAGCAGCTTGGGCCGCGCCATCAGCGCCCGGCCGATCGCCAGCATCTGCTGCTCGCCGCCCGACAGGCTCGCCGCCTGCTGCTCGCCGCGCTCGGCGAGGACCGGAAAATAGCCGTGAATGCGTTCGAGATCGCCGCCGATGGCATCACGGCCGCGCCGCGTATAGGCGCCCATCATGAGATTCTCGCGCACAGTCAAATAGGGGAACACCTCGCGCCCCTCGGGCACATGGGCGATGCCGAGGCGGGCGACCTTGTCAGGATCGCGGCGCTGGATCTGCTGGCCGTCGAAGGTGACGCTGCCCTTGTCCGGATCCATGACGCCGGAGATGGTCTTGAGCACCGTGGTCTTGCCGGCGCCATTGGCACCCAGCACCGTGACGATCGAGCCCTCGGCCACTTCGAGGCTGACCCCGCGTATGGCCTGGATCGGGCCATAGCTGGTCTCGACATTGCTCAGGCGCAAAAGCGGCTCTGCCATCACATCCCCCGCCTCATTCGCCGAGATAGGCCTTGACCACCTCGGGGTGGCTGCGGACCTCTTCTGTGGTGCCGGACGCGATCATGCGGCCGTAATTCAGTGCCAGCACGCGGTCGGAGACGCGGCCCACCAGGTTCATGTCGTGCTCGATCATGAGCACGGTGATGCCGAGCTCGCGGCGGATATCGGAAATCCAGAACGCCATGTCGCCGGTCTCTTCCGTGTTGAGGCCGGAGGAGGGCTCGTCCAGCAGCAGCAGCTTCGGCTCGCTGGCCAGCGCCCGCCCCAGCTCCACCACCTTGCGCACGCCGTAAGGCAGGCCGCCGACATGGCTGTCGCGATAATGCTGCAGGTCGAGGAAGTCGATCACGTCCTCTACCTTGCGCCGATGCTCGCGCTCTGCCCGGCGCACCATCGGCAGGAACAGCATGTCGGCCAACAGATTGCTGTGGTCGTGGGCATGGGCGTGGCGGCCAAGCAGCAGGTTGGCGAGCACGCTGGCATTGTCGAACAGCTCGATGTTCTGGAACGTGCGCGCGATGCCGAGCCCGGTTATGCGATGCGGCGCGACGGCCGTGATGTCCCGTCCGTCGAAGCTGATGCGCCCAGCCGTGGCATCGTAGATGCGGCTGATCAGATTGAAACAGGTGGTCTTTCCGGCACCGTTCGGGCCGATGATGGTGAACACCTCGCCTTCCTCCACGGCGAAGCTCAGATCGTCGACGGCCTTGATGCCGCCGAAGGCCATGCTCAATCCCTCTACCGTGAACAGGCTCATCGCAAGCGATCCGATTTGACGTAGGATTTCTGCCGCTTGAAGGTCGCCTTGCGGTACATCGGGAACATCGCGAAGTAGTGCTTGATCTTGCGCCAGCGGCCGTAGATGCCAAGCGGCTCGTAAAGCATGAAGAGCACGATGACGAGGCCGAAGACGCCCGCCTTGAGGCCCGTCTGCTGGGCGATCGCCTCCGGCAGGATCCCCTGCAGCATGGCGATCAGCTCCGGCAGCACGATCACGAAGATGGCGCCGAACACGGCGCCGTGCAGGGAGCCGAGACCGCCGACGACAACCAACAGCAAGAGCTCGACGGACAACAGGATGTTGTAGCTCTCGGGACTGATATAGCTGAGCTGATGGGCGTAGAGCGCACCGGCCAGCCCGGTGAAGCCGGCGCTTATGGCGAACGCCATGGTCTTGTACCAGGCCAGGTTCACGCCCATGCTCTGGGCCGCGATCTCGCTGTCGCGGATGGCGATCCAGGCGCGCCCTGTGGGCGAGCGCAGCAGGTTGACCGCCGCCAGCATCACCAGCACCGCCACGCCGACGCAAAGATAATAGAAATTGGTCTCGTCATAGAACGAGACCCCGGCGATGGTCAGCTCCGGCACCATCAGCCCGCTGGTGCCGCCGGTGAGTGATTCCCATCGCGCCAGGATCTCCTCGACGATGAAGGCGAAGGCGAGCGTGGCGATGGCGAGATAGATCCCGGCAAGGCGCAGCGCCGGCAGGCCGATGACGATGCCAAGCGCCCCGGCAAGCAGCCCTGAGCACGGCAAGGAGATCAGGAACGGCACGCCCGCATCCATCAGGATGGTCTCGGTATAGGAGCCGGCGGCGAGAAAGGCGGCATGGCCGAGCGAGACCTGGCCGGTATAGCCGGCCAGCAGCATCAGCCCGACGCCGGCGATGCTGTAGATGGCGACGAAACTCGCCTGGGTGATCAGATAGCGGTCGAGCACCAGGGGCGCCACGAGCAAGGCGACGATCAGAACGCCATACCAAAACACCGCGCCGCCGTGCGGGAACATGCGGATGTCCTGGTTGTAGCTCGTCTTGAAAACGAACCTCATCTCACACCTTCTTCCGCGCGATCTCGCCGAACAGCCCTTGCGGGCGAACGATCAGCACCGCCAGCAGCACGATGTAGGCGGCCACATCCTTGAAGCCTTCCGGCAGATAGAAGCCGGCCAGCGCCTCGACGATGCCGATGATGAGGCCGCCGACAATGGCGCCCGGGATCGAGCCGAAACCGCCGAGCACGGCGGCGGGAAAGGCCTTGATGCCGAGAAAGCCCATATTGACGTGAACGAAAGCGATCGGCGCCAGGAGAATGCCGGCAAAGGCGGCAACCGCGGCGCTCAGGGCCCAGATCATGGAAAAGACGTTCTTGACCGGGATTCCCATGTAATAGGCGGCAAGCTGGTTCTGCGATGTCGCCTGCATGGCGACGCCGAGGCGCGTGTAGCGGAAGAAGGCGAACAGGACCGCCACCAGAGCCATGGTCAGCACGATGATGGCCAGATGATCCTGGCTCAACACCAAATCGCCGAGGTTCACCACCTTGCCGTAGAACGGCGTTTCGATGGTGTAGGTGTCGACACCCCAGCCCGGGGTCATGCTGACCAGGCTGCGGAACATGAAGCCGATGCCGATGGTGACCATGATGATGGCGAAGACCGGCTGGCCGACCATGGGCCGCATCACCACCCGGTCGAGCGCACCGCCGAGCAGCGCAGTCACCAGCAGCGCCAGCAACGCCCCGAACCAGAAGCCGAGGCCCAATATCACGATGAAGGTGTAGGCCAGGAAGGCACCGACCATCATCAACTCGCCCTGGGCGAAGTTGACCACCTCCGTCGCCTTGTAGATCAGCACGAAGCCGAGCGCTACAAGCGCATAGACGCAGCCTATGGCGGTTCCGCTAACCACCTGCTGGGCGAATTGTACGAAGCCTTCCATCCCCCTCCCCGATCTCGCAGCCCGCTTTGTAGCATGGCTGCTGCCGAAGCCAAACCCGAGGCGGTCAGCGAGCCTGTGTCTCGGCCGCGAGAAAATCCATCAGCGGACCATTGAGATCGGGCCAGGTGGTGTGCGCGGTGTCGGTTTCGCAATAGAGCGTTTCGACATCATCGGCGCAGCCGCCATAGGCGATGCAGGCATCGTATTGGCTCGGCAGCGGCTCGACGCCGCACCGATTGCAGCCCGCCCACCAGCGCGCCGCCGCGGCGCCGTGGCCGTCGGCGAGCGGGAACAGAGTGTCGCGGCGCCCGTGCATGATCATCACCGACAGCGGCGCCGGGCAGGTGCGCTCGCCGAGCTGGGCGGCCGTGATCCCGGCCGCACTGGGCGCGATGGCCGCCGCCATGCCGCGGCTGTGCTCGGAGAAGGCGACGGCGCTGGCCACCAGGCCGCCGCTCGAATGCCCGCTCAGCGCAACACGGTCGAGATCGACGCACCAACGCCGCGCCACAACCGCCGGAATCGCCGCCAGGTCCTCGATCGCGGCAAGGTCCAATCGGCGGTCGGCGGCATAGGCGATGAGGAACCCGGCACGTGTTGCATCCAGCGTCAGTTGTAGCAGCTGCTCATTCTCAGCGGCGTCGTGGCCGCCGGGCGCATAGACCACCAGCAACGAGTGAGCGACCTCCGGACGGTAGTTGGCGGGCGTCCTCAGATTGAATACGACACCGCTCGCCGTTTCGTAACCATCTGTTATGCCGGCCTTACCTGGTTTTTCGCCGGAATCACATGCCACCACGGCATTCCCGGCATAGTCGTATCGACCAAGCTCGGGAGCCTCATCCTCACAGGCCGACAGCGCCAACAGCACGGCGCAGCCGACGATTGCATGCACGGAGCGCACAGCAGCCATCCCATATTCGACTTGTCGTCGTATATGTTTTTCCGTATCGTTTGTGGGGGCATTTAGCCCGGATTATTCACGGCTCGGTAGAATATGGTTGGT
>CAYPAX010000065.1:0-27147 GCA_964408735.1 uncultured Rhodospirillaceae bacterium | reverse complement strand
CGCCCTTTCACGGCGAAAACACGGGTTCGAGTCCCGTAGGGGACGCCAGTGTTTTGTTCATAAAGTCAATAAGTTACCGAGAGCGCTCAATTTAGAGCGAGGCGATTTCTCTACTATTTCTCTACTAAACAACCAAATACGGCACTGCACAATGGCGGATGCCTGTGGACTATTTGCATAGTAAATTGGCCGGATATGCCGTCGCTGCTTGCCCCCGCCACCAGCACCCCAACGCCACCGCGATCATCAGATCGTCGTGCTACCCGACGCCATCAAACGTCGCATGCCCCGCCTTCGTGAACGCTCTCTCAAAAGCCCCCAGCTCCCGCACCAGCGCCTCCGCGTCCAGCGACCCAGCTTCTAGCCCGCCGCTAACAATCGCGCCGGCTCTCTCCTGGCTTCATCTCCGAAATTGAGGAGGAATACCACCATATCGCCTGGAGCCGTCTCGACACCGGCTTGGGCCAGGGCGGTCTCATTGTCCTGCTCGTGGTGCTTCGTGATTGTGAACATTCGGCCCTCAGTGCGGCAGTGCTCGGCTTCCAACCGCTCGACCCTGCGTTTCGTGCTTCTCATTTCCTAAGCTCCTTCTGCTGTTCGAGTTCGCCAATACGCCGCTCTATCTCACCCAGCTCGTGCGCCTGGCGCGCCTCGCTCAACATGGACAGGACGGCCTGCGCTGGGGAAATGCTGATTGGGCGGCCGGCTTGTTGAGCGATAACAAAGCCATCTACGAGCCCTGCGAGGTAGCGCTCACAATTCATCCGAAATATTTCGGCTGTGAACTCGTCCTCAAACTGCCTCGGATCTCCCGAGCACATGGCGGCAAATTCGGCGGTCGTATTGAACCCCTGGCTGTGAGCGGGAAAGGAGGCCAAACAAAACATTACCGCGACAAATAATGACCGCATCACACCTGCCTCTCCAGCTAGGTAATCCGCAAATTGGTCTGCAAAGCTCTAGATCATTCACTCCGGATGGTATCACCGGCCTCGACCAATTACTGCACCCTCTCCCCCTCACCCGGCCCCGTCCTGCTCGACTCCAGCACCGCCTCGTAAATCCTCGACCACACCGCCCGGCCGTCGAGATCGCCCTTGTCGAGCATCTCGTCGCAGCGGTTGGCGGCGTGCAGGGAAGCGGCGTCGCCGTACTGGTCGATGAGGAGCTTGGCGGAGCGGTAGATGTCGAGGTCTGAAACCGTCACCGGGCCGCCCTCCATCCAGCTTCCTGCGCCTCAGCCTCGCTGCAAATCCACCGCTCGCCCTTCTCCGGGCTGATGCGCGTCCTATCGTAGTCCCTGCCGCCAGGCACGTGGTAGATGCGCTCGCCGTCGCGATTGATGTTGCCCTTGATGGCGCAATCGTTCGGTGGCGCGGTATCGGCCAACCTCACGCCCCGCCGCCAGTCCCAGGGCGGCACAAACCGACCACCCCACATGCCGTTGCCGGCAGCGCGGGCAGCATCTTCCTGCGGCGCGTATTCGGTCGAATAGTGCCGATACGCCATCGCCCAGCCTTCGGCCACCATCCAGCTGTTGAGGTCCAAGTTGCCGAGATAGCAGATGGCCAGCGTGCGGTCGTAGCGGTCGGTGCCGCGGTCGGCACAGGTGACGTTGGCAGCGCCGATCCGGTCCGCTAGGGCCAGGGCCGCCTGCTGGCCGCAGCGCCAGGGCTCCCCGTCCGCCTCGCATACCTGTGCGCTCTCCGGCGCATCGATGGCGTCCAAACGGATGCGCTCGCCACGGATTTCGACGGTGTCGCCGTCGATGACGGTGGCGCGGCCGGTGGTGTCGGCGTGGGCAGGCACGATGAAAATGAAAAGAAGGTCGGCGAAGGCTATGGTGCGCATGGCCGTGGGTCAGCTGCGGGCTGCACACCGCAAGAGGTAAAGAGGTAAAGATAAAGGGTCAAAAAAGGGTCCTCGCCACGCGAAAGCCGATGACGTTGTAACGGACACTAGCGTCGTCCCCGCTCCTGTTGGCGGCTCGAATATCGCGCGGATTGTTGACCCAAGAACCGCCGCGCAAGACCCGTGAACAGCCTGTTGAACCCGCCCATGCAATGGCTCGACTCGGTGCTCCAGAATAACTGCTATGGTAGCAATCTTCCGTCCACTCCCATACATTACCAAGCATGTCGTATAAGCCAAAGCCATTAGCGATATACTGGCCTCTCGTTGCCGTGTGCGTCGCGCCATCCTCGCAGTCCGCGACAACCCAGTTTTCATAAATTTGATTTACTGACAAATCTGCAGCATTCGCATAGCGACACACCTGATCCAAAGAACCGCTCCAATACCGTGCTGCCTGTGTACCCGCCCGCGCCACATATTCCCATTCTGCCTCGTTGAGTAGGCGGTAACTAAACCCAGTCTGCCGCGTTAGCCAATCCGAATACACCTTCGCATCGCTCCAGTTAACGCAGACCACAGGTTCACGGTTACTCTGCGAGAAGCTTGGATCTTGCCAATTCCAAGAAGCCTTCTTTCCCCAGACGCCGCCCATGTTTACGTAACAACCATCGCCGGCGCCACGTCCAGTAGCCCGTATAAAAGCTGCGTATTCACCACGTGTTATTTCATATTTACCCACTGCGAAAGCCTGCTCTACCGAAACAAGGTGTAATGGACCTTCATTATCGTCGCGCCCAACTTCGCCGCCGGGCGAACCCATTTGGAAGTTGCCGGCCGGCACCACCACCATCTCGGGACAGGCGGGGCAGTCGCGGAAGGTCTCGCCGGCGCGATGCGACGGCGGTACCGGCTCGGGTTCGGGCGGTGGGGTCACAACCGCGACGCGCCGGAGTTCCGCGAGTCGGTCGCGCGCCGACCGTGCCATCGGGCTATTTGGATATTGCGCCAGGAAGCTCTCGAAATCCGCAGCCCGATCGCTGTCCTCGATAAGGACCCACATCACCAGAGACGCGTCGGTGGCGGGTGCCGGGCCGTCGGCTCCCAGTAGGTGCTGCAAGAGCACGTCGCTCACCAAGCCATCCACGGGTATGCCTTTGGATTGCTGAAATGCTATCACCGCAGCTGTGGTGCGCCGACCCATGTCGCCGTCGATGGGGCCAGGATCGTAGCCGAGGGCCGCCAGCATCTCCTGCGCTTGGCGGACCATGTCGCGCGTTGGCTGGTCGTCTGGCACTATCGGCGGCACTGGCGTCACCACGGCCGCACCCGGGACGAACGAGAAGTCGCCAGTCAAAGAGGACGCGCTCCACGGCGTCTGCTCGCCCTCGGTGGCGGCTATGACACTGAGGCGTACGCGCTTGAACATGCTCTCGATGGGCTCTCCCGGCTGCCCCATCGTTGCAGCCATCGCCGTCGTGAACGGGCTGTTGGTGCCGCTACCGTCCTTCGCCACGTCGCCTGGCGCTGTTGCGTACCCGATGAATATCCCCGCCGGCGCATTCATCATGGCCAGCCCGTGCCGGGCATTGCGCGAGGTGCGCAGGAAGGGGTTGTTGCGGCAGGCATCCAAGAACATCAGATTGAGCCGGTTACCGGCTGCCTCGATGATGCCTAGGATGTGGTCCGCGCTCACGGCCTCGATCGGCACGTCTTCCTCATCCTCGATGTCGGCATCGACCGGGATTAAGTAGTTGATGCCCCCCACCTGTACCCCGTGGCCAGCGTAATAGAACAAACCGACAGCATCACTGCCAGCTGCCTCCAGGCGCTCACCGAACGCCTTCACCGCGCGCCCCATGTCGCGCTCGCCCGCATCCAGCCTCTCGATTACCTCGAAGCCATGCTGGCGCAGTGCCCTGCTGATCAGCCGGGCATCGTTAACCGGGTTGGCCAGCCGGCTATTGGCATATGACGAGTTGCCGATCACTAGGGCGATGCGCTGTTCGGCGACCGCGCTGGATACCGTCAGCCACAACACCGCAAACGCTAAGAATACTCGCCCGACATGCCGCATTGGAACTGCCCCCAGGCCCTGCATCTGGGGATTGTGCCATATCAGCGGCCGTGGGCCGAATCTGATGTCGCTCAAGCATGGATCAAGACGGCCGCTATGGCTCCAATTCCGGACCTAATTGGACGGGCTGGAGAATGCGTAAAATTGACCCACAGTTGCCCTTTGCGCCTTCCCTGCGCGTGGTCATCGCAGGTTGTCCAGCAGCGCCTTGGCTTCCTTTAGGTCGGGCGTGTCGAAGCCTTCGGTGACACATGCCGAAAACGATGGCGTTGAGCGGGTCGCAGCCTTTCCAGTCAACGGAAGCGGCGAACAGCGCATCTGGCCTGTGGACGAACCCGGCGGCGGAAAGTAATTTGCGATCTGCTACGATCGGCATGGTCGGAAACACGGGACGCCGAGAGGTTTGCGCATGAGCCGAATGTCGATGGGGATCGCCGGGGCGCTGGCGCTGTGCGCAGTCATGGCGGCGCCGGCCTCGCAGGCGACGTACCAGGGCGATCGCGACCTGAACGGCGTCTGGCAGGTGCTCAATACCGCCAACTACGACCTCGAAGCCCATCACGCGCGCCATGCCTTGCAGCTGCGCGACGGCCCGCGCGGGCCCCTGCCGGACCCTCGCGTCCTGGCGCTGGGCGCGGTCGGCGCGGTTCCGGCGGGGCCCGGCGTGGTCGAAGGCGGACGCATTCCCTACACGGCCGAGGCCCTGGCCCGGCGCGACGACAACCGCGCCAACTGGATCGACCGCGATCCCGAGATCAAATGCTACCTGCCCGGCGTGCCGCGCGCGACCTACATGCCGTTTCCCTTCCGGATTCTGCAGAACGACGACGCCGTGCTGTTCGCCTACGAATATGCCGGCGCCGTGCGCAACATTTACCTTGAGGATCCCGGAGAGGCACCGGTGGATTCCTGGATGGGTCAATCCTACGGCTATTGGGACGGCGATACTTTCGTCGTCGAGGTCACGGCCCAGAACGGACAGACCTGGTTCGACCGTTCCGGCAATTTTGCTTCCAGCCAGCTCAGGGTCACGGAGCGCTATACCAAGATCGGCCCCGACCACATCCGCTACAGCGCCAGGCTCGAAGATCTGTCGGTCTTCAGCGAGCCCTGGCGCATCGGTATGATCCTCTATCGCCGTATCGGGCCCGACGCCGAGATCATGGAGTTCAATTGCGTCGAGTTCGTCGAGGAGCTGATGTACGGGCATTTGCGCAAGGAGCCTTTGGAATGATCAGAGCTGCATTTGCCACGCTGGCCTTCCTGGCCGTCGCCGCAACCGGCGCCACGGCCGGACCCTGGGACGATTACCAGCCGCCGCGCATGCCTGACGGCACCCCCGACATGCAAGGCATCTGGACCAACGCCTCGGTCACGGCGCTCGAGCGCCCGCCCCATCTGAACACGCTTGTCGTCAGCGCGGCGCAAGCCCGCGCCTGGGAGACCCAGGCCCTGGCGGGATCCCGGTCTGATGCGCTGCCCACCGATCCCGAGGCGCCGGCCCTGCCGGTCGGCTCGAGCGACGGCGTCGGCGGCTACAACCGCTTCTGGATCGACTTCGGCACCAAGGTGGCGCAGATCGATGGCGAGTACCGCAGCTCCTGGATCGTCGAGCCTGGCAACGGCAAGCTGCCCTGGTCGTCCCAGGGCGGCGCCAAGGCGCGCCAGGCCGCCATGACCGCCTATATGACGGCCAACGATCCCGAGGTGCGCTCGCCCGGCGAGCGCTGCATCATCGGCTACGGCTCCAGCGGCGGGCCGCCGATGATAAACGTGTTGTACAACAACAATTACCAGATCGTGCAGACACCGGACACGGTGGCCATTCTCGTCGAGATGAACCACAACGCGCGCCTGATCCGCATCGGTGGTGCGCACCGCGACAAGGCGTTGCGCGGCTGGCTCGGCGACAGCATCGGGCGCTGGGAGGGCGACACGCTGGTGGTCGATACGGTCAACTTCCATCCCGACGCCAGCATGCGCTTCGGCCTGCGCAACCGCTTCTATCTGTCGGCCGATGCCGTGGTCGAGGAGCGCTTCACCCGCGTTGCCGACGACGCCATCTTCTACGAATTCACGGTCGACGACCCGGCGATCTATACGCGGCCGTGGCGGGCCGAGATGGTGCTGCGCAGGACTGCCGGGCCGATATACGAATACGCCTGCCACGAGGCGAACTACTCCATGGTCGGCATTCTTGCCGGCGCGCGCCGCCAAGAGGCGCAAGCCGCCGGCGAAATCGAATAATGGAAACGCGCATGACCAAAGCACTCTTGGCCCTTGTCGGCCTTGCCATCGTTGGATTGGCGGCAGACCCGGCCTCAGCCCACCACGCCTTCGCCGCCGAGTTCGACGCCAAGGCGCCGGTTCTGCTGCGCGGCAAGGTCACCAAGATGGAATGGGTCAACCCCCATACCTGGGTGCACCTCGATGCCGAGAACGAAGACGGCAGCGTGACGCGCTGGATGGTCGAAGGCGGCACGCCCAACACCCTGCTGCGCGTCGGCGTCGACCGCAACAGCTTGGCGCCGGGTACCGAGATCATCGTGCGCGGCTATCAGAGCAAGGACCGCATCTGCGAGCCCGCCTGCAAGGCCAACGGCCGCGACATCACCTTTACCGACGGCCGCAAGATCTTCATGGGCTCGAGCGGCACCGGCGCGCCGCGCGACGGTACCGACCCCGTAGATCGCGGCGCTGCGGATACCGACCTGCCCGAGATAGACGACGCTCAGTAGAAGGCGATCCAGCGCCCCGCCGCCGCGGTGGTCAGCCACATGGCGAGCGTGATCAGCGACGCGGCCTTTGTCATGGCATTGCCGGCGCTCCTGCCCAGCCAGGCGAAGGCTGCAAGCAGCACGACAAGAGCGCCCATGGCGATCCAGGCATAGGCTTCCGCGAACCATACGAAGGCGCCGGCCCAGAGCGCCAGGGACAGGGCAGCCAGCCACCAGCCCGCACTCGGCAGCTGCCCGCCCGTAGCGATCAGGCGGTCGCGCACGCCGAACGTGAATACCAGCGCGGCAGCCAAAGACGCCATCTTCAGCCAATAGGGCGGGCTGTCGTAGATCTTCAGCATTTCGCCGAGTGCCAGCACCGACCCGGACAGCACCGCGAGCGCCAAGGCAAGCAGGCAGAAAGGTCGTGCCAGGCGACGCACCCGGTCTGCGTCGAGCGACGTCAGCCCAAAGCCGAGCACGCGCATATCGACCAGCCATATCGCGCCGCCGAGCAGCCCGAGCGCCAGCAGGTGCAAGGCGCCGGCCCAGGGCACGATCCAGAGCGATGCCTTTACCCAGGCGGCGAGCGCCGACTGGTCGAGCCCGGCATAGACGGGATAGACAAACTTGTCGAACAGGCCGCACGCTTCGACGACATCGCCATAGCGGCATTCGAACATGGTCACACTCACCCGGGGCAGCTTGCGAGCAGGCCAAGCAGGCCATCCGCCGGCAGCTTTTCGCAATTGAACCAGTCATAGGCGATCATGCGCCCGCAGATGACGATGGCGATCCAGCTGGCGAGCGAGATCAGCGCCGGCAGGCGCGCCGTAGCCGGCAGCCATGTTGCGTCATCCCAATGGGGAAGCCTGCGCTGCAGACGCCGGTGGAAGAGCACGATATTGGCTAGCGCCAGCAACAGGACCAGCATCTTCAGGCGGAAGAAGAGGCTGTGATAGTAGACCAGTGGCTTGGCGCTGAAGAGCAGCAGGCCGGTGATCACCATCAGGGCGAAGCCGGCGACGGTCCAGGGCAGGATGCGGGCGGTCATCTCCGAGACCCGCACCTCGCGAAAGGCAAACCCCAGCAGGCGCAGGTCGACCATGACGACAGTGCCGAGGAAGAGCATCAGCGTCAGCACATGCGTCGCCTCGACAAGCGGCCAGGCCAATAGCGATTCGCGCAAGCCGACGCTCCACGCCGTTTCGTTCATCCAGGCAAGGAAGTCGTGCAGCATGGGCCGTCAGTCCGCAGGCTTGACCATATAGCGCTCATGGCAGGCGACGCAGGCGAGATAGAGATGCCCGCCTTCGTCGAACAGTCCCATCTTGTCCTCTGCCTCCGCCGCGCGCTTGGCGCGCACCGCGACAACGGCGAGGGCTTCGGAAAATTCTGCCCAGTCCGGCAGGCCGGCGGCATAGGCCGGCTCCGCCAGCCTACGGCTGATCGCGACAACCCGCGCCGCGCCGACCGCGACCGCCGCCCATCCCGCAGCGTTGGTCGGCCACAGCTCCTCTTCGCCCTCGGCAGTCAGAACCCAGCCCGCGGAATCCCAGATGACCTCTGCCGCCGGCTCCAGATCCTCGACCATGAGATGGTGCACGGTCTTTATCTCCGCGGCCTCATCAGCGGCGCATGCGCCTGCCAAGACCAAGCCAAGCAGGACCGCCGCAATGTGTCGCACTTTCCCGATCCGCATCCCCGGCCCCTCCCATGTCTTCACGGCCGTCGCCTTTCCGGGTACCAGAGTGTCGGGCGTTATGCACCCGGGAAATCGTCGCCTACCGCGCTGCCAGCGGACCATACTGCCGCCGCGTTGCACCATCATATCCAGGGTGCGTCGAGCCCCTCCTTCTTGCGCTCAGCCAAGGCAAGGTTTTTCAGTTGCCTCGGAGGTCTGACACCGCCTGCTCTATATGCGCTCTACAAACCAAAATAGGGACGTTTAGCGATATCTGTGAATGTCTGGGTTTGGCTATTAGCGGTAGTCGAAGCCACCAACGCACCACTCACACTATACCTTCAACAGCAGACATTGTGCCGGAATCGAGCCGCCAGAGCGAATCTGCCGACCATTAACCCGTCAGACAGCCAGAAACCGCCCGGAGCTTTCCGACGGCCTCGCATGCAGATACAAGCCCGTCGGCGCGAAGAGCGCCTTGTAGAGCCACTAGGGCACGAAGCCGAGCCAGCTGGCACGCGATGGCACGCGGTCCACTCCATTGTATTCTCTACTTTTTCATTTTCCATCGCGTACAATGGTTAACCTCGCGTGCCACTGCGTGCCAGTGCTATGCCTTCGTAGTACCGTTCGCGCCGTCCATCGGGCTCACGGTGCTGCGCAGTCTTGAGGCCCGGCACGGCTGCACGCAGGTCGCGGCCGAAGGTCTGCTTGGTGCCGGGATAGCTGCGGCCCTGGTCGTCGCACCAGGTCTTGTAGGCCTCGTACATGTGGTCAACGAGCACTTCGCTGCCGGGTCCCACCATGCAGCGGTCGCGTACGAATGCGCCGATTGGGCTGGTCAGGTCTTCCAACTCCTCCAGCGCCTCCTTGGCGGATGTCGGCTGGACGAAATGGCCGCGCTCGAATAGTCGCTGCCATCCAGCAATAGCCCAGTTCAATATGGACGGCAGTTCAGTCAACAGGCGTTCGGTCAGGTTATGGTCTTCGCGCCCGTACCAGCTGTTCTCCAACAGCAACAGCACGAACCGCGAGGCCAGCGCGCCGCTGGTATCGCTCAAGCGCGGCAGCTCGTTGGACAACACTAGGAACCGCGCCGACAACTTTCCTGTCCAAGGCGCGATGTGCTTGCGGTCCACGGTGATCGCGTCCTCGCCGCTGATGGACAGCAGGCGCTCAGCGATGGCGGCCTGGTCGGCGCGGCTGGAAAGTCTCGCGTCGCTGATGATGGCGAGGTGGCAATCAATGAGGGGCGCCAGTCCGAAATTGGTGGAGAGGCCGGCCAAGGTTGGGCCCGCGACATTGGCCTCGCCGAGCAGAGCCCGAAAGACGCGGGCGATGGTGCCCTTGCCCGAACGCTTGGGGCCGACCAGTGCGAATATCTTCTGCTGGCTGGTGTCGGGCGTCAGCAGGTATCCCGCAATTTCCTGCAAGGCCGCGATCGACTCCGGATCGTTGGGCCAAAGCTGATCGAGAAAGCTGAGCCAATTGATCGGATCCAGGGCGTCGGGGTCGTAATCGAAGGGCAACGCCGAGGCGTTGAAGTAGGCGGGCGTCGGCGGCTCCATGCTGAGGCTCGGCAGGTGCAGCAGGCCGTTGGCGCAGGCGACGATCTCTCGCGGGGGTGGCGCCGTATCCGTGCCGTGGAGCCAGGCCGGCATGTCGATCTCGGCGGGCAGGTTGGTGACTGCTCGCAGGGCGTCCAGCACGTCGCCGACGCGGCTGCGGTTGGGTTGGAATGGCTTGGCCTTGGGTGTCTCGGCCTGGTCCAAGAACTCCCAGACCGTGGCGCGCACGGCCTCGATGTCGGCGACTGGCCAGGCACCATCGTGCCAATGGCGGAAAACGCCGCGGTGATGGTTGAGCAGGCGGCGACCGTGGTCGTAGTGGTAGATATCGACGAACTCGCGGGCGCTCGGAAGAGGCGCGCGCGGGTCCAGGACCAAGGGAGGGGCGGTCACTTGCCTGCCGCCATTTTTTCAAGTCGTGCCTCTATCTCTTCGACGGGCTCATCGTGGGCGGCAAGGAACGCTTCCCAGTGCTTGAGCGTTTTCACTTCGTTCCTGGGCTTAACCTTCATCCACTTTGAACGGAAATTTCTGCCCTCTTCGCCCAGCCACTCGCCTGGCGTCTTGAATTGGCGTTGCAATATCCATTCAGTGTGGGGCCACGCTCCCTCCGGCTCATAGCCCTGATCGGTTAGCCAAACGCAAAACAGCAGCCATTGGCGCTTGGCCTCCTCGTCGCAGTGAGCGAAAGGGTCGTATTCGGGCGTCACAATTGTATGGAAGCCGTCTACGGTGACAAAGCCGGTCACCTCGTTGGGATCCTCAGCCTCTTCAATCAAGCGCAGAGTGCGAGCCAGCTCTTCTGTGCTGGTGACCATGATGGCGGGAGGCCGCTTCTGCTTAACGGCACGTTCCTTGCCGTCGGCGCCGATCAACTTGTCGAACTTCGGAATTTCCGAAGTTGTCTCCAGCTTGGAACGGACGGTTGCCACGGTCTTGGCATCGACGCCCAACATTCCGCCGACGCGGTTGTTTGCCCAATTGGGCGTCTCCCGGAGCTGGTCGGCAATCAGCGCCCGAATCTGCGCGCGTGTGAGATGGCGGCGCATGACGTTGTTTTTGCGGGCAAAGATGCGGCGGTCTTCCTCGCTCAACCCCGGCCGTACTAAGGTGGGAAAGTCTGTTATGCCGAGTTCGGTGCAGGCGCGATAGCGATGGTGGCCGTCGAGAATATGGCCATCTTCGTCCACGTCGATCGGCACGAGCACGCCACGTTCGGCGATGTCCGCCTTGAGTGCCTCAAACTGCTCGGGCGGCATCGGAGGCAGAACCTGGTACTTCTCGGTCAGCCGTATGGTGAGGGGAGATTCCGTCTTCATGCCGCCACCGCCTTCCTCGCCACCGACACCTTTGGCGCGGGCCACGGCCGCCGCAGGAGCGCTTGGAGATTCGTCCTGTATTCGGGGTCGCTTACGGTGATCTCGCTCACGGCCGTGAGCTGTCCCCAGGCGCGCTGCGGGTCGATGATGACCGCACCTGTGCAGCCGGCCCTCAACCAGTCCAGTGGCGTGGCATGCATGGGCGAGGACGAGGAGGCGACCATTGCCGCGCTGGGGCGAGCGCGGGCGGTGTTTCGCGAGCACGTGCAAGGGCATGACGGGCGCGTCGTCGATACCGCCGGCGACAGCGTGCTCAGCGTCTTCGAGAGCGTCATCGAGGCCGTGCGCACGGCGCTTGCCGTGCAGGAGACCCTGGCCGCACGCAATGCCGACGTGCCCGAGGACCGCCGCATGCAGTTCCGCATCGGCGTGCATTTCGGCGACATCGTCGAACAGGACGACGGCACCATCTACGGCGACGGCGTCAACATCGCCGCGCGCCTGGAGAGCCTCGCAGAGCCGGGCGGGCTGACGGTCTCAGGCACTGTGCACGAGCACATCGAAGGCAAGCTCGGCGTCGGTTTGGCCGACCTAGGCGAGCAGGAGGTGAAAAACATCGCCCGGCCGGTGCGGGCCTGGCGAGTGGCGGCGGGCGGGGAGACGGCGCCTACGCCTGCGCCCCCGAAGGCAAGATCGAGACGCCCTCTGGCGCTCGCGGTGGCTCTGGTTGTGGTCGCCGTTGCCGCGTGGCAGCTGATACAGGGCAAAAGCGAGACCGTCGCCACAGATCCGGTTTTGGCAGTGCCCGACGGCCCGGCGATTGCGGTTCTTCCTTTCGAGAATGCGAGTGGGGACCCTGAGCAGGATTATTTCGCCATGGGCCTCACCGAGGATCTGATCAACCGCCTGTCGCGCTTTCAGGAACTGCGGGTGATCGCCAGAAACACCACAGCCCACTACGCTAGCCGAGGGGTCGATTCTGCCACCCTGCATCGCGAACTCGGGGCACGCTACGTTGTCGAAGGCCGCGTGCGCCGCGACGGCGACACGGTGCGGGTGATGGTGGAACTGAGCGACGCCAGCGTCGGCACCCATCTCTGGGGCGAGACCTACGACCGCGACCTGACGGCAGCGAGCGTGTTCGAAATCCAGGACGACGTGATTAGCCGTGTGGCCGCGACGATCGCCGATTCACAGGGCATCGTTTTGCGAGCGGCGTCGCGGAGCATCGCCGACAAGCCGCCCGAAACATTGACCTCTGTCGAATGCCGGCTGCGCATGGTGAGCTATTGGGATGGTGCTTCGCCGGAGGAGCACGCCATTATCCGCGCCTGCGCCGAGCGCGCTGTCGAAGATGATCCAAACTATGCCGGCGGATGGCAGGCTTTGGCCATTGTCAATTTGGACGAGCATCGCTTCAATTTTGATCCGCGACCCGGCTCGCTCGAGCGGGCGCTGGAGGCGGCGACGCGGGCGGTGAGCATCGATCCGAACGATGCCGCAGCCCACAATATCCTCGCGTGGGTACATTATACTTTGCGCGACATCGAGTCATTCCAGCTGGCGGCCGAGAAAGCCCTGTCACTCAATTCCAATGACTCTAATGCCTTGGCAATAACCGGCACAAATCTGGTGCATATCGGCGATGACGAGCGTGGCATAGCTATGGTGGAGAAGGCGATCGCGCTCAATCCAAATCATCCGAGCTGGTACAATTTCTCATTTTTCCATTACCACTATCGGCGGGGCGCTTACGAAGAGGCTCTGGCTGCCGTTCTGAACACGGGTTGGGTCGGCAATTTGTGGTATCACGCCCAAGCTGTCGCGGCCTATGGACAGCTCGGGCGTCTGGAAGAAGCACGCGAGCAAGTTGACAAGTTGCTGGCGGTCTATCCTGATTTTGCCGACAACTGGTGGGACGAGATCGACAAGTGGAGCTTCCGCGAAGATCACGCGCAATTGTTTGTCGAGGGATTTCGCAAGGCCGGGCTGGAGGTTCCCGACAGGCCGGAGCCGACGGATTGAGTCGCCCGCGCGCCCCTACATCCGCGCCACCCCAAAACTGCTGGGCCTGAGCTCCCGCGCGTCCGCCTCGGCGCAGGTGCTCAACAAGAACCCCAGCAGCCGGCGGCTGTCGCGGGGGTCTATGATGCCGTCGTCCCAGAGGTGGGCGGTGGCGTAGAGCGCCGTGGATTCACGGTCGAACTGGTCGATGATGAGGCGCTCGCGCTTGGCCAGGGTCTCGCTGTCGGGCTCCTTGTCCTCGCGGCGTGCGCGGTCCTCGGCGATGATGGTCATGACGCCCGCGGCCTGTTCGCCGCCCATCACGGCGATGCGGCTGTTGGGCCAGGCGAAGAGAAAACGCGGGTCGTAGGAGCGCCCGCACATGCCGTAATTTCCGGCCCCGAACGAGGCGCCGACGATGAGGCCGAGCTGGGGCACGGTGGCGTTGGCGACCGCCTGGATCATCTTCGAGCCGTGCTTGACGATGCCGCGTGCCTCGGCCTCGGCGCCGACCATGTAGCCGGTGGTGTTCTGCAGGTAGACCAGCGGCGTCGCCGACTGGCAGCACAACTGGATGAACTGCGCCGCCTTGGTGGCGCCGTCCGCATCGATGGGCCCGTTGTTGGCGATCAGGCCGACGCCGTGGCCTTCGATCGAGGCGTGGCCGCAGAGCGTGGCGAAGCCGTAGTCGGGCTTGAAGTCGAGGAATTCCGAGCCATCGACCAGCCGCGCGATGACCCCGCGCCCGTCATAGGGCTGGCGGTAGTCGGTCGGCACCAGGCCTAACAGTTCGTCGGCGTTGTAAAGCGGCGCAGGCGCCACGGCGCGGGGCGCGGGCGCGTCCCAGCGGCGCGCCAGCATGGCGAGGATGTCGCGGGCGATGCGAATGCCGTCGGCATCGTTCTCGGCCAGGTATTCGCCGGTGCCGCTGACGGCCGCGTGCATCTCGGCGCCGCCCAGGGTCTCGTCGTCGGCGACCTCGCCCGTCGCCGCCTTGAGCAAGGGCGGGCCGGCGAGAAAGATCTTCGAGTGTCCGCGCACCAGCACCACATAGTCGGACAGCCCCGGCAGATAGGCGCCGCCGGCGGTGGACGAGCCGTGCACGACGGTGACCTGAGGGATTCCCGCCGCCGACAGCCGCGCCTGGTTGGCGAAGGTGCGCCCGCCGCGCACGAAAAGCCGCGACTGGTAGAGCAGGTTGGCGCCGGCACTCTCGGCCAGCGTCACCAACGGCAGCTTGTTGCGGATGGCGATCTCCTGCGCGCGCAGCGCCTTGTCGAGGCCGTATGGCGTCATGGCGCCGCCCTTGATGGCACTGTCATGGGCGACGACCAGCACGCGCAGGCCGGAGACGAAGCCGATACCGATGATCAGCCCGCCGGATGCGGCGGTGGCGTCGCCGTCGTCATCGTCGAGGCCAAGCCCTGCCAGGGACGAGAGCTCGACGAACGGCCGGCCGCGGTCCAGCAGCATGGCAATGCGGTCGCGCGGCATCATCTTGCCGCGTTTCTCGAAGCGGGCACGGCCACGCTCGGAATGCGCCCTCACCTTGCCTTCCGCCTCGCGGAACTCGGCGATCAACGCCAGCATGCGTTCGCGGTTGGCGGCGTAGTCTTCCGATGTCGTATCGACCTGGCTCTGCAGAACGGCCATCACATTCCTCCGGGCTCCGGTGCCGCCATCATAGCGGCACCGGAGCCACGGGGAAGGTGCTATCACCCTTTGACGCAGACCACCTGCTTGAGGGTGTGGACCACGTCTACGAGGTCGGCCTGGGCGGCCATGACGGCGTCGATGTCCTTGTAGGCCATGGGCGTCTCGTCGATGACGCCGGCATCCTTGCGGCACTCGACGCCGGCGGTGGCCTGCTTGTGCTCATCGACCGAGTAGGTCTCGCGTGCTTCCCGGCGGCTCATGCGGCGCCCGGCGCCGTGCGAACACGAGTCGAAGGCGTCCGCGTTGCCCTTGCCGCGCACGATGAACGAGCGCGCGCCCATGGAGCCCGGGATGATGCCGAGCGCGCCCTCGCCCGCATGCACTGCGCCTTTGCGGGTCAACCAGACATCGGCGCCGAAGTGGTGCTCGCGCTGGACATAGTTGTGGTGGCAATCGACCACGGCCTTGGCCGTGCGGAAGCGCGGCAGGTGCTTCTTGAGCAGCGCCAGAATGCGCTCCATCATGACTTCGCGGTTGGCGCGTGCGAAGCCCTGGGCCCAGCCCACCGCCGCCACATAGTCGTCGAACAGGGGCTCGCCTTCCTCGAACCAGGCAAGCGAAACATCGGGCAGGGTGTCGGCCAGGCCCTTCTTCCTGATCGCGCGCTTGGCCTGCTCGATGAAGTGGCGGCCGATGGCGTTGCCGATGCTGCGCGAGCCCGAATGCAGCATGACCCAGAGCTTGTCGCTTTCGTCGAGGCAGAGCTCGACGAAATGGTTGCCGCCACCGAGGGTGCCGAGGTGCACCAGCGAGTTGGCCTTGGCGAGCTTCGGGTGGCGCGCCTCGATCTCGCGCAGGCCCTCGGCCAGGCCGCTTTGCACGAAACGATGATCGACGCGCGGCGGGGTGGCATCGCGCCAGCCGCCGCTCTTGGCATTGCCGTGGGGCACGGTGCGCTCGATGGCGCCGCGGATCTGCGCCAGGGAGTCGGGCAGCCGCGCGGCATCGAGGTCGGTCTCGACGGCGCTCATGCCGCAGCCGATATCGACACCCACCGCCGCCGGCACGATGGCGCCGAGGGTGGGGATGACGCTGCCGATGGTGGCGCCGATGCCGAGATGCACGTCGGGCATCACCGCCACATGCTCGTGAATGAATGGCAGGCGCGCCACGTTCTCGAGCTGGCGCATGGCGTGGCCTTCGACCGGCACGCCGCTGGTCCAGGCGCGCACCGGCTTACCGCCGGCAACCTCTATGCGCGTATGTCCCGTCATGTTCCGTCTCCCGGATACACGAAGCCCCTCCGCGGCATTCCGGGGAGGGGCTTCGTCCGTCGTGTCTCTGCGCGCACGCTCAGCGCGCGCGCACCCTTCGGTGATCGAAGCCCATTGAATAGATAGATAGCAAAGCGTTCATCGTCGAAGGTCCACATTTTGTGTTGGGGAGCGGCATATACGCCTCTATCGCGGCCGCGTCAAGGGGCTATCTCGGCTTGCGCCCGCCGCCCTTCTGCGCCTTGGCGGTGACCGTGTTCGACGGGTCCGAGGTGATATCGGGAACAACGATGAAGGCTTCGACGTAGTAGCGCTGGCCGTCGGCTTCCGCGGCATCGAGGAAGCCTGTCGCATCGGCGCCGAGGGTGGCGACCAGGCTATAGGTTATCGAACCCTTCCGCTTCTTGCCCGAAAAGAGCCGGAAGCCGTCCTCGTTGGCGCTGTTGTCGCTCCAGGCCAACGCAATGCCGTTGCCGCCGACCGTCGCAGTGAGATTGCTCGGGGCGGCCAATGTCGGCGGCGGCGGGGCGGGATCGACGGTGATGCGCACCGCGTCGCTCGACTGCGGTGCTTCGCCATCGCTGACGGACAGGGTGATGTCGTGCTGGCCGACGGCGAGCGGCACGGCAGGAGTGGCGCCGCTGGCGATGACGGCGCCGCCTTCGCGCCATTCATAGCTCAGCGGGTCACCATCGGGATCGGTGGAGCCGCTGCCGTCCAGCTGCACGATCTCCTGTCCGTCGCCATCGCTATCGATCAAAGTCTGGTCGGCGCCGGCATCGGCCAGTGGCGGGGCGTTGCCGCCCGGTGGCGCGCTTTCGTGCGCGACCAGCGCAGCGTGGGCGTCGGTCAAGGCGTCCCAAAGCTCGACGTAAAGAAAGCCGTCCGTGTCCGAAAGGCCGCGATTGGCGCGGCGATTGGCGTCGTCATAGTCGAGCCATTTGAACCAGTGGGTGCCGACCACATAAGGGAGATTGTAGAAATCGTAGGTGACGGTGCGCGCGTGCTCGGCCCGCTCGGCCTGGGTCGCAAGCGCCTTGGACCAGGAGAAATCGAGCATGTCCGGATCGTCGTAGAGGCCGGAATCGAGCGCCGGCACGGACCACTCGGTGACGAAGATCGGCTTGCCGGTCACCGCATGGACATGATCGAGAATCTCCCGCATGCCGTCCGACAGCCCGTAGAGCGCGTTCTCCGGATACATGTTGATCATGATGGCGTCGAATGAGGCGGCATAGATGTCGAGATAGGGCTCCCAGGCGGTGTAGTCGCCGAGTGCCAGCTGGGGGCTGAAGACGAGGTGCTGGGTATCGCCGGCAGCGACCGCCTGCTCCAGTACCTGGACATATTCGCGCACGATCTCGACCGCGAAGGCGCTGAAATCGTCGTACACGGGTCCGGCCGTGACCTCCGGATCAGGTTTCTGTGCCAGGATGTCGTCAAAGCTGGCAAAGGCCGTCGCCCAGGCGGAATTGAGGGCGCCGATCGAGCCGCCGTAGCGTTCCGAGAGAAAGTCCCGGAATGCCAGCGAGGCGTGGGCCGAGTAGACATACCGCTGCAGGTCATCGTGCGTGGCCTCATTGTCCGGGCTCCAGCCAACGAACCAGGGCGTGTCTTCGACAAGAGTGAACCTGTCGGCATAGCGGGCGTTGACGTAAGCGACGAAATCCGGATCGAAGGGATCGGGGAACGCGTGGCCGCTGCCGCCGGTGCTTTCGCCGAGGGCGTTCTCGAGGTGGCTGTAGTCGGTGGTCGGATCGCTCAGGTTCTCGGTCTGGAACACATAAAGCGGCCCGTCGCCGCGCGGCAGCAGCACCTCCTCGTTGGCTTCGCGCCAGCGGTAGATACTCGACCAGCCGCCCAGCGTATTGAAGCCGGCGCCTTGCAGCAGCGAAGCGAAATAATCCGCCACGACATTGTCCCCCTTGGTCCAGTTGGGACCGTGAGTGCCGCGGGCGTAGAACGGCTCGCCGTCCGCGGAAACCAGCCACCAGGTGCCGTTGTCGTCGATCAGCTCGACCGAGGTGGCGGGGGCCAGAGCCGCCGGCGGCGCCGGGCGGGTCAGCGCCGGCAGCGTAGCCGCATCGAGCGCCGCATAGCTGTCGTCGAGGGTGATATCGGCGAAAAGCGCGCGGCCGTTGGTCTTGGCGGACAACCCGAAGCCCAGCGACATCGAGTCCGCACCGGGATAGGCATTGCGGATCGGCAGCTCGAAAGTCTGCCAGTTATCCGCCGCGCCGAGCGGGATGGTGATCTTATGCAAGCGCGTCGAGCCCTGATACCAGCTCACCGAGACCTCGAGGCCGTGCGCTGCCAGGCCTTCGCTGCGAAAGGCGCCGCGCACGGTGCCCGTGGTGAAGGCGAACGGCTGCTCGAACTGATAGCGCACGCCCCAGCGGCCGCTGACCCAGGGCCCGACGCTGAGCGCCGGCCCCATGACCGGATCGTCGACGATGGCGAGCGTCGCGGCCTCGTCCTCGCTGACGCTGGAACCCGGCTGCAGGAATATCTTCTTCGACCACAAGCCGGCCTCGACGGGCAGGTCGTGCGTCGCCGCCAGGGCGCCAGTCCCCGGACACAGTATCAGGCACAGTGCGGCAGCGAACGCTTTACTATCCATCGTTCGATCGAGACTAGAGCGCCTGTGAGTGAAATGGAACCGCCGTGAGCGGGCGCGAGTTGCGCATGCTGACGGCAATAATCGGAAATCTTCTCAATCCGAAATTCCTTGATACACTTCGGCCGGCGTATCTGCGGTTTCGCAAGGTACTGATCTAAGGGGGGATATTTCCGTGAGGAGACGTGGTTTTCTGAAGCTGATGGCCGCAGCCGCCGGCGCCTCGGTGGTTCCGCGCGCCTTTCCCAGCGCCGCGGCGGACGACGCGCTGGACTGCATCATCATCGGCGGCGGCGTCTCGGGCCTGACGGCGGCCTGGCAATTGAGCGAGCGGCCGGTGCTGCTGCTGGAGGCCGAGCCGCGCTTCGGCGGCCGCGCCATCTCGGGCAACCATGGCGGCTGGAGCTATGCCAAGGGAACGGAATATCTCGGCGAGCCCGAGGGCGTGTTTGCCGAAATGCTCGACGAGCTGGAGCTGCCGATGGTCGAGATTCCGGCACCCATGGATATGCTCTACCGCGACGGCTCGTTTCATTCCGGCTTCGCCGGCCGGGTGCGCCTGCTGGTGCGCAAGGGAGGCCTGCGCACCTACAACCGCTTCCTGAGAACCCTGCAGGGCCTGGCCGGCGATTATGCGCCGCCGCCCGAATATGGGGCTGAGGAAATCCTCGCCAGGCTCGACGCCATCACCTGCCGCCAGTGGTTCGACGAGATGGACCTGCCGGACATCTATTACGAAATGTACGACGTCATGGCGCGCGGCCTGTTCGGTGCCAACCTCGACGAGGTTTCGGCCTTGGGCGCCTATGAGGAAATCGCCTACGACTTCGAAGGGGCCGAGGCGCTGGAGGACATGGACGACGTGGATGAGCTGCGCCGCGAGAGCGGCCCTACCGGCTCCTTCACCTTCCCCCGGGGCATCGCCGAGTTCACCGACGCGGTCGGCCGGGACTTGGAGGAGATGGCCCGCGCGGCCAGCCGGGTGACGGATGTCAGCGGCAACGACGACGAGGGATACGAGGTCGTCTATACGGACGGCAGCGGCGGCGAGGTCAGCCTGGAGGCGGAGTCGGTGATCCTGGCGACGCCCTTGCCGGTTACCCTGCAGATCGCCCGGTCGATACTCAGCGCGGAGCAGGCCGACCTCATCGCCCAGGTCCCCTACGCGCCTTACGTGACCGTGGCCGTGTTCTCTGACGAGCCGATCTTCGACAGGGCCTTCGACCTGGCGCTTCCGGGCGATTTCTTTTTCAGCGACTTCTACGACTCGACGTGGGTGCAACGGCATGTGGACGATGATGCCGACGACACCGAGGGGCATGTCGCCTCGTTCTACGTGGCGCCGCGCAGCTTCCGCGACCGGTCGCTCCTCGAGATGACGGACGAGGCCCTGTTGGCCCGTTGCAAGGCGGATTTGGAACGCGTGCTGCCGGGCACCGCCGATCTGATCACCGGCCATGACGTGCATCGCCACCCTTACGCCTATCCGGTCGACACCCCGGGCCAGTTCGGCCGTCTCCAGCGTTTGCACGAGACGCTGACCGGCGGCCTGCAGCTGGCCGGCGACGGCGTGGTCTATCCTACCTTCCAAACGGCCATCCTGGCAGGCGAGATCGCCGCCGACCGAATCGAAACGTTCCTCGACTAGATCAGGCGTCCCGCCGCAGGGCCATGGCGGAGCGGACGCGCTCTGTTGCCATCGCGGTCGCGGCCTGGCGCGGCAGTGTGCCGTTCGCCTTGACGCGATCGAGCACGTCGCGGGTGTTGCGGCGAACCTTCTCCTCGATGGTACGCATGGCAGTGGTTTGTGTGCCCCCGGCATATTCGACGGCGGCGCAGATCACGCCGCCGGCATTGGCGATGAAATCGGGGATCACCAGCACGCCGCGCGCGGCCAGCGTCGCCTCGGCCTCGTGGGTGATGGGGATGTTGGCCCCCTGCAGTATGAGGCTGGCCTTGAGACGGTCCTGGTTGCCGGCATCGATGACGTCCGGGCGCGCGGCGGGGATCCAGATATCGCAGTCGGCATCGATGATGGCGTCCGTGTCCCCCGCCCCGCCCGCATCGACAACGCTGCCGCCCTCCCGCTTGACCGCGCGCAACTTTTCGATATCGAGGCCATCAGAATCGGCAATCGTGCCACGGGAATCCGACGCTGCGACGAGCACCGTGCCGTGCTCGGCGAGCAGCCGCGCGGCGTGGTAGCCGACCGCGCCGAAGCCCTGGACCGCCACGCGGGCGCCGGCGAGCGAAGGCCCGCCATAGTCCTGTGCAACCTCGCCGGCAACCGCGAGTCCGAGGCCGGTGGCGCCGATCTCGTCGAGGGGAATGCCGCCGATCTCGCGCGGCAGGCCGACGGAGCGGGCGATCTCGTCATGCACCCAGGCCATGCAGGTCTCGTTTGTGCCCATGTCGGGCCCGACGATGTAGTCCTTGACGTCGGCCAGCGCCCGGGCGAAGGCGCGCATCAGGCGCTCTTTGTCGGCCGCGGGCATGGCGGGATCGGCGAATATCACCGACTTGCCGCCGCCATGGGGCAGGCCGGCGGCGGCGTTCTTCAGGGTCATGGCACGGGCCAGGCGGAAGCATTCCTCGACGCTGACGTCAGGCGCCATGCGGGTGCCGCCGATGGACGGGCCGGCGGCGACGTTGTCGACCACGAGCACCGCGCGCAGGTTCAGCGACGGCTGGTACATGTGCAGAATCTTGGCCGGGCCTAAGTCGTCGGCGAAGCGGAACAGGTCATCCATGTCAATCGCTCTCCAAGGTCTCGCGCGCAGCAGCGACGATACGCGCAACAGATGGCATGTAGCGGTCTTCGAGGCGCGGCAGGGGCATCACCGTGTCCCAGCCGGCGACGCGTTTCAAGGGCGCGACGAGGCTGAACATGGCATCCTCGGCGAGGCGGGCTGTGATCTCGCCGCCATAGCCGCCGGACAGCGGCGCCTCGTGCACCACGACGCAGCGCCCTGTCTTCTCGACCGAGGCGAGGATGGTCGCCATGTCGAGGGGCTTGAGCGTGGCGACGTCGATGACCTCGGCGCGCCTGCCCTCCTCCGCCAAGGCAGCGGCGGCGGCAAGCGTCTCACGAAGCATGGCGCCCCAGCTGACCAGGGTCACGTCGGCACCCTCGCGCTCGACGATGCAGCGGTCGAGCGCCAGGCCCTGCCCGTCGTCGTCGACCAGCTCGCGCGACAGGCGGTAGAGGCGCTTGGGCTCGAGGAAGACAACGGGGTCGGGGTCGCGGATCGCCGAAAGCAAGAGGCCGTAGGCCCGCGCCGGCGACGACGGGATGACGACGCGCAGGCCGGGAATATGCGCGAGCATGGACTCGGCGCTTTCCGAATGATGCTCGGGCGCGTGAATGCCGCCACCATAGGGTGCTCGCAGCACCATGGGGACCGTCAGGCGGCCGCGCGTGCGCGTGCGCAAACGCGAGGCGTGATTGGCCAGTTGATCGATAGTGGGATAGAGGAACCCCATGAACTGGATTTCCGCCACCGGCCGCAGGCCCTCGACCGCGGCGCCGACGGCCATGCCGGCGATCAACAGCTCTGACAATGGCGTGTCGCGCACGCGACCTGAGCCGAAACGCTGCGCCAGGCCCTCGGTGGCGCGGAAGACACCGCCGTCGATGCCCACATCCTCGCCCATGACGATAACGCGCTCGTCCTCGGCCATGGCTCTGACCAGGGCGGCGCGCACCGCTTCGACCAGCGACAGCTCAGGCATCGTCCAGCCTTGCGCGTTGCGAGGCCAGATCTGTGGGCAGCGTCGCGAACAGGCTATCGAACATGGCTGTTGCAGGCTCGGGCGCAGTTGCCAGATAGGCGTCGGCTGCGGTCTCAACCTCGCCTTCGCAAATGCTACGCCACTTCGCGTCTTCGGCCTCGCTCCAGGCCCCTTGTGCCGTCAGATAGGCATGCAGGCGCCGCAGGGGCTCCTCGGGCCAATGGGGCGCCACCGCCTCCTCGTCGCGATAGCGGCTGGCATCGTCCGCCGTGGTGTGGTCGGAGAGCCGGTAGGTCAGCGCCTCGATCAGCGTACCGCCCTCGCCCGCCCGCGCCCTGGCCAGGGCGCGCGCCGTGGCATCGTGCATGGCGATCACGTCGTTGCCGTCCACCTGCTCGCCGGGAATGCCCGCGGCGATGGCTTTTTGTGCCAGCGTCTCGGCCGCGCTCTGCTCGTCGCGCGGCATGGAGATGGCCCACTGATTGTTGGTCACCACGAAGACCGCTGGCAGCCGCCAGACCCCGATCACGTTGAGAGCCTCGTAGAAATCGCCTTTCGAGGTAGCGCCGTCGCCGGCAATGGCCACGGCGGCACGAGTTTCGCCCTTCAATGCCATGGCAAGCGCGACGCCGGCTGCGTGCGGGAAGTGGCTGGCCACGGGAATCGAGACCGGAAAATCGCGCCTTGGGCCGCCAAAATCGCTGCCTCGCTCGTCGCCGCCCCAGAAGAGAAACAGCTCTTCCAGGGTGACTCCACGCCACAATTGGGCGGCGTGCTCGCGGAACGACGGCAGCAGCACATCGCCCTCGGCCATGGCGCTGGCAATGCCGACGCCCACCGCTTCCTGGCCCAGACATGACGCGTAGGTGCCGAGCCTGCCGCTGCGCTGAAGCGCGATGGCCTTTTCGTCGAAGGCCCGCACCCGCACCATGGCCCGGTAGAGCGGCAACAGCGCCTCTGCGTCCCGGGCGAATACAGGCAGCGGGCCAAGCGGCTCGCCATCCGCATCAAGCAAGCGCGTGCGCCGAATCTCAAAGCGCGCGACGGTTTCGCTCATCCCGCCTCCGACAGCTTTTCCGCCATCTGTTCGCGCATGATATATTTCTGGACCTTGCCCGTCACCGTCATCGGAAAGTCCTCGACGAACTCGATGTAGCGGGGAATCTTGAAATGCGCGATGCTGCCTTGGCAGAACTCGCGAAGCTCCTCGGCGCTGGCGCTTTCGCCGTCGCGCAACTTTACCCAGGCGCAAATCTCCTCGCCATATTTGGCATCCGGCACGCCGAACACTTCGACCGCCTCGATCTTGGGGTGGGTGTAGAGATATTCCTCGATCTCGCGGGGAAAAATGTTTTCGCCGCCACGTATCAGCATGTCCTTCAGCCTGCCGACGATCTGGCAGTAGCCGTCTTCGTCGATCACCGCTATATCGCCGCTGGCGATCCAGCCCGCTTCGTCGATGGCAGCCGCCGTGCGCTCCGGGTCGTTCCAGTATTTCGGCATGACGCAATAGCCACGTGTCAGCAGCTCGCCTTCCTCGCCGCGCGGCACGATGTGGCCTTCGGCTTCGACGATCTTGACCTCGGTGTGGGGCAGCACGCGGCCAACGGTCTCGACACGCCGGGCCAGGGGATCGTCGACGGCGGTCTGGAAGCTGACGGGGCCGGTCTCGGTCATGCCGTAGGCGATGGTGATCTGCTGCATACCCATTTCGCCCATGACCCGTTTCATGAGAGCGACCGGGCACGGTGCGCCGGCCATGATGCCGGTACGCAGGCTGGACAGGTCGTGCTTTGCGAAGTCGGCATGATCGAGTGCTGCGATGAACATGGTGGGCACACCGTGCAGCACGCTACAGCGCTCTGCCTCGACCGTCTCGAGCACTGCCTGGGCGTCGAAGCCGGCTGACGGGAAGACCATCGTCGCACCGTGAGCGACGCAAGCCAGCGTGCCGAGAACCATGCCGAAGCAATGATACATGGGCACCGGAATGCACATGCGGTCCGCCGGCCCGAGACGCATCTGGCGTCCCGTGAAATAGGCGTTGTTGACAATGTTGTGGTGACTCAGCGTTGCCGCCTTTGGCGTGCCGGTGGTGCCGCTGGTGAACTGGATGTTTATGGCATCGTCGAACTGCAGGCTCTCTCGCAATTCCGCCAAGCGATCCCGATGCGTGCAGCAAGCCGTATCGGCGATCGTGTCGAAGGGCAGCATGCCGGGCGCGCCCGCCTTGTCGAGGCTGATCACAAGGCCCAGGCTGGGGACGCGCGCAGCGCTCAGGCCACCGGGCTCGCTGTCCGCAAGCTCAGGCAACAGCTCGGCCAGCATGGCGTGGTAGTCGCTGGTCTTGAAACGCGGCGCGGTGATCAGAGCCATACAGCCGACGGAATTGAGCGCAAATTCTAGCTCCGACAGGCGATAGGCCGGATTGACATTGACTAGCACCAGGCCAGCCTTGGCGGTGGCAAACTGGGTCAGCACCCATTCGGCCATGTTCGGCGCCCACATGCCGACGCGCTCGCCGGGCTCGAGCCCGAGCGCCAGCAGCCCCGCCGCCATGGCATCGGCGCGGGCCTTGAGCTCGGCCCAACTCCAGCGCAGATCCTGATGACGCACCACCAAGGCCTCGCCATCCGGCCAGTGCGTCGCGGCTTGGTCTAGCAAGGTGCCAACGGTAAGGCCCAAGAGCGGAATATCGCTGGCGCCGTGAACATAGCTCAGCATGGTTCGTGGCTCCTGGCAGCAAAGTTGTCGCACCGTGGCGAATACCGCCTTAAAGTACATCAAACGGCATCGCCGCAGACATGGGAGGATATAATGGCCGATTTCGCGATACTCGCGACCAATCACACCAGCTTCACGGTTTCCGATCTCGATCGCTCGGTGGCGTTTTTCACCGAGGCGCTGGGCTTCAAGCTGGTCCATCGTGGCGGTCGCGACCCGGCCATGATCGAAAAGGTCGTCGGCGTGTCAGGTGCGACTATCGAGGTCGCCTATATTCAAGGCCCCGGCCATCGCCTGGAGCTGATCCAGTATAATGGCCCCGCCGACCGTGGACGTATCGATTGCCGCCCCTGCGATACCGGCTTTGCCCATGTCGCCTATGACGTCGACGATATCGAGGCCGCGCTTGCCGCCTCCGAGCCTTACGGCTTCAAACCGCTGAACCCGCCGCTCGACCTGCACCACGGCCCCAATGCCGGTGGCCGCGTGGTCTACACCCGCGATGGCGACGGCGTGACAGTGGAATATATCCAGCCGCCGAAGCGCTAGCGCTGAATCGTCACGAAGTTCGATGGTGCTGGCAGAATACGAGTAGCGAGGCAGGGGGAAGCCATGGGACCGGAAGACCACGACGAGACACTGGAATCGTTTCGCAGGGCCGCCGAGCAGGGCGATGCCGAAGGCCAGTACAGGCTCGGCGCCATTCACTACTTTGGCGCAGGCGTGCCGCAGGACACAGCCGAGGCGCTGACGTGGTATCGAAAGGCTGCCGAGCAAGGCTATGCCGAGGCCCAGTTCGCCCTCGGCTTCCTCTACGATGACGGCCAAAGCGTGCCTCGGGACGACACGCAAGCGGTGGCGTGGTACCGCCTGGCCGCCGAGCAGGACCATGCCCCTGCCCAGTTCAAGCTCAGCCTGATGTACGTCAATGGCCGAGGCGTCGCCTGGGACGCCGTCGAGGCGGCGAATTGGTGTCGCAAGGCAGCCGAGCAGGGCGATGTCGACGCCCAATACGCCCTCGGCCTCATGTACCGTCGTGGTGACGGCGTGGCGCAGGACGACACGCAAGCGGTGAGATGGTATCGCTTGTCCGCCGAGCAAGGCCGTGCCGATGCCCAGAACAACCTCGCCTTCATGTACGACAATGGCGAAGGCGTGGCGCAGGATGCCGCCGAAGCCCTGACGTGGTATCGCTTGGCCGCCGAGGGGGGCAATGCCGGTGCCCAATACGCCCTTGGCTGCACCTACGCCACGGGCCAAGGCGTGCCGCAGGACTACGTCCAGGCGCACATGTGGTTCAACCTGTCGGCAGCGCAGGGCGACGAAGAGGCGCGAAACAACCGCGATTTGGCTGCCACGCTGATGACTCCGGCCGATATATCGGAGGCCGAGCGACTGGCGCGTGAATGGCTGCGGGAGCACGACCAATGAGGCGGTAGAGCGCGTCGCGGCTAATCAGCGCCTGCCCTGAGAAGTGCGATTCAGGGCGCCATGTTGACTGGTCATTGACCAGGACCCATCATGTTGCAAGCGGAGCGTTAGACTCCGAGCCGCAAACAAGAGTCGTGAGATCGGAGCGTGACACGACAGCGGGAGTCGTGGTGACTGACATTCTTGCGTGGTTGGAGGCGCACGAAACCGTTCTAAGTGCCACCGCCGCGGTGGTCCTGGTGCTCAGCGTCAGCGCCGCCGTCATGCGTAGCACGCTGGCGCGCGGTGCTGTCTGGTGTGTCGGTGCCGTGCGCGCACGGCGCGAGGCATGGGCGAGCAAATCGGAAATCGACGCGGCCCAGCCGGCGGGCGCCGCGCCCGAGGCCAAGCGCACCATGTTGGCCATCCTGGCGGCGGACGTAACCGGCTATTCGCGCCTTATGGGCGACGACGAGCGGGCGACCATGGACATGCTCGATGTCTGCCGTGGCGT
>CAYPAX010000064.1:0-27636 GCA_964408735.1 uncultured Rhodospirillaceae bacterium | reverse complement strand
TTCATCGTCTGGGAGTGAGAATCAGCAAAGCCACTTAATCAACGGGCTGCTATACGCGACCCACCCTGCAGGAGGCGGGCCTGTGGTGGTACCGCAACCTGTTCGATGCCGACCGCGCCTCGATCGAACGCTTCCAATCGGGCTTGCGCAAGGCGAATCTGGAGGCGGGTGCCGGCGAGCCCGAGCGCATGGCCGAATTTCGCGCCCACATAAGCCGCAACGCGACCGGTGAGTATTTCGTCGACGGTGGCACGGAAATCGATGTCGCGACGGCGAGGGTCATGCGCGATGCGGGGGCGCCGATCATCGACGTTCGCGATCAGGGGTCCTTCGAGCGCGGCCATATCCCCGCGGCGCACCACCTCGACCTCAATGTCGGCTTGTCACGAGCCGCGCTTGGCGCGCTCGTCGCCAGGGACGAGCCGGTCATCTTCTATTGTTGGGGAAAATTCTGCCCCTATTCGGCCTATGCCGCGGCCAAGGCGATCGTCTGGGGCTATAGCCGGGTGTATCGCCTGCCGGGCGGCCTGCCGGCCTGGGAGGACGCCGACCTGCCGACCGAGGAGACGGTGAGCGAATAGACGTAAAGCCGCTTGGCCATGCCATAAAGCTGAAAAGCATCGAGGACAGCATGACAGACAGCGACACCCATTGGATTCTCGGCACCGAAACCAAGCAATGGCGCAGCATCAAGGGCTGGCGCAAGTTTCTTGCCGAGCGGGCGGGCAAGTCGCAGCGCGGGCATATCGAGGCGCTGACGCCCGAGATGCTGCTGTTCGTCGGCTGGCATGTGCGGCGGGCGGAGATCGCGCCGCGGGGCGGGCGCGAGTACAAGCAGTTTCTGCGTGCCGTCGGTGGCGCCGGCGATGCCGACTGGTACCAGGCCAAGGCCGAGCATGAGAGCGAGAGCGATGTGCCGGCCGGACCGGCGCGCAAGGCCGAAGCCAAGCCGTCGCCACCACGAAAATTCAAGGAATGGGATGTGAACACCTGGAGCCACGCCGACGAGAAAAGGGAGGCGGCCGAGTTCCTGTCATCCCTGGAGGCCCTGGCGAATGGCGATCTTGGCGACTACCGCGAGGACTTCGAGCGCTTCCTCGAGGATCGCCGCAAGAAACACGAACATCTCGAAGCAAACCCGGACACAAGGAAGATACTGGACGAGCTTTAGAGTCTCTTCGCCATGAAGGCGGCGACGCGCTCGGCGGTGTCGGTGATGTCGTATTCGGTCGACGATTCGGTGGCGAGGCCGTCGGCCAGGCCGCTATTGGCGGCCACCCGGTAGAGATCCTTGTAGGCGGCTATGGAACCCGGGCTGTTGGCGGCGATCTGCTCGGCCAGCGCAGCGACATGGGCATTGAGGTCGGCCAGCGGCACGGCTTCCAGCGCCAGGCCGTAGGCCGCCGCCTCGGCACCGGAAATGGCGCGGGCGGTGAACGACAGCTCGCGCGCTCGCTGGCCGCCGACCAGGCGCGGCAGGCGCTGGGTCATGCCCCAGGTGGGGCGAAAGCCGAGCACCGCGTGGGTGTCGCCGAGCTTGGCCTCTTCGGCAACCACGCGCAGATCGCAGGCCAGCGCGATTTCCAGCGCCCCGGTGAAGCAGAAGCCGTTGATCTTGGCGATCACCGCCTGGGGCATGCTCTCGATGCGGTCGATGACATGGCGCGCCCGCGCATTGAGCGAGCCGCCGACATCGCCGCCCGCCGCGTCGCCTTGCAGCGCCTTGAGGTCGACCCCGGCGGAAAAGGCACGCCCGGCGCCGCTCAACACCACGACCGAAATATCATCACGCGCGGCGATGCCGTCGAGACAGCCACCAAGCTCGCCGAGCAACTCAGGCGTCAGCGCGTTCAATTGCCCGGGCCGGTTCAACGTCACCTCGGCAACACGCCCGGCCACGGCCAGGATCACCAGATCTTCGCTCATGGAAACCGCTCTCTCAACATGTCAGGAAATGGTGCCCCCAGCCGGAATCGAACCGGCACGTCCTTGCGGACAACAGATTTTGAGTCTGCCGCGTCTACCAATTCCGCCACAGGGGCACGGAATTCGGGGCAGTGAGTATCATGTCGTTGGCGGCGCGGGCAAGCCGGTGGCGGCAGCGAGGTCGCGCTCGAGGCGGCGCAGGGTGGCCGTGTCGCGGATGCCGTCGGCGACGACCAGCTTGCCGCCACTGCGGTCGCGGGCGATCAGGCGCACGACTTTCTTCGATCCCGGGCCGTTGCCGCTGCGCGAGCCGACCTCGGTCTCGAACCCCCTCACGCCGTCCAGGCGCTCGGTGCCGAAGGGCAGGCCGAATAGCCGCGAGGTCACGGTGATGCCGCTGGGCCCGGCCGAGACGGTGCGGCTGCGGCCGAGGTCGCGCAGGCCGGCGAGCATCAGCAGCAGGCCGAGCATGCCGCAGACCAGCGCGATGAGCCCCGGCACCACCGCCAAGATGAGGTCGAACAGCCCGCCGCCGACGAGGTCCCTGGCGACGGCCGCCAGGGCCACCGCCGGGGCCGACAGGACCGCACCGAGTGCGGTCAGGGCCAGGGCCAGCCCGGTATTGCGGAAGGCGGCAAGGTGTAATGTCAGCTGGCTGCCCTGTCGCTCGATGCGAATGCCCCATGGCAGGGCCTGCGCAGCACCGGCGGCCAGCAGGGTTTCGTGGGAGTCAGCGATGTGGGCGCGCGAACGCTCAGGCCGGCCAGCCGCCACCGGCAGCGCGAAAGTGCGGTCGAAGCCCTTGCCCGGCACCCGCAAGCGCAGGCGCCAACGGAATTCGGTGTCGCCGTCCACGCTGCTGGCGGGCAGCGTGGCGGGCACGGCAAAGCGAAAGCGCACGCGGGTGCCGGCGGCGGCCGGGGCGGCCTCGGCCAGGCCGTCGCGGTCCCATATCACCGACTCGCGAGCGGCGCCTTCCGAGCGCTTTTCCAGGCGCGAGCAGGCCAGTGCCACTCTTAGGCGGGCATCGTTTCTATAGCGTAACGGCAGCTCCACCTCGCCGCCGACATCGCCGCCGAGCGAGCCCGGGAAGGGGTCCATGACCAGGGCCAGGCGGCCGAAGCGCCGCCAGGCCAACCAGCGCCGCAACAGCGTCATGGCGAAAGCCAATGCGGCAAGCGGAAAGACCAGGGCGACCAGGGCCAGATCGTTGCCGCTCTCAAGCTCATCCGGCAGGAAGACCACAATGGGAATGCTGGCGAGCGAAGCGAGCACCAGCCCGAGGCCGAGCTGGCGCATATCGCTCACCGCGGTCGAGGCGATGCGGTTCTCGCCATGGCCCGCTGTGCTGTCCGGTCGCTCGCTCATCGGCCATAGCATAGCATTCGCCCTTCGACTCCCCCGCGGGAAACGCCCTGAGCCGATGGCATATCCGTCAGCGCGGTCAGGGGGTTTCGATCGGCCTTTGGCCGGCGCTTCGCGCCCTTGACGGCGCTGGCGGATATGCAAAATGGCAACCATCGACTCAGGGTGCGGGCCTGGCGGTCTTTGCAGAAAGCCTATGCGCCCTGCCAACGCGCAGGCTATGGTGCGGCCATGAAGACGCGACGGCTTTCCCTTGCCCTGGCCGCCCTTGTCCTTGCCGCGCCGGCGCTGGCCGAGCCGGAGGCGCTGACCTCGGCCGAGAACCGCGGGCCCGACCTGCCGCCGCTGGGCCGTTCGCTGCTCGATTTCGTGCTCGCCGAGCAGGTTGATGGCCGCTGGCAGATCGTGGTGCCCTATCCCTTCGAGGCCCTGACCGATCGTATCGCCGCCCGCCTCGGCCCGGGGTTCCGCGAGCCCATCAAGCGCGTGCTGCACCCTATCGGCCGCTCCCTGCACCGCCATGAGGCGGAGCCCGAGTTCTTCCGCTATCCCCGCGCCGTCGGCGCCGTCGACACCGAGCCCGCACCCGCGTCGCACGAATCCGGCCTGATGATGAAGGACCGGCTCTATCTCGGCTACCAGCCGCGCACCAATTCGGTGGAGGCGATCAGCTACAACGAGGCCGCCGGGCGCTTCGAATACCAGGTCATCAGCGACTATCGCGAAGGCGGTGCGCCGACGGTGGGCTATGTGGATCGCGGGCTCTGCCTCGCCTGCCACCACAACCACGCCCTGATCTATGCCGACCGGCCCTGGGCCGAAAGCAACACCAACATCAAGGTCGCCGCACTGTTGCGCAGTAAGGCCGAGCGCTTCTACGGCATCGACGCGACGGTGCCGTTCGACATTCCCGAATCCTTCGATGAAGCCACCGACCGGGCCAACTGGCTCGGCGCCTACCAGGCCGTCTGGCAGCAGGCCTGCGAGGCGAGCGGCGATGCAGCGGCGGCTGTCGTCTGCCGTCGTGACGGCTTGGTCGCGGCGTTGCGCTATCGGCTGACCGGCGGCTACCAGCTAGGCGAGACAGGCGACGGCGCGCGCTCGCGCTTTGCCGCCGCCGTGATGGCGGGCTGGCAGGCGCGTTTCCCGGACGGCCTCGCCATTGCGGGTGCCGGCCTTGCCGACTACGACCCCTTTGCCGAAGCCGGCTACGGCTCAGGCCGCATGGACGGCGAGGAAGGCCTGGCCGAACTCGCCTCCCTGGTCACCCCGGCGCTGCTGCTTTTCGACGACATATACGAGCCCCTCTACGAGCGTGCACCCGTGGCGGTGTGGTCGGTGGCGAAGCCCTTCGCCGGCATGCCGGCGGTCGAGCCCCACTGGCTGAGCAAGACCATAGCCGGGCTGGGCGATTTCCTGGCGCTTGCCGATATCCAGCGGCTTGACGCGCGCCTGCGTGAGGGGGCGAGGCCCGCCCGCGAAGCAACCACGGCATGTGAGGTGCGGGCCGAAAGCGATGGCAGCGAATTCGGCTTCACCTGCGCGCCTTTTGGCGATGGCGGCCTGGTGCTGCGCGGGCGCCTGCGCAGCAACGGCAGCGGCAGCGTCGCGCGCCTGCGCTCGGATTCCGCGGCACCCGGCGGCCTGGTCGTCGAGGACGGCTCTTTGCGCCGCGACGGTGAGGACTGGCAGGCGAGCTTCGCCCTGCGTGACAGCGTCACCAGCCTCGGCGCCCGCTCCGCCGCTGGCGATGCCTGGTTATCGGTCAGCCTGATCTGGAGCGCCGACGGCGAGGGCACGGCGACGGTCGTGCTGGCTGACGACTTCGCCGCACTGACAGCAGCGGTCTCTGCGCTAGCGGAGCGCACCCTGGCCGGCGAGAGCGACGCGCTCGGCAACGCCCCGTTCCGCCGCGTTGCTGTCCTACAGCCGCTCTTCGCCGACCTCGGCATCGACGTCGCCACCTGGTGCTGCCTCGGCGCCAGCCACCTGCCGCCCGCGCGTCTGTATTTCGAGTGAGACCGCATAGCCGGAGCCTTGCCCGGCTAAATGGATTCCGTTCGACAACATGTGGGGACAAAGCGATGAAGCTCTATGAGGACGATATTGCGCCGAACTGCCGTCGTGTGCGCCTTCTCCTGGCAGAGAAGGGCGTCGAGATGGCGGGCGAGAAGGTGAGCGTGCTTGAGGGGGATAATCTGTCCGAGGCCTATCGGGCCATCAATCCCCATGGCCTTGTGCCGTCGCTCGAGCTCGACGATGGAAGTTACTTGTGGGAGAGCACGGCGATTTGCCGCTTCCTGGAGGCGCAATACCCGGAGCCCTGCCTGATGGGGGCGGACGCGCTGGAGACGGCAAAGATCGAGATGTGGGACCGGCATACGGAATTCGAAGGCATGGCTGCGGTGGCCGAATACTTCCGCAACACGGTGCCGCCGTTCGCGGGCAGGGCGCTGCCGGGCCATGACGACATTGCGCAGATCCCAGCGCTGGTCGAACGGGGCAAGGCTCGCGCGGAGGCCTTCTTCCGCCAGCTCGACCAGCCGCTCGTTACGTCCGAGTTCCTCGCCGGCGAGCGTTTCACCTATGCCGACATCACGACCATGTGCGTGACCGACTTCGCGCTCTTCACCGGACTGGAGCTGCCGGCCGACTGTGCGAACCTGCAGCGCTGGTTCGAAACCGTCAGCGCCCGTCCCAGCGCCAAGGCCTGGCCCGGCATGGTCGCGCGCGCCGCCGGCGGCTGACGGGATCGCGGCAGCGCTGCAGGTCTTATAAGAGGGGCAGCAGCATCGGGGTCAAGCGCAAGGGTCCGTCGCGAATCCGGTTCGAGCAGGGCACCAGGGGCAAGCAGGATCTACCGCCAGGCAGGACGCGATCGAAGCGCGCGCCGTCCCACAGCGACCAGAACCGGGTCTAATACCAAGACTCAGTGATAAAGACCCATTTGATGGCTCGAGGCGGCTCCCCGGATGCGTCGCGGCGCTTGAACGATGTCGCCGCATCGCCCGGCGCGCCGCTCCTACCCGGAAAGGCGCCTCGAGCCATCAAATGGGTCTTTATCACTGAGCCTTGGTATAACTGCCTCCGATTAGTCGCGGCACGCTCTAAAGCACCACCTCGATGAGATGGGGCCCCTCGCTCGCCAATCCTCTCGCCAGCGCCCGGCTGAGCATCTCGGCATCCTCGACCCGTTCCGCCTGCACGCCCATGCCGGCGGCAAGCTTGGTAAAGGACAGGTCGGGGCGATCCAGGGTCAGCATGTCGTTGGCGCGGGGGCCGGGGTTGCCGGCACCGACCTTGGCGAGTTCGCCCTTGAGGATGTTGTAGGCACGGTTGGAGAAGATCAGCGTCGTCACGTCGCAGCCCTCGCGCGCCTGGGTCCACAGCGCGGGCAAGTTGTACATGGCGCAGCCGTCGCTTTCGAGGCAGACGACTTTTCGATCAGGACAGGCGATCGCTGCGCCCGTCGCCATGGGCAGACCGAGCCCGATGGCGCCGCCGCGGTTCTGCAGCCAATCGTGCGGCGGTGCGCCGGCGGTGGCGGGGAGGAAGCGGCGGCCCGTGGTGACGCTCTCGTCGACGACGATGGCGTTCTCGGGCAGCAGCGCCGCCACGGCCTCGGCGATGGTCTCAGGGGTTATGGCGCCGCTCGGGCTCTGTGGTCGGTCGAGGGCCTGCCGCGCCGCGCCGCCCGGCGTCACGTCGAGGGCATCGGCGAGCGACTGGATTGCGCCCGGGCAGTCCTGCTCGGCGCCGGCCAGGGCAAAGACCTCGCAGCCCGGCGAGGTGACTAGGCTCGGCGTGTCGGGATAGGCAAAGAAGGCGGCGGGGTGGCGGGCGCCGACCATGACGATACGTTTGTACGGCGCCAGCAAGGCCAGCGCCTGATCGACCGGATAGGGAATGCGATCGACCGAGACGCGCCCGGCGCCCCGCTGCAAGCGCTTGTTCATGCCTTCGGCGAGCAGGCCGCAGCCCGTCGCGGCGGCGATATCGCCGGCGAGGCCCACGGAGTCCGCGAGCAGCGCATCGGCGCCGAGCAGCAAAAGTGTGCCGGGTTGGCGCAGCATGGCCGCGGCTTCCTCGATCGCGTCTTCTGCCACCGACTCGGGCGGGGCGATTTCCGACAGGGTGCCGACCACGCCGCCCTCGCCCCAGGCCGCGTTGGCGGGCAGGATCAGGGTCGCGACCTGGCCCGGTGCCGCGCGCGCGGCGGCAATCGCGGCCATGCCCTGCTCGCCTATGGTGGCAGGATCCTCCGCCGTGCCGACCCAGGCCGAGACCGGACGCGCGATGCCCGCGATGTCCGAGGTAAGAGGCGTATTGTACTGGATGTGATAGCTGGCATGTTCGCCGACGATATTGACCACGGGCGAGCGCGCCTTGCGGGCATTGTGCAGGTTGGCAATCGCATTGCCGAGGCCGGGGCCGAGATGCAGCAGGGTTGCCGCCGGCTTGCCGGCCATCCGCGCATAGCCGTCCGCCGCGCCCGCGACCACGCCTTCCGCCAGGCCCAGCACGCAGCGCATGTCGGCAATACGGTCCAGCGCCGTGACGAAATGCATCTCCGACGTGCCCGGATTGGTAAAGCAGACCTCCACGCCACCCGCCAGCAGCGTGTGCACCAGTGCCTCGGCTCCGTTCATCACTTTCTCCTCGTATTGCAACCCGGCCGCACCGTATCCTGGCGGCGCACGAAATCAAGCAGCGACGGGGAACGATATGAAGATCGCGGTTGTGGGAGCGGGAGCCATGGGCGGCTCCTATGGCGGCTTATTGGCCAAGGCGGGCCACGAGGTGACGCTGATCGACATCTGGCAAGAGCATGTCGAGGCGATCAACGCCAAGGGTCTGCGCGTCGACGGCGCTTTCGGCGAGCAGGTCATAGAGGTGCCCGCGCGCACCGCGCCCGAGGACGGCCAGACCGCCGAGATGGTCATCGTCTTCACCGACACCAACAATACCGAGGACGGTGCCAAGACCGCGGCCGGGCTGATCGGCAATGACGGCTTCGCCATCACCTTCCAGAACGGCATCGGCAATGTCGAGACCCTGCAGCGGGTGATCGGTGCGGAACGCGTGCTCGCCGGCTCGAGCATGTGCAGCGCCGCCCGTCACGGCCCCGGCCACGTGGACCTCACCCACCACCGTTATACTTCGGTCGGCGAGATCGACGGCAGCGACTCACCCCGCACCCAAGCGGTCATCGCCGCGCTTGAGAGCGCCGGCATGGAAGCAAAGCTGGTGCCCGACGTGATGGCGACGATCTGGGAGAAGTTCGTGGTCAATGCCGGCTTCAACGCCATCGCCGCCACCACGGGCCTGCGCACGGGCGAGATCAGCCACGTGCCCGAGACGGCCGCTTTCCAGCAAAAGGTGCTCGACGAGGTCATGGCGGTGGTCGACGCCAAGGGCATAAAGCTGCCCAACCCGGACATCGCCAAGCAGATCCTGGTCGGCGCCGGCAAGTCCTTCAACAAGCCTTCGATGCTCCAGCACGTGCTCGCCGGGCGCAAGACCGAGATCGATGCCATCAACGGCGCCCTGATCCGCGAGGGCGCGGCGCTCGGCGTGCCCACCCCCGCCAACGAGGCCCTGGTGGCCCTGCTCAAGGGCCGCGAACTGGCCCAGATGCGCGCCGTCAACGAGCCCGATCTCGACTACGAGGCCTGGGAGGCGCGGCTGAAGGCGGAAGACGCTTAAGCGCGATGGTCGACGCCCGCCCCGACCTCGACCTCGCCGCCGTCCGCGCCACGCTCGAAGCCGAGCTGGCGGAGATCGCCGCGGCGAGCGAGGCGGCGGCGGCCGAACGAAAGCCGGTCGCCCTCGACCAGCAAAGCGTCGGCCGCCTGTCACGCATGGACGCCTTGCAGGTGCAAGCCATGGCCAACGCCGTCGAAGGCCGCCGCCAAGGCCGCGAAGCCCGTATCAAGGCGGCGCTGAAGCGGCTCAATGAGGGCGAGTATGGCTATTGCGTCTCATGCGGCGAGGACATCCCGCCTAAGCGGCTGGCGCTGGATGCCACGACAGCGCGGTGCGTGGAGTGTAGCAAGTAGAAACACCGAGCGCGCGGCTGGCGACTTATGGCGCTATTTGCGCTGCCTGTCCGATTACAGTCTCAATCGTTTCCGCAAGCGCGGCAACTTGGTCGTCGCTGTGGCCGGCGGTGAAGGTGACGCGGAGGCGGGCAGTACCGGCCGGTACCGTGGGCGGACGGATCGCGGTAACCAGGAAGCCTCGCGCGGCGAGGGCTTCAGAGGCGGCGAGCGCCGCGTCGGCGTCGCCGATCAGGACGGGGATGATGGGGCTTTGTGCCTCCGGCAATCCCAGCCGGCGCGTGAAGGCGCGCGCCTTGGCGAGCGGCGCTTCGCAGAGCGCCGGGTCGGCGGCGATGACGTCGAGCGCGGCGAGGCTGGCGGCAACGCTCGCCGGCGGCAGGCCGGTGGAATAGATCAGCGTGCGCGCCCGCGTGCGGATCAGGTCGACGACCGCCTGCGAGGCGCAGAGATAGCCGCCATAGGAGCCGATGGCCTTAGACAGGGTTCCCATCTGCAGCGGCACGGCGGCCTTGCTGCCGCCGGTGAAGCTGCTGCCGCGCCCGCCCGCCAGCACGCCGATGCCATGGGCGTCGTCGCTCATCAGCCAGGCGTCGTGTTCGGCCGCGAGCCCTCCCATCCCAGTCAGCGGCGCCAGGTCGCCGTCCATGCTGAAGACGCCGTCGGTGAGGATCAGGCAGCGTCGGTGGCCCGCCCGCCGCTCGGCCAGCAGCGCGGCCAGATGGTCGAGATCGTTGTGGCGGAACAGCACCGTCTCGGCCCCGGCCAGCTGGCTGCCCGCCAGCAGGCAGGCGTGACACAGCTCGTCCGCGAGGATCAGATCCTCGTGCCCGACCAGGCTCGGCACGATGCCGAGATTGGCGAGATAGCCGCTGCCGAAGATCACAGCGTCGTCGGTGCCCTTGAGGCCCGCGAGGCGGCCTTCGAGCTCGGCGAACAGCGGATGGTTGCCGGTCACCAGCCGCGAGGCGCCGGCCCCGGCGCCGTAACGCGCGAGCGCCGCCGCTGCCCGCGCCCGCACCTCCGGATGATGGGCGAGGTTGAGATAGTCGTTCGAGCAGAACGAGACCAGCCGCCGGCCGTCGCGCTCCACCACGATCGCATCGACGGGATCGGTGACCGCGAGGCGGCGGCGCAGCGAGCGGCTTTCGAGATCGGCCAGCTTGTCGGTAGCGAAATGTTCAAGGCTGTTCATCGCGCGCGGCCCCAGGCGCCTACCACCTCGCATATGGCACCGGTCAGGGCGGCGATGTCCTCGCTCGTGGCGACAAATGGCGGCGTCACATAGACGATGTCGCCGAAGGGGCGGATCCACACCCCGCGCTCGACGAAGCGGTCGCGGAGCCAGTCGAGATCGTCGATCGCCTCGAGCTGGACCACGCCGATGGCCCCTTTGACGCGCACATCCACCACGCCAGCCACGCCGCGACAGGGCGCGAGCCCGTCGCGAAGCTCACTTTCGATGCGTGCGACCTGGGCCAGGCGCGGCTCGCTTTCGAACAGATCGAGCGAGGCATGCGCCGCGGCGCAGGCGAGCGCGTTGCCGGTATAGGTCGGCCCGTGCATCAGGCAGCGCGCGGGATCGTCGGAGAGGAACGCTTCGAACACCCGATCGCTCGCCACCGTCGCGGCCAGCGGCAGCGTGCCGCCGGTAAGCGCTTTCGACAGGGTCACGATATCGACCACCACATCGGCCTGTTGGCAGGCGAACAGTGTGCCGGTGCGCCCGAAGCCGGTCATGATCTCGTCCGCGATCAGCAGCTGGCCGTGGCGATCGCAGGCGGCGCGGATGGCGGCGAGGTCTTCGGGCGCGTGCATCTTCATGCCGCCGGCGCCTTGCACCAGGGGCTCGACGAGCACGGCGGCAATCTCGCCGCGATGCCGGGCCAGCAGGGCATCGAAGTCGTCATGCTCGGCGGCGCTCTGCGGCAGCGGCACAACGAGCTGCTCCGGCACGACGCCGCGGAACAGGGCGTGCATGCCCTCCTCGGGGTCGCAGACGCCCATGCAGGCAAAGGTGTCGCCGTGATAGCCGTAGCGGAAGCTGACGAAACGCGTACGCCCGCGCTCGCCGCGGTTGATCCAATATTGCACCGCCATCTTCATGGCAATCTCGACCGCGACCGAGCCCGATTCGGAGAAGAAGACATGCGACAGGTCGCCCGGCAACAAGCGCGCGAGGCGCGCCGCCAGCGTTAAGGCCGGCTCGTGCCCCAGCCCGCCGAGCATGACGTGGGGCAGACGCGACAGCTGGTCGCTTACGGCGGCCGCAACATGGGGGTGGTTGTAGCCATGGCAGGCGGTCCACCACGAGGCCACGCCGTCGATCAGCTCGCGGCCGTCGGCAAGGCGAAGGCGCACGCCCTCGGTGGCGACGACCGGCAGCGGTGGCGGCGTCGTCTGCATCTGCGTGTAGGGCATCCAGATATGCGCGAGCCCGCGCGTCAGCCAATCCGGCGCGCCCGTTGCCGCCGCATCCATGACTTTCTCCACTGTTCTCTCCCGTATCCTGCGAAGCGATGATATACGACGGACGGAAGGAATGTCCCATGCAACGGTATTTCGTCACGTCCTCCGGCACCGGGGTCGGCAAGACCCTGGTCATGCGCCTGTTGATCGAGGGCTTTCGCGCGCGTGGCGACCGCGTCGAGGCGCTCAAGCCCCTGATCAGCGGCTGGGACGATGCGCCGCCTGGTGAGAGCGACACCGGCGTGATCCTCGAAGCGCTGGGCCGCCCCCTGACGGCGGAGACGATCGACGGGGTTTCGCCGTGGCGCTTTTCCGAGCCCCTGTCGCCCGACATGGCGGCGAGGCGCGAGGGCCGTTCGATCCCATTCGATGCTCTACTAACGGCAAGCCGCGCGGGCGCGACGGGCGATCCCGGTGTGCACCTCGTCGAAGGCGTCGGTGGCGTCATGGTGCCACTCGACGCCAGCCACACCGTGCTCGACTGGATCGCGGCGCTCGGCGCGCCGGCGCTGCTGGTGGTGGGCAGTTACCTCGGCACCATCAGCCACACCCTGACGGCCCATGCGGCGCTGCGGGAGGCTGGCGTGGCGGTGCCCCTGGTGGTGGTGAGTGAGACCGGAGACGGGGCCGTCCCCATCGACGAGACCATGGCCACGCTTGACCAATTTCTGCCGGATACCGCGCTACACTACGTGTCGCGCCTCGCCGCCGACGATGATCTCGGCGATGCGGCAAGAGGCCTGATCGCAGCTCTTACACCCTGACAACCTTGCCCGGGTTCATGATGTTGTCCGGGTCGAGCGCCTGCTTTATCGCGCACCTCATGACAACGTCCTTGTCGTGCTCAAGGTTGAGCTATTCTCGTCACGGAATCGCCCACTGCCTATCAGAACAACTCCACAGCCAGTTCGCGCTCGCATGCCCGGTCTGCTATCATTATCGGCGGTTGGGAAGACCGCCTTGCAAATCGGGAGTTGCAGAATTTAGAGATGAAGGAACTGGCCGTGACATCAACGCGTAAGTCGGCGAAGTGTGAAATCTGCCGGGTCGTGCGCCAGAGCGAGGCGATCGATGTCTTCACGGGTAACAAGTTCCCGCCGGAAGTCAATCGCCTTGAACGATGCGAAGCCCTTCTCTGCTGTCCCCTATGCGGCGCTTTCTATCTCGAAGTCTACGAAAAAGCCGTTGACCACTACATGTCGGTCTTTGTGTGGATAGAGCCGATCAGCGAACAAGCTGCGCTACGCGAGCTGGGCACCCAGTTTACGATGAAAGCGAAGCGATGGCTGGGCAAATTCGATATCGCCGCGAACCTGCGCGTCCTAGTTCCCAGGCTTGAGAAGGCGGCAGAAGCCAAAGAGGCCGCGGAAGCACTCACAGGCATCTATTACTACTGCAAAGACTGGAACGGCTTGGAAGGTTTGCTGCGCCACGCGAATGCCGCGGTGCGCGGCGCTGCTCTCAGGCCCGTGAACCTCAGTTGTCAGCTGGACCGCATGCCGCCGGGGATTGCCGATGCCGTTGCAGCGCTTTTCGCGGATGAGCCCAATGCGCGCTCGGCCTATGTCGCTTTTATCAATGCCCGAGGCAAGCGGGGCGTCTCGCCGCTGATCACGGCTCTCATCGGCTGCCTCGATCATGCCGACATCAAGGCACGATACACCGCCGCAAAGGCGATCCGCTACTTCCTGGCCCGCAAGATCGAGTACGACACCAAGGGCCAACCTATCGAAATCGATGAGAAAGCCCCTAAATTCGGCCGGCTTGCAAAATCGCTTTACCCCCTGGTTCCGCTCATTGTCCGGCACATCATCGCGCCGCAGCCGGTTTCGAAAAAGCGAAATACCGGTCCGCTGGCAAAAAAAATCCTCACCATGCTTTGCCGCGAAAGCAAATCCAGCAAAGCTAAGGTTCGCAAGGCAATAGGTCCGGCCGTGCCCGCGGAACTGCGTACTCTGTTTCCAAAGGGCTAATTGTAAAGCCCTGTAGAATCACACCCTGACAATCTTGCCCGGGTTCATGATGTCGTCGGGGTCGAGCGCCTGCTTTATCGCGCGCATCACCGCCACGCCCTCGCCGTGCTCGGCGTTGAGGTATTCGATCTTGCCGTAGCCGATGCCGTGCTCGCCGGTGCAGGTGCCGTCCATGGCGAGCGCCCGGGTGACGAGGCGGTCGTGCAGCGCGTTGGCCTCGTCGATCTGGGCTTGGTTGTCGGGCTCGATCATGTAGGCGACGTGGAAATTGCCGTCGCCGACATGGCCGGCTATGGGGGCGGAGAACGACGCCGTGGCGTTGTCGTTCTCGGTCTCCTCGATGCACTCGGCAAGGCGCGAGATGGGCACGCAGACATCGGTCGCCATGGGCCTGGTGCCGGGGCAGGCCGAGATCATAGCGTAGAGCGCATCGTGGCGCGCCTGCCACAGCCTGTTGCGCTCCTCGGCGCGGGTCTCCCAGCGGAAATCGCCGCCACCGAAGTCGCTGGCGATCTCTTGCGCGCTCTCGGCCTGCTCGCGCACATAGGCTTCCGTGCCATGAAATTCGTAGAACAACGTATAGCCCACCGGGAAGTCCGTCTTCGAGAAGGCGTTGATGGCGTTTACCGAGGGCGGGTCGATGAGCTCAATGCGGGCCAAGGGAATGCCCGACTGGATGGTCAGGATCACCGCATCCACGGCGTCTTTGATGTTGGCGAAGCAGCACACGGCCGCGCTCATCGCCTCGGGGATGCCATAGAGGCGCAAGGAGACCTCGGTGATGACACCGAGGGTGCCTTCCGAGCCGACGAAAAGCCGCGTCAGGTCGTAGCCGGCGGCGGACTTGCGGCTGCGCCGCGAGGTACGGATCACGCGCCCGTCAGCGAGGACCACGGTCAGCGCCAGCACGTTCTCGCGCATGGTGCCGTAGCGCACCGCGTTGGTGCCGCTGGCGCGCGTTGCCGCCATGCCGCCGAGGGAGGCATCGGCACCGGGATCGACAGGGAAGAAAAGGCCTGTGTCGCGCAGATGGGTGTTCAACGTCTTGCGCGTGACGCCGGCCTCGACCGTGCAGTCGAGATCCTCCGCATTGACCTCGAGAATGGTGTCCATCTGGCTGACATCGAGCGAAATGCCCCCTTGCAGCGCCGCCACATGGCCTTCCAGCGAGGTACCCGTGCCATAGGGAATGACCGGCACCTTATACTTGGCGCAGGCCTTGACGATGGCGCTGACTTCGTCCGTGGAGCGCGCGAAGGCCACCGCGTCGGGGCTCACCGGCGCATGAAAGGATTCATCCCTCCCATGCAGCTCGCGCACCGCGGCCGAGGTGGTCAGACGGTCTCCGAGCAACGCAGCCAGCTCGTCGAGCAGCGGGCTGTCGGCATTGAGACGGCTGGTGGCGGTCGCAGGCTGGCTCATGGTCTTTCTCCCCAGGTCTCCGCCGGAACACATGCGCTTTACGCAGGCCTTTGTCCAGTGCGAGCGGTGTTGCGCGAATACCAGGCATTCCCTACGATCCTCCCGCAGGTTCGCCACCGGGGGCAGCCAAATGAGCGATACCGGCCAGAGCCGCAAGGTCACCACCATTCTTGCCGCCGACGCGGTGAGCTATTCACGCCTGATGAGCGAGGACGAAGTGGCAACGGTGGCAGCGCTGAACGTGCGCCGGGCGATCTTCCGCGAAAATATCGAGGGACGCGGCGGGCGCATCATCGATACCGCCGGCGACAGTGTGTTGGCTGAGCTCAAGAGCGTCGTCGAGGCTGTCGAGGCGGCCGTTGCCATCCAGGACGCGATCGAGCAAGCCAATGCGCCCGAGCCCGAGGACCGGCGCATGCTGTTCCGCATCGGCGTAAATCTCGGCGACGTCATCGAGCAGGACGACGGCACGCTTTACGGCGACGGTGTCAACATCGCCGCGCGCCTCGAAGGGCTGGCCGAGCCGGGTGGGGTGATCATCTCCGAATCCGCGCACCTGCAAGTGCGCCGCAACCCCAACCTCGCCTTCGCCGATGCCGGTGTCCACGACGTCAAGAACATCCCGGATCCGGTGCGCGCATTTCAGGTACTCGCACCCGGCGCCGTGCCGGCGCGAGGCGCGCTGCCGAAACGCGCATTAGCGCTTGCCGCCGCCATCGCCGTCGTCGCCGGAATCGCCCTCTGGCAGGCGACGCGTGCGCCGGAGCCGCTGGAGCTGGCTGAGGCGCCTGTCACTGCCGATCCGGTGTTGGCGATGCCGCAGGGTCCGGTGATCGTGGTGCTGCCGTTCGAGAATGTCGGCGGCGATCCCGAGCAGGACTATTTCTCCGACGGCCTGACCGAAGACCTGATAACCGGGCTGTCGCGCTTCCGCGACCTGATGGTGATCGGCCGCAACACCAGCTTCCAATACAAGGGCAGCGGCGTGGACGCGCGTCAGGTGGCCGATGAGATCGGCGCCCGCTATGTCACCGAAGGCAGCGTGCGGCGCGCCGGCGAGACCATCCGCGTCACTGCCCAGCTGATCGACGCCAGCGACGGCACCGAGCTTTGGACCGAGCGCTTCGATCGCGAGCTTACCGCCGCCAACGTCTTCGAATTGCAGGACGAGATCACGGCACAAATCGTCGGCGCCGTCGCCGGCTCCTATGGCGCTATCTCGCGCGACCTGCTGCAAGAGACGCGGCCCGTCGGCACCGAGAACCTGGAAGCCTATGACTGTGTGCTGCGCGCCTATGCCTACGAGCAGCTGCTGACACCCGAGGCGCATCTGGTAACACGCGACTGCCTGGAGCGTGCGGTCGTGCTCGATCCTGATTACGCCGATGCCTGGTCGAAGCTCGCATTCCTCTATGCCGACGAGTTCGCCTTCAATTACAACGCGCGTCCCGACCCCCTCGACCGTGCCCTGAAGGCGGCGCAGAAGGGCGTCGAGCTCGATCCCAGCAGCCAGACCACTCACTGGCATCTGGCACGCACCCATTTCTGGCGCAATGAGGTCGACGAGGCGATTATTGAAGCCGAGCGCGCGTTGGCGCTCAATCCCAATAACGCCTTCGTGCTGGCGGCTGCGGGCGTGTACATGGCGCCGACCGGCCCCGAGGCGTTGACGCGCGGCGTGGCGCTGGCCGAGAAAGCCATGCGCATCGATCCCAACCCGGCGGGCTGGTATCACGCCGCCAATATCCTGGCGCACTATCACGCGCGCGACTACGAGGCAGCGCGGCAGGCAGCGCTGAAGATGAACATCCCTGGCTTCTATTACACCCACATGTATCGCCTGGCGATTTATGGCCAGCTCGGCCGCGCCGATGACGCCGCGGCCTCTCGCGCCAAGTTGCTCGCGCTGTATCCGAGCTTTGCCGAATACGCCCAGTATGAGTTGGACAAGTACAATGTCTTTCCGGAACTGAGCGCCCATTTCATGGACGGTTGGCAAAAGGGCGGCCTCTTCGACCAGGTGAACTGACCCGCCGTACGAAACAACGCGGAATGCTGCGATGACAATTGGCGACGAGACGGTGTCGGACTCGGGTTCCTGGCGCCTCTACATCCACTGGCTCGGTGAGGACGATCTCGCCTGGGCGCGCGGGGAGCTGGCGCGCCGCGGCTTGCGGGTCAGGGATGCCAAGCTCACGCCCTGCCAGACCATGAAGGCGACGCCCGAGGTGGTGCTGATCGCCTCGCCCGGCGTCTTCAACGGCCTCTGCGGGCGCCAGGGCTCGTGGTATCGCCGCTCGGTGCGGGCCGGACAGAGCCTGCTGGTCAGCGGCGTGCCCCTGAACGGACGCTTCGCGAGCCATCTCGACGCGGTGGTCTCGGAGTCGGACTTCGCGCCAGCGGATTTTCCCTCGGACGAGGAGATCGTCGCGCTGACCCACTGCGAGGCTTATCAGCAGAACAAGCCGGCCGATTGGGAGCTGATCGGGCGCAAGGACGCGATCCTGCAGAAGCTGCTGTTCACGATCACCGGTGTCTGGAAGCGCGGCGACAACCTCAAAAAGCACTGGCCACGGCAATGCGCCAGTCATGCCAACTTCCTCGCCCGGACCTTCACCACCGAGCGCGACGGCGAGGCGGTGCCCTACAGCGTCTCCAACAGCGTCGGCATCTGCTCGTCCTGCGTCGAGACCTTCAACATCGTCGCCGGCGACACGCGCAAGCTGGTCGCGCCCTGCCCCGGCGCCGTGCGCCTCGGCGGCGCCGAGCCCGACGCCTTCCTCGACGTGCGCCCGGCAAGGCAGGCGGGCCCATGAGCGACACCGGCCAGAGCCGCAAGGTCACCACCATTCTCGCCGCCGACGCGGTGGGCTATTCGCGCCTGATGAACACGGACGAGGCGGCGACGGTGGCGGCGCTCAACGGGCGCCGGGCGATCTTCCGCGAGCAGATCGAAGGGCGCGGCGGGCGCATCATCGATACCGCCGGCGACAGCGTGCTGGCCGAGCTCAAGAGTGTGGTCGAGGCTGTAGACGCAGCCGTTGCGATCCAGGCCGCGATCGAAGCGGCCAGCGCATCCGAGCCCGAAGACCGGCGAATGCGCTTTCGCATCGGCGTTAATCTCGGAGATGTCATCGAGCAGGACGACGGCACGCTCTATGGCGACGGCGTCAACATCGCCGCGCGCCTCGAAGGCCTGGCCGAGCCCGGCGGGGTGATCATCTCCGAATCCGCGCATTTGCAGGTGCGTCGCAGCGCCGACCTTTCTTTCGCCGATGCCGGGCGTCACAGGGTCAAGAACATCCCTGATCCCGTGCGCGCCTTCCGCGTGCTGGCGGCCGGTGCCGTGGCCCCGAAGCGGGCGCTGCCGCTGCGTACGCTGGCGCTGGCTGCTGTGGTGGTGGTGGTCGCGGGTTTCGCGTTGTGGCAATTCGCACACTCTCCGGCACCGGTTGAGGCACCCACCGACCCCATCCTCGCCATGCCGAGCGGGCCGTCGATCGCGGTGCTGCCGCTGGAGACCCTGGGCGACGACGATACGCAGGTCTGGTTCGCCGAGGGCCTGACCGAGGAGATCATCGCCGGGCTGTCCAAGTTCCGCGAGCTGCTGGTCTATGCCAGCGACACCAGCGGCCAATATGCCGGCCAGGACGCGCGCGCCATCGGCGAGGCGTTGGAGGTGCGCTATGTGGTCAAGGGCTCGGTGCAGCGCGGCGCCGGGCGCGTGCGCGTCTCGGTGCGCCTGCTCGATACAGCCAGCGGCGCGCAGCTTTGGTCGGAGAGCTATGACGAGGCGCTGGAGGCGGAGGCGCTGTTCGCGGTTCAAGATGCCATCCGCGAGCAGATCGTCGGCACCCTGGCCGGCTCCTACGGCGTGCTCTCCCAGGTCGGGCTGGAAGAGGCGCAGGCGCGCGGCACCGACAATCTGACCGCCTATGACTGCGTGCTCAGCGCCTACGACTACGAACGGGTGTTCACACGCCAACGCCACGCCGAGGTGCGCGAGTGTTTGGAGCGCGCGGTCGAGCTCGACCCGGACTATGCCGACGCCTGGGCCAAGCTCGCCTTCGTGACCACCGACGAATATGCCTGGGGCTTCAACCCGCGCCCGGATTCCATGAAGCGCGCCATGGCAGCCGCGCGCAAGGCCGTGGCGCTCGATCCCACCAGCCAGACCACGCGCTGGCACATGGCGCGCACCCATTTCTGGAACGGCGACCGCGAGGCCTTCTTCCTAGAGACGGAAAAGGCGCTGGCGCTCAACCCCAACAACTCCTTCGTGCTCGCCGCCGCTGGCGCCTATTACGCCGATGCCGGTGAATTCGAGCGCGGCGCGGCATTGGCCAGGAAGGTCATGGCCATCAATCCGCACTATCCGACCTGGTACCACTTCCCGACCTTCCAGGACCTGTTCGCCCGCGGGCTTTACGAGGAAGCCCTGGCCGAAGCCTATCGCATCAACCTGCCGGGCTACTACTGGACCCATGCCGCGATCGCCACCGCCGCCGGCATGGCCGGCGATCTTGGTGCCGCCAAATCGGCGGTGATCAGCCTGCAGGAGACCTATCCCGGCTTCACCCTGGAGACCGCGCGCCAGGAGTTCACCAAAGGTGTGCAGCGGCCCGAAGGCGACGATTCCCAAGCCCGCTTCCTCGAAGGCCTGCGCCGCGCTGGTGTCCCCGAAGCCGCGCCCGAGGCCGCGCCGCCGGTGATCGCGGTCCTCCCCTTCGACAACCTCTCCGGCGACCCCGAGCAGGACTATTTCGCGGACGGGATTACAGAGGATATTATTACCGGGTTATCCCATTTCCACGCCTTTCGCACCATCGCACCCGATTCGATTTTCGCCTACAAAGGAACTGACACCAACACTCGCGAGCTCGCACGCGACCTTGGTGCGGATTACATCGTGAAAGGAAGCATACGCCGGCCACCCAGCCGCATTCGCGTGATCGCCAAGCTCCTGGACTCACAGTCAGGCGCTCATCTCTGGGGTGAGACGTATGAGCGCGACCTCACGCCCGAGAGTATTTTCGCCGTCCAGGACGAGATCACCTCTCAGGTCATTGCCACGATCGGCGACGCCTGGGGCATCGTCTCGGTCGCCGGAAGAGAACGGGCTCGTACACGCGCCCCGGGGAATTTCGCATCGTATGATTGCTTGCTAAGAGTATATGAATTCTATCGGTCTTTTCGAGAAGAGGATCATGAATACGTGCGGACATGCCTCAAGGCGACCGTCGAACGTGATCCCGACTACTCCGATGGCTGGGCATGGCTGGCAAACGTATACAACGAAGAGCATGCTTACGGACTGAATCCACGCGCCGATCCTCTGGAGCGATCGCTTGAGGCCGCGCTCCGCGCCGCCGACATAGATCCACGCAATTTCATCGCCTATGCCGCACTGGCGGACGTGTATTTCTATCGCGGCGAGAAGGAAGCCTTTCTGGCTGCGGCCGAGCGCGCTCTTGAGCTTAATCCTTATAATGCGACTCGCGTCGGCTTGATCGGTTTGCAAACTGCGCAATTCGGCGATTGGGAGCGGGGCATAGACTTGGTCGAGCACGCCATGCGTCTCAATCCCGATCATCCAAGCTGGCTTTATCTTGGTCCCACTTTGAACAGCTACCGCGAGCAAGACTATGACGGAGCCGCAATCGCCGGGGAAAAGATGGGTATTCCCGATTGGACCTATGCTGTCATGCTACGCGCTGCCATTTACGGTCAACTCGGAAAGATTGACAGGGCACAAGCGAATATCCAACAGCTGTTGGAACTCGATCCGTCATTCCTGGAGCATCCGCGCGACACTCTCCGTCATCATAATCTTGACCAACAGTTCGTCGAGCATGTGATGGACGGTCTGCGGAAAGCAGGCATGAATATCCCGGCTGAAGTGAACTGACCCCTCACCCCGTCTCCGCCACCAGCCCCGCCGCCTCGATTCCCGACACGGCGGCGATCTCGTCATTATCCGAGTTGTCGCCGGTGACGCCGACGGCGCCGAGCACTTCACCGCTGGCGTCCTTGACCAGCACGCCGCCGGGCACGGGCACCAGGGCGCCGCCGGCCAGCGCGTTGATGGCCTGGACGAAATAGGGCTGTTGTTGCGCGCGCTCGAACAGCGCGCGGGAGCCGAGACCCATGCCGATGGCGCCGAAGGCCTTGCCGTGGGCGATCTGCGGGCGCAAGTTGCTGGTGCCGTCCTGGCGCTCGAAAGCCTTGAGGTGGCCGCCCGCGTCGAGCACCGCCACCGCCAATGGGTTGAAGCCGGCTTCCCCGCCCTTGGCCAGGGCGGCGGCGATGATGGTGCGGCATTGCTCAAGCGTCAGGCTCATGGGTCTTTTCCTATTCGTATTTGCAGAACGCGCACGAAGCGCCGTCGATCCGATGCCTAACCTGCTTTCGTCTCGTTGGCGCTGTCAAGGGCGCGGTCGGAGCCCGGAGGCGCATGCCCGCGAGGGTTGGACCGGGCATCTCTGGCTGGGCCACTCAAGCCGAAATCCGCCTGACCGCCCGCACAAGGCCCATGGCGAGTCGCGGCGCGTCCTGGTAAAACCCGGGGCGTCATGCTGAGCGGCCTGCCCAACCTTCTGACCCTGTCGCGGATCCTGGTGATCCCGATCTTCCTGGCTGCCTTCGCGCTGCCTGGGCCGGCGGCCAACTGGGTCGCCTTCGGGCTCTTCGTGGCGGCCTCGCTGACCGATTGGCTGGACGGCTTTCTGGCGCGAAAGCTCGGCCAGACCAGCGAGTTCGGCCGCTTTCTCGATCCCGTGGCGGACAAGCTGCTGGTGGCGGCGGCGCTGGTCATGCTGGTGGCCGACGGCCGCGCACCGGCCATCGCGGCGCTGATCATCCTCTGCCGCGAGATCCTCATCTCTTCCCTGCGCGAGTTTCTCGCCCGCGAGGCGCTGAGGTTGCCCGTGACCATGCTGGCCAAGATCAAGACCGCCACCCAGATGACGGCGCTGTGTGTGCTGCTGGTGGGCGAAGCGGCGCCGGGCGTCGGTCTTTCCGCCAGCCTTGTGCTCGACGGCGGCGCCTGGCTTCTATGGCTGGCGGCGCTGCTCTCGGTGGCCAGCGCCTGGGGCTATGTGCGGCACGGCGTCGCCTTGATGCTCGCCGCCGATAAGAACGATAAACGATAGAGGAGTGGTGGACTCGTGAAGGTAATCGGAATCAGCGGCTGGAGCGGCAGCGGCAAGACGACCTTGGTGACCCGGCTGCTGCCGGTGCTGGTCGAACGCGGCTTGCGCGTGGCGACGGTCAAGCACGCCCACCACGACTTCGACGTGGACACGCCGGGCAAGGATTCCTACGAGCACCGCGCGGCGGGGGCGTCGGAAGTTCTGGTGGCCTCGGCCAAACGCTGGGCGCTGATGCACGAACACCGCGACGAGGCCGAGGCAGAGCCCCGCCTCGATGAGCTGCTGCCGCGCCTCGGCGAGGCCGACCTGGTGCTGGTCGAAGGCTTCAAGCACGAGGGCCACGACAAGATCGAGGTTTGCCGCGAGGGCTCGCGCCGGGCGCCGCTCTATCCCGGCGATCGCTCGGTGGTGGCGGTGGCCAGCGACCGCCCGCTGGGCGATGCCGGGCGCCCGGTGCTCGATCTCGATGACGTCCAGGCGATCGCCGATTTCATCTGCCGGCATTGCGGCCTGGCGGAGCGGGCGGCGTGAGCCGGCTCGGCAACGATTGCTTCGATACCGACCACGACCTGCTGCGCCTCGACGAGGCGCTGGCGCTGATAGAGGCGCGCATGACGCCGGTCGCCGCCGCCGAGACCGTGGCCATCGCGGCGGCGGCGGGGCGCCTGCTGGCCGAGGACGTGCTGGCCGCGACGGACGTGCCGCCGCACGACAATTCCGCCGTCGACGGCTATGCGGTCCATCACGCCGATCTCGACCCACACGGGCCGACCCGGCTGCCCGTCAGCGGCCGCATCGCCGCCGGTCATCCCCTCGAGCGCCCGGCGAAGCGAGGCGAGGCGCTGCGCATCTTCACCGGGGCGGTGATGCCGGAGGGCGCCGACACCGTGCTCATGCAGGAGGATTGCGAGCTTAGCGGCGAGACTGTGACCATCCCGCCGGGCATCGGCCTGGGCGATAACCGCAGGCGCGCTGGCGAAGACCTTCGACGCGGCACCACGGTGTTGCGCGCCGGCCGGCGGCTCAGGCCGGAAGATCTCGGGCTTGCCGCCGCTGCGGGAAGCGCTGAGGTCGCCGTGCGGGCGCCGCTGAGGGTGGCGCTGTTCTCCACCGGCGACGAGCTGCGCGACCCGGGCCGGGGACTGGAGCCCGGCGCCATCCATGACAGCAACCGGCACATGCTGCGGGGCTTCTTGGCGGGTCTCGGCTGCGCCGTCAGCGATCTCGGCATTCTCGCCGACCGCGCCAAGAGCGTGCGCGAGGCGCTCGCGGCCGCGGCGCCCACCCACGATCTGCTGATCACCTCCGGCGGCGTCTCGGTCGGCGAGGAGGACCACGTCAAGGCGGTGGTCGAGAGCCTCGGCGGGCTCTCCTTCTGGCGCCTCGCCATCAAGCCCGGGCGGCCCCTGGCCTTGGGCCATATCGACGATGCCGGGCGCACCGTGCCTTTTGTCGGACTGCCGGGAAATCCGGTGGCCGTGGCGATCACCTTTCTCAGGCTGGCCCGGCCGCTGATCCTGCGGCTTGCCGGCGCCAGCGATACCGCGCCGAGGCTATGGCGTGTCACGGCGGGTTTCGAGATGCGCAAGAAGGCCGGCCGGCGCGAGTTCGTGCGCTGCCGCCTGGAGGACGACGGCTCGGGCGTTCCGGTGGCCAGACCCGCCGGCGCGCAAGGGTCGGGCGTGCTCTCCAGCCTGTCGGCGGCCGACGGACTGGTCGAACTTGACGAAGAAATGACCTATGTTGCGGCAGGCGAGGCGGTAGACTTCCTGCCCTTCGCGGAGGTGAGCTGAATGCAAGTACTCTATTTCGCCTGGTTGCGCGAGAAGGCGGGCGTCGCCGAGGAGGCGGTCGAGCCGCCTGCGGAGGTCGCGACCGTGGCCGAGCTGATCGAATGGCTCAAGAGCCGCTCGCCGGGCCATGCCGAGGCCCTGGCCGATATCTCGGCCGTGCGCGTGGCCCTCGACCAGGAATATGTCCCCTTCGACGCGGCAATCGCGGGTGTGCGCGAGGTCGCCCTGTTTCCGCCGGTGACCGGAGGCTGAATCGGTGATCCGGGTGCAAATCGAGGCTTTCGATGTCGGCGCCGAGCTGGCGGCACTGAGCGCTGGGCGCAGGGATATCGGCGGTGTCGCCAGCTTCATCGGCCTGGTGCGAGATATGCACGGCGATGCGCCCGTTGGCGCCATGACCCTGGAGCACTACCCCGGCATGACCGAGCGCAAGCTCGCCGAGGTCGAGGCCGAGGCGCAATCCCGCTGGCCCTTGCAGGCGAGCCTGATCATCCACCGTTACGGCCGGCTCGAGCCGGGTGATCCTATCGTGCTGGTGGCCACGGCCTCGGCCCATCGCGCGGCGGCGCTGGAAAGCTGCCAGTTCCTCATCGACTGGCTCAAGACCCAGGCACCGTTCTGGAAGCGCGAGGAAGCGCCCGACGGCAAGGCCGCCTGGGTCGAGGCGCGCTCCAGCGATGATGCCGCGGCGGCGCGCTGGCAGACGGACAAGTCCGAAGCCGCCGAATAGCATGATGCGGCTGACTGCGGCGTTGGGCTGCCTGATCCTGCTTGCCGCGCCCCAGGCCGCCGCAGGCGAGGCTAGTCTCGATCTGCGTTACCGCCTGGAGGTGGTCGACCAGGCCTCGAAGCCGCGCCGCGCGCGGGCACACACCATCCGCGCGCGCCTCGGGTATGAGGTCGGGCCCTGGCAGGGTTTCAGCGCCCGCCTCGAAGGCGAGGGCGTGCTGGCGCCGGGCGGCGAGCGCTACGACACCGCGGCGACACCCCGCAGCGACCTGCCGCGCATCAACGACGCCGAGACCCACGAGGTCAACCAGGCCTGGGTGGCCTATGCGCCGCGGCCGGGCACGCTGATCAAGCTCGGCCGCCAGACCATCACCTTAGGCAACGCCACCTTCGTCGGCAGCGCCCGCTTTCGCCAGAACCAGAGCTCCTACGACGCCGTGACGCTCAGCGATCGCGCACTGCTGCCCGACACCCACCTGCGCTACGGCTTCATCTGGCTGGTCGATACGCCGACCGGCGAGCAGGCCCCGTCGGGCGACTGGAATACGCGCAGCCACGTCATGCAGGCGGACTATACGGGCCTGGCCCCCATCGAGCTTGGCGTCTACGCCGTGCTGCTCGATATCGACGACCGCCCGACCCAGTCGTCTAAGACCTTCGGCGCCTTGATCGACGGACAATGGGACGTTGGCGAGGCAAGCGTTCTCGCCCGCTCCGAATTCGCCTGGCAGGGCGACTGGGGCAACAATCGCAACGACCTTGCCGAACATTTGTTGGTCGTCGAGGCGGGCTTCGGCATGGGCGGGATATGGCCGCTGGTCGGCGCCCGCCAGCAAAGCGGCAACGGCAGCGTCGCCTTGCAGACCCCGATCGGCAAGAAGCACGGCAACCGCGGCTGGGCGGATGTCTTCAGCACCACGCCCGCGGCCGGGTTATGGGATGTATACGGCGAGGCCAGGTTGGTGGCCAAGGAGGCCGACTGGCTCGGCTTCGACCTCGCCGGCACGCCGCTCGAAAGCCTGGAAGTCAGTGCCGCCCACCACCGCTTTCACGACGACCGCGGCAGCGCCGATTACGGCCACGAAACCGACCTGCGCCTGCGCTTCGCACCTTTCGACGGCGTGACGGTATCGCTCGATTACGCCGACTACCGGGCGGCCGGGTTTGGCGTCGACACGCGCAAGTTCTGGTTCTCGGTGACGGTGAAGCGTTAGCGCCCGATATGGGCCGGGTGGGGCTCGGCTTCCTTGGTCAGGGCGGTGTAGTCGTCGATCAGGATGCGGCAGATCTCGCCGGGCGTGAAGCTGAGGTCGCCGATCTGGCCGACGGGCGTGACCTCTGCCGCGGTGCCGGTGAGGAAGACCTCGTCCGCCCTTTCCAGCTCTTCCGGCATGATGATGCGCTCGATGACCGGGATCTGGCGCGCATTCGCCAGGCCGATCACGGTGCGCCGGGTGATGCCGTCGAGGAAGCAGTCGGGCGTCGGCGTGTGCAGCTCCCCATCGATGACGAGGAAGATGTTGGCGCCGGTCGATTCCGCCAGCCGGCCGCGCCAGTCGAGCATCAGCGCATCGTCATAGCCATCGGCCTCGGCCTTGTGCTTGGACAGCGTGCAGATCATGTAGAGCCCCGCCGCCTTGGCCATGGCCGGGATCGTCGCCGGGTCCGGGCGGCGCCACTCGGACCATTGCAGCTTGATGCCCTTGAGCCGCGCCTCGGGGGAGAAGTAGGACGGCCACTCCCAGGCCGCGATGGCGACATGGATGGTGTTCTGCTGGGCCGAGACGCCCATCATCTCGCTGCCGCGCCAGGCCACCGGGCGGACATAGCCGTCGTCGATGTCGTTGGCCTTGCAGACTTCGTAATTGGCCTTGTTGATGTCGGCCTGGCTGAAGGGAATCTCGAAGCCGAGCTGGTCGGCCGAATCGAACAGGCGCTCGGTGTGCTCCGCCAGCTTGAAAATGGTGCCGGCATAGACACGCTGACCTTCGAAGACGGCGGAGGCATAGTGCAGGCCGTGCGTGAGCACGTGCAGATTGGCATCCCGCCAGGGCACCATCTCGCCGTCAAACCAGATGAATCCGTCGTGGTTGTCGAAGCTCGGCATGTCAGACCGTCCCGCCCCCGCAGGGCTCGATAAGGTGGCATCGCAGCAGAAGAAGCTTGCGTCAGGTAGCATCGGCAGGCATATATGTCAACATGGCTGACCAAAAATTGCCCCATGATCCGGATTTCTTGGCCGAGGCGGCGCTGAACCGGGGCATCGAGATGCTCTATTTTGGCTATCGCAACTTCGTCGCCGAGGCCGATGCGGTGCTGGCGCCGCTCGACTTCGGCCGCGCCCACCACCGGGTCATCCATTTCGTCGGCCGTAACCCGGGCATGACCGTGGCCGAGCTGCTGGCCACGCTGCAGATCACCAAGCAAAGCCTGAGCCGTGTGCTCGGCCAGCTCGTGCGCACGGGCTACGTCGCCCAGGCCAAGGGCACGCGCGACCGCCGCCAGCGCCTGCTCAGCCTGACCGACAAGGGCCTCGAGCTCGAACGCCGCCTGTCCGGCCTGCAGCGCGCCCTGGTCGCCAGCGTCTACGAGGCGGCCGGGCCGGAGGCCGTCGCCGGCTTCGAACAAGTCATGCTCGGCCTGATGGCCACGGACGACGTGCCGCGCTTCAACGATGGCGAGGAATAAGGCGCACGGTTGAGCGAACAGGCGGCGCGCCGTATTCTGCCCTCAGGGGGCGCAGCATGGC
>CAYPAX010000063.1:0-27908 GCA_964408735.1 uncultured Rhodospirillaceae bacterium | reverse complement strand
AGAATCAGACACAGCGACACGCGTCCAGAGCAGACTTCGTCAACGGGCTGCTACAGTCCAATGGGGCCAGCTTGGCGTCAGGAATATTGTCTGCCAGGTAACTGCCATGCCCGAACTCGACAAACGCATCGAACTTGCTGTGAACGATCAGCGTCGGCACACGGACCGTAGGCAGCAGTTGGCGAATATCAATCTCCATAGCCGAGCGCTGAATCTCCATAGCGGCCGATGGGCTGGCACTCATGCGCAGGCATCGTGATCGCCAGCGCCGGAAACGCTCGTCGTTCGCAACACTCGGCGCCTTCGACGAGAGGTCTTCCACGCTTCCCCAATCGTTCTCGATCCAGTCATAGGCGGCTTTCTGTTGGGCTTCGTCAAATCCAAATGGATAATCGGGGCGCTTCGACAGGCTAGCGAAACAGCCGATCATGATCAGATTGGAGACGCGTTCGGGATAGGTAGCCGCAAACAGCGCGCATAAAGGACCGCCTTCGGAATATCCCACTAAAGCGGCACGATCCGATCCCACCGCATCCATGACCGCGCGCACGTCATCCATGCGCACTTCGAGGATCGGCATGCGCGATACCCGGTCCGATAGACCGGTGCCGCGCTTGTCGAACAGAATCACGCGGGAGAACTCGGCGAGGTGGCGGATGAACCTGGCGTAATTGGGTTCCTCCCAAAACACCTCGATATTGGAAACGAAACCCGGAACCAGCACCAAGTCGATCGGCCCATCGCCTACGACCTGATAGGCGATGCTGACATTGTCACTCAAAGCGTATTTGGTCTCTTCCGACATCGTTCGGACTGCCCTAAACCGCTGCAAGGAGCTGTACCCGGAAACTTAGACGCCGGTCTTCAGTCACTCAAGAGGGGGTTGCCGGCACTGGATCGAGAAACCGACATCTCTCGCCTCTCCCTCGCCTATGCTGCTAGCATGGTGTCGCTGAGCGAGGGGAGTGTCACGTGTGATCCGATTGGGTGTCGATGTCGGGGGGACCTTTACGGACCTGGTGCTGGTCGACGATGCCAGTGGCGCGGCGACGCTCAACAAGCTGCCGACGACGCCCGACGACCCCTCTCAGGGCGTCATCGAGGGCGCGCTGGAGGTCTGCGAGAAGGCCGGGGTGGCGCCGCGGGATGTCGGGCAGTTCTTCCACGGCACCACCATCGCCACCAATATCGCGCTCGAGCATGACGGCGCGCGCACCGGCCTGATCACCACGGAGGGCTATCGCGATATCCTGCATATCGCGCGGCACAAGCGGCCCTACAATTTCAGCATCCAGCAGGACCTGCCCTGGCAGAGCCACCCCCTGGTGCGGCGGCGCTATCGCCTTCCCGTGCCCGAGCGCATCGCAGCACCGGACGGTGAGGTGCTGACCCCGCTCGACGAGGACGCGGTGCGCGCTGCGGTGGCCAGGCTCAAGGAAGCCGATGTCGAGGCGGTGGCAATCTGCTTCCTGTTCTCCTTCCTCAATCCGGCGCACGAAAAGCGCGCGGCGGCGATCGTGCGCGAGGAATGGCCCGAGGTCTACCTCTCCGTCAGCCACGAAGTGATCCCGCAATATCGCGAATACGAGCGCTTCAGCACGACCTGCCTCAACGCCTATGTGGGACCGCGCACGTCCTCCTACGTGCGCAATCTCGACACGGCGATGGCGGAGAAGGATTTCGGCGCCGAGCTGCATCTGATGCAGGCCAATGGCGGTGCCGCGACCACCGAGGGCGCCAGCGAACGCCCGGTGACGCTGCTCATGTCAGGCCCGGTCGCCGGGCTGATCGGCGGCATCCGCGCGGCCAACCTCGCCGGCTTCGACAACGCCATCACCCTCGATGTCGGCGGCACCTCGGCCGATATCGGCGTCGCCCCCGGCGGCTCGATGACCATGAAGCATCTCCTGGACACGCGCATCGGCGCCTATCAGGCGATGGTGCCGATGGCCGATATCGACACCATCGGCGCCGGCGGCGGCTCGCTGGCTTATGTCGATCGCGGCGGCGTCTTCCGCGTGGGCCCGCGCAGTGCCGGCGCCATCCCCGGTCCGTGCTGCTACGACCGCGGCGGCGAGCAGCCGACGGCGACCGATTGCCAGGCCGTGCTCGGCCGGCTCAATCCGGACAATTTCCTGGGCGGGCGCATGGCACTGCGCACAGACCTGGCGCGCCGCGCCATCGAGACCCATCTCTGCCCGGCGCTGGACATGAGCTTCGAGGAGGCCGCGCTGGGAGCCCTGAAGATCCTCGACCACGGCATGATCCAGTCGATCGAGCTCAACAGCGTGCGCAAGGGCTACGATCCGCGCGAATTCGCCCTGGTCGCCTTCGGCGGCGCCGGCCCGCTGCACGCCTGCACGGTGGCGGCGGAGCTTGCCATTCCCGCCGTGGTAATCCCGCCGAGCCCCGGCCTGACCTCGGCCGAGGGCCTGCTCGCCACCGACGTCTCCTACGACTTCAGCCGCACCACCCTGCAGCTGCTCGGCCAGGCCGACGTCGCCCGGATCGGGGAAGCGTTCGGCGAGCTGGAGAATCTCGCCACGGAACGCCTCGACAAGGACGGCATCGCCGCCGATCAGCGCCGTTTCGAGCGTATCGCCGAGTGCCGCTACCAGGGCCAGGGCTACGAGCTGCGAGTCGATCTCGACGACGGCAGCACGGACAGTGGCTTCGTCGGCCGCCTGACCGCCGCTTTCCATGCCGCGCATGAGCGCGAATATGGCCGTCGTTTTGACGAGAAGCCGGTGGAATTGGTGAATATCCGCGTGGTCGGCACCGGTATGATGCCGGAGCTTGCTGCCGCCCGGTTGCCAGAGGGCGGTGGTCAGCCGAGTGCCGAGGCCAGCCGCCAGGTGATCTTCGACGAGGGCGGCAAGGCGCGCAGCATCGATACGCCGATCTATGACCGGTCGCAGCTTAGCGCCGGCGATAAAGTGGCGGGGCCGGCTATCATCGAGCAGGCCGATACCAATACCGTGGTGCCGCCGGGGCTCGCCGCCGAGACCGACACCCACGGCAACCTCGTCATCAGGATGCAGCCACAATGACGCAGACCGACGAGATACTGGCAAGATTGAGAGCCGCCTATGGCGAGGCCTGGAGCTTCGACATCGCCGAGCACAAGACCACTGGGGCGAACGCGACTGTGGTCGGCGTGCTCGAAGCCGGAGGCACGCGCATTCGCGAGAGCGGCAGCGCCAATGGCGAAGGCCGCAGCCTCGGCGAGCGTCTCGATATCGCCGCCGCGCGTAGTCTCAGTGCCTGTGCCGCGACCTTGCTCGGCGAGACGGCGGTAGCACCGCCGCCGCCCCTGGCCGAGCCGCAGCCCGAACCGGCGCCAACCATGCCTAAGATGGCGGACCCGGGCAAGCCGTTGCCGCCGCGGCCGACCAAGGTCACGGACTACGCCTATGACAGCCTCGACCCGGTGACGCTCCGCGTGGTCGGCGGCGCCTTCGATGCCATCGCCAAGGAGATGGCGCATGTGCTCTACCGCATGTCCTATTCCAGTATCATTCGCGAATCCGAAGACCTCGGCTGCGGCATCTTCGATATCGAGGGCGCCGAGCTTTGCGAGAGCGATTCCACGCCGATGCATATCGGCTCCCTGCCCTGGTACATCCGCGGCATGCACAAGCGGCTCAAGGGCCGGATCAACGAAGGCGACATCATCATCCACAATCACCCCTATTTCGGCGCCTCGCACACGCCGGACCTGGCGGTGATCACGCCGATCTTCCGCAAGGGCCGCATGCTGGGCTTCGCCGCCTGCACGGCGCATCTGCTCGATGTCGGCGGCGCCGCGCCGGGCATCAATGTGGACGTGGTCGATGTTTATGCCGAAGCCAAGCTGTTCAATGCGGTCAAGCTCCACGACAAGGGCCGCCGTAACGAAGAGGTCTGGCAACTGATCAAGGACAATGTGCGCACCCCCGACATGGATTCGTCCGATATCGAGGCCATGATCGCCGCGGTGGAGCTTGGCCGCGACCGCTTTTCCGCCGTGGTGGAGAAATATTCGCCCGAGACCGTGATGGGCGCCGCAAAGTACTGGATGGACTATTCCGAGCGCATGCTGCGGGCCGAGATCGCCAAGGTGCCCGACGGCGAGTACCACGCCGAAGGATGGCTCGACGACGATGGCAAGAACCGTGATGTGCCGCTCAAGGTCAACGTCACCGTGCGCGTCTCAGGCAGCGACATCACCATCGACCTGGCGGGCTCGGCGGCGGAGGTGGAGACGGGCTTCAACGTGCCTTTCGAGGGCAGCCTGGTGGTGGCCTGCAACTACATCATCCGCACTCTGCTGCTCGACGAGGTAGCATACGAAGAGTTCATCCCCCAGAACGAAGGTATCTTCCGGCCCATCACTGTAGAGGCGCCCAAGGGTACCATCTTCAACCCCAACTTCCCGCGCGCCTGCTTCTCGCGCTTCGCCCAGATCCAGCGCGTCGTCGATTGCATCATCCGCGCCCTCGCCCCGGTGATTCCGGAGAAAGCGACGGGCGGCAACTCGGCCTCGCTCTACTTCATCTCCTATTCGGGCTTCCTTCCCGAGCGCCAGCAATACTGGGTCTATCTCGAGGTGGACGAAGGCAGTTACGGTGGCCGCTACGGCAAGGACGGCCTGGACAGTGTGGACAATCTGGTGGCCAACACCCGCAACAATCCGGTCGAGGAACTCGACATGCACTACCCGATCCGCAACGAGCGCTATGAGCTGCGCCCCGATCCGCCGGCGGCGGGGCAATGGCGCGGCGGTATCGGAATCGTGCGCGAGAACCGCTTTCTGTCGGAGGGATACATCTCCTGCGAGGCGGACCGCCACCTGGAGGCGCCGCACGGCATCTTCGGCGGTGCCGAGGGCCTGACAGGGGCACTGACCAAGAACCCGGGCGGCGACGGCGAGCAGAGCTGGCCGTCGAAAGTGACCGGCGCCAAGATGGCCGCCGGCGATCTCATCCGCATCACAGGGCCGTCCGGCGGCGGCTACGGCAAGCCTGAGGAGCGCGATCCACAGGCCGTGCTCGACGACTGGCTGGACGACTACATCACGGCTGAGGCGGCGCGCGAGATCTACCGAGTCGCCATCGACACGAAGAGCGAAAGTGTGGACGAGGCGGAAACGCAGCGCCTGCGTGGCCGCTGATCCGACGCCGATGGATAGTCAGCATATCGTTTTCCTGGAGGTGATGGCGGCTGTCGCCATCGTCGGCATCGTCGCGTTCCTGGTCTTGCTGCTGACCAGGAGCGCCGGCGGGACGCGGCTGGTGCGGGCACCGCGCTGGTACGAGTTCGCCCTGGCACTGGTGCTGTTGGTGCTGGTGGTGGTCGTGCTGGCCTGGCAGTTCCCGCCCCTGCTCGGCGGCCCCGACGAGATTCCGGTCGAGGTGGTCGAGGGCGAAGAGGCGCCGCTGGCGGCGGAGCCCGAGGACTGGCGCAGCGGCAACCGCGCCGACAACTTCTTCACCGTCATGCTGATCGCCGCGGCGCTCGGCCTCGTCGCTTTCGTGGTGGTGCTGTTCGCCCGTATCCTGCCCGCCGAGGAAGGCCACGCCGCGCCCGCCGCGCCCAAACCCGAGCCTGAGCCGGCCGCCGAGTTCGAGACACCGTCCGCGGTACGCCTGCTCGGCCTGCTCGGCTTCGCGCTGGCCATTCTGCTGCTCAACTGGACCTATCTCGACCGCCCCGACCAGTACCTAATCTTGCGCGATTTGCTCTATCCCGCTGCCCTGGCGGTGGGCCTCGTCCTGCTGGTCGACAAGGCCAGCCGGGCCTGGGCCAACAAGGGCACCGCCGAGACCCTGCGCGAGTGGCTGTTCTGCGACGCCTTCGTGCTGTTCCTGATGCTCGCCTATCTCAACCTGCGCCATTGGCAGCCGCTGGAAGAGCAGGTCTATCGGGGAATGTTCTGGGACGTGGTCAACATCGCCGCCTTCTTGCTCGCCTTCTGGCTCGTCGACCGCAAGCGCTTCCGCCTGCGCTTCCTGCTCGCCTATGCCTATGTGGCGCTGCTGCCGATCCTGCTGCTGATCTGGCGCAGCGTGCAGGCTGTGCCCGAGGTCGAGGGCTCGTGGTGGGAGAGCCTGTGGCCGTGCTTCCTGCTGACGCTGATCTTCCTGGTGCTCGAGATCATCCAGCTCATTGCCTCGCGCGATACGGCGCGCCACGGCATCGGGGCCTTCAAGGACGCGGTGTTCATCGTGCTCTACGGTATCCTGCTGCTCGTCGCCATCCCGGAGGCTGCCGCATGATCGATATGGACATCACCACCCTGGCACCGCTGATCGCCCGCCGCGAGATATCACCGGTCGAACTGACACAGGCCTATCTCGACCGCATCGAGGCGCACGCCGATCTCAATGCCTATATCACCGTCGATGGCGAGCGGGCGCTGGCCGCGGCGCAGCGCGCCGAGGCCGAGATCGCGGCGGGCGACTATCGCGGGCCGCTGCACGGGGTGCCGCTGGCAGTGAAAGACCTGTTCAAGGTCGAAGGCATGGTGCGGACCTGCGGCTCGGCCTTCTTCCGTGAAGAGCCGGCGACGGAGAGTTCCACCTCGGTCGCGCGCCTGGAGGCCGCCGGCGCGGTTATCCTCGGCCTGCTCAACCTGCATGAGTTCGCCTTCGGGCCGACCGGAGTCAATCCCCACCACGGCAGCGCGCGCAATCCCTGGCAGCGGGATTGCGTCAGCGGCGGCTCGAGCAGCGGCTCGGGCTGTGCCACGGCGGCGCATTTAGCGGCGGCGACGCTCGGCACCGACACCGGCGGCTCGATCCGCATCCCGGCGGCGCTGTGCGGCGTGGTCGGCCTGAAGCAGACCTACGGGCTGGCCAGCCGCCACGGCATCCAGCCCCTCAGCGAGCGCTTCGATCACGGCGGGCCCTTGACACGCACGGTGAGCGACGCGGCGCTGATGCTCGCCGCGATCGCCGGCAGCGATGCCAACGACCCGAGCACGGCCGACGCCAAGACCGCCGACTACACGGCAGGGCTCGGCCGGCCGATCACGGGCATGCGTATCGCCCTGCCGAACCCGGTGTTCTTCGACGACCTCCACCCGGAGGTCGAGGCCGCCGTACGCGCCGCCGCCGCCGTGCTTGCGGGCCTGGGGGCGGAGGTGACGGAAATCACCCTGCCCTTCGATATTCGCGCCGCAAACAGGGCCTGGGACATTCTCGCCCTGACCGATGCCTACAAGGTGCACGAGGCGAATTTGCGTGACCATCGCGACGATTTTTCGCCTGACGTGCGCGAGCGCCTGCTGCGCGGCAGCGAGATGACGCCCGAGCAGGCGGCGGAATCGGAGCTGGTTCGAGGTGACACCATCGCGGCCATGCGCGCGCTGATGGGAAACGTCGACGCCCTGCTCTGCCCCACCGCGCCGATACCGACAGTGCCGATCGAGACTTGCGAGATCGAGGTGGCCGGCAAGACGGTCGACGGCGTCAAGGTGCTCGGCCGCCTCACCCGCCTGGCGCCGTTCACGGGCCAGCCAGCGGTCTCCGTGCCCTGCGGCTTTACCGCCAGCGGCCTGCCCATCGGCCTACAGCTCATCGGCCGCTGGTTCGAGGAGGCCGACCTGCTGCGCCTGGCCCATGCCTACGAGCAGGCGACGCCGTGGCACGAGCAGCGGCCGCCGCTCGGTTGATACCGGTGGCAGCGATCGGGTAAGAAGGATGGCGATGCGAGTTCAGGGGGACGTGAGGCAATGAGCGGCTGGCGGTGGTTCTGGACCCTTGTCGGGTTCCTGGTCTTCATTATCGTGCTGATATTCCTCTATTTCTATCAGCCGTTCGAAGACCTGTTCATGCTCATCGTCTACGGCATCACGTTCAACAATGTGATCTTCTGGGCGGCCCTGCTGACGGGCATTCTCGGCTTCTGCGCCTATCACTGGCGCGCCTACAGGCTCTATATCGTGCAGCAGCAGAGCGTCGAGAAGATGGTGTTGAGCTCGCTGCGCGGCTCGACCTTCGTCGCCATATTGCTGAGTTCCGGCGCGGCGCTGCAGTCCGTGCAGAGCCTCTGCATCACCCTGTTGCGCGCCGAACAGAACGTCGCCACCGGCTTCAGCGCCCACCTCGCCTCGATCATCGCGCTCGTCCTGCTCACCGGCGCCTTCTGCATCCTCTTCTGGCTGCTGAAAGTGGTGCGCCCGACCCGTCCGGCCTAACGCTCGTCGCACTGGCCTCTCGGCCGCCCCGAGTCGTGCACATCGCAGGGGTCGTCGGGATCGATGGTCGTGGGGCTGAGCAGGGCCTCGGGCGGGAAATCGTGCAGCTCGTCGAGACGAATGCGACAGGCCGCGAATTCGCCGCCACTGTCCATGAAGTCTTCGAGGCATTGTGCCCGCTCGGGATTGGCCGGCACCCCCAGCCTGCCCTCGCGATAGATGCTCGACAGCGCCTTGACGGCGTCCAGGTCACCACACAGGCTGGCCTTTTTGATCAAGCGTAACGCCACCCCATAACGCGCGTCCTCGCTGCGAAAATTTCCGCCGCCACCAGCATATGCAGCGCCCGCCATGGTCGAATAGCGGGGATCGCCGCTGATCTCGTATTTGGCATTGACCTCCAGAAGGGTGTTGGCGTACCCGGCCCATTTTTCCCACTCCTCGGTGTACTCCCATGTCGGGCAGGGACCGGTCAGGCGCGCGCAGCCGGCCAGGGCAATTAGCGTCCCAAGCAAAATTACATGCTGGATTCTTGATTTCACCGAAGACTCCTTTGTGCCGCCCTGTCTCTAGGCGCTGTGCTGCGTCCTGAATCAGATTTCGTCCGCCTTTGCCTAACGGCCCGTCGAGTATTGGCAAAGCAAAGCGGCACAATTATGGCGCGTGTGCGGCTCGCGGTTCAGTCTGGCAACTGACCACCGCGTGGGGCATCATCGCCGGCCCGATGACACGCCACGGAGAGGAAGCTGAGCGATGAGCCAGGTTATGGTGCGCTACAAGGTCAAGCCCAAGCAGGTGGCTGAGAACGAGGCGCTGGCGCGGGGGGTTTACGAGGCGCTGGCGGCGGAGCCGCAGGACGGTCTCAAATACATGACCTTCAAGTCCGAGGACGGCGTGACCTTCGTGCACATCGCCATCATCGAGACCGCGGACGGCAGCAATCCGCTGCCCGCGATGCCGGCCTTCCAGGCTTTCGTGAAGGATCTCGCGGCGCGCTGCAGCGAGCCGCCGTCAGCGATCGAGATGGAGCTGATCGGCGCCTGCGGCCTGGCGGACTGAGGCTTTATTCGGCGGCCATCTTGCGGGCCACGCCGGGGCCGGTCTCTTGCGGGCCCGCCTCGCTGGCCAAAGTCGGCGCGAAGGGGCCGCCATAGGGGCCGCGCTTGACGAAGCGGCCGTCGCCGGGGCGGCCGACATAGGTGCCCTTGTCGAGGATAACCTTGCCGCGGCTCAGCACGGTCTCGGTGAAGCCCTTGACGGTCATGCCTTCGAAGGCGTTGTAGTCGATGTTCATGTGGTGGGTCTTGGCGTTGTAGTAGCTGATCGTCTCCTCGTGCTCGGGATCGAAGATGACGATATCGGCATCGCTGCCCACGGCGATGGTGCCCTTGCGCGGGAACAGGCCGAAAATCTTCGCCGGCGCCGTCGAGGTCAGCTCGACGAAGCGGTTCAGCCCGATGCGCCCGGCATTGACGCCGTAATGGTAGATCAGGCTCATGCGGTTCTCGATGCCCGGCCCGCCGTTGGGAATCTTGGAGAAGTCGTCCTTGCCGATCTCCTTCTGCTCCTTGAGGCAGAACGGGCAATGGTCGGTCGAGATGACGTTGAGGTCGCCGGTGCGCAGGCCCCGCCAGAGCTCGTCCTGGTTCCACTTTTCGCGAAGCGGCGGCGTTAGCACGTATTTGGCGCCGTCGAAGCCCGGCTCGTCATAGGCGTCGACGTCGAGCAGCAGATATTGCGGGCAGGTCTCGGCATGGGCCATCACCCCCCTCGCCTGGGCATCGCGCAGCTCCTTGAGCGAGTCGTAGGCGCTGAGATGGACGATATAGACCGGCGCGCGGGCCACCTCGGCGATGGCGAGCGCGCGGTGGGTGCCCTCGGCCTCGAGCCGGGTGGGACGCGTCAGGGCATGCTGCTTGGGCTCGATATGACCTTCCGAGAGCGCGATCTTGATCAGCTCGTCGATGACGATGCCGTTCTCGGCGTGCATGCAGACCAGGGTGCCGTCCTCGCCCGCCTTGCGCATGGCGCGGAAGATGGTGCCGTCGTCGGACAGCATGGCGCCAGGATAGGCCATGAACATCTTGTACGACGAGATGCCGTCGTCCGCGAGGCGGCGCATCTCCTGAGTGCGGCTCTCCGGCATGTCGGTGATGATCATGTGGAAGCCGTAGTCGATGGCGGTGTTGCCGGCCGCCTTGGCATGCCAGGCGTCAAGAGCCTCGATGGTCGAATGGCCGCGGCTTTGCACGGCGAAATCGACAATACAGGTGGTGCCGCCAAAGGCCGCGGCACGGGTGCCGGTCTCGAAGGTATCGGAGGTGGTGGTGCCGCCGAACGGCAGCTCGAGATGGGTGTGAGGGTCGATTCCGCCCGGAATCACCAGCTTGCCGGCGGCGTCGATGACGCGATCCGCCTCGATAACGAGGTCCTTGCCAATGAGCGTGACGGTGGAATCCTTGATGAAGATATCGGCGTGATAGTCATCGCTGGCGGTGACCACGCGGCCGTTCTTGATCAATACGCTCATGCTCGTGTCCCCCGGCCCAGGCTTTTCGGTTCAAAACGGGCCTCTGTCATTGTATTATAATTCCCTGTTTTGGCGAGAATTTGTAGGAATTTTCGTTAGTTAGCATGCTTCCCGGGGAGCCGGTCGCAGGCCGGGGGGAGTGTGTCTCGCCGCCAATAAAGCGAATCTTATGGGAGGACGCTAGCAATGCCGGCCAAGACAAGAGGGACATCCGCAAGCAAGACATCGACGGGCCTGAGCCGCCGCAAGTTTCTCGGCACCACCGCCGGAGCGGCTGTTGCCGCGGGCACGATCACCGGCTTTCCGGCCATTGTCCGGGCAGCCGACCCGGTGCGTACCGTCGGGCTCGGCGTCAGCGTGATCAACGAGATCCAGAGCAAGGCCTCGGAGGATCTCGGCTTCGACGTGCGCGGCCAGGCGCTCGGCTATGGCGCCATGTTCGGCAAGATGCTGAACCAAAACGACCAGTACGAGGTCGCCGAGGGCTACTTCAACGACATGGACGTGTTCATCCCGTCCAAGGTCTGGCAGCCGATCGACACCCAGCGCATCACCGACTGGGACAAGGTGACCGACCTTTGCAAGACCGGGCGCTTGACCGCCGATTCCAATCCCGGCCAAGGCGACGCGCCGTTCCGCCAGATCTGGCTCGACGCTGACGGCAACCGCGCCGATGGCCAGTCGCGTTACGTCTCTATGGTGCCCGGTTGGCACAACGCCGATTCCATGGGCTACAACCCGGACGATACGGGCCGCGTGATCGACAGTTGGGCAGAGATGTTCAGCGAGGATTTCGCCGGCGCCGTGGCACTTCTCAACGTGCCGCAGATCGGTGTCATGGACGCCGCGCTGGGGGTCGAGGCCTTGGGACTCAAGACCTTCGGAGATAAGGGTAACATGACGCGAGAGGAAATTGATTTCCTTATCAATTTCCTGATTGAGAAAAAGCAGGAAGGCCACTTCCGGGCGTTCTGGGAGACCTTCGGCCAGTCGGTCAACCTGATGGTCAGCGGCGAGGTGGTGATCGAGAGCATGTGGTCGCCGGCGGTCACCGCCATCAAGGCCGAGGGCGTGCCTTGCGTCTATGCCTCGCCCAAGGAAGGCATGCGCGGCTGGCACGGTGGCCTGGCGATCTCGGCCAATGCCTCGGGTGCCGCCCTGGACCAGGCCTACGAGTACATCAACTGGTGGCTCAGTGGCTGGGCCGGCGCTTTCGTGGCGCGTCAGGGCTACTACATGTCGGTGCCCGAGAACGTGCAGAAGTACCTGGAACCCAACGAGTGGGATTACTGGTACATGGGCAAGCCGGCAGCGACCGAATTGCCGGATCCCTTCGGCACCATCATCGTGCCCGAAGGCGAGGTCCGCGACGGCGGCTCCTACGAAGACCGCTTCCGCAACATCGCGGTGTGGAACTCGCTGATGGACGAGAACGACTATCTGGTGAAGCGCTGGACCGAATTCCTCAGCGCCTAAGTAAGCGGAGACCGGTAGGCGTGGCCTGTGGTCACGCCTGCCGCCTGTCCGGACAACCGGCATAGATGACACAAGCGGAGACCAGGCATAGCGGGCTGATCGGCACTCAGCCGGCAGCGCCCGAGGATGTCGTCGCGCGCGTCAAGATCCGCCGCGAGGCCGGCTTTCGGGTCGGCTGGCTGATAGCGCCAGCCACGCTGTGGCTGCTGATCTTCCTGGTGCTGCCCCTGGTCAGCATCATCATCTTCAGTTTCTGGACCGCCACCGGCTACGGCATGGTGCCGGATTGGACGGGACAGTACTATGGCGAATATTTCCTCGCCGAAGGCTTCTTCGATCCCGAATCCCGCAACTATTGGCGCCCGACGGTGTTTCTGCGCACCCTCGGCAGCACCTTCCAGTTCACAGTCATGGTCATGGCTTTGTGCCTGGTGGTGGGGTATCCGATCGCCTACTTCCTGGCCATGCAGGTGAAGTCGTTCAAGTTTCAGATGGCGCTGTTCCTGCTGGCCATGGTGCCGTTCTGGACCAGCTATCTGATCCGAGCCGTCGCCTGGCTGCCTATGCTGGGACGGCGCGGCCTGCTCAACAGGGCCCTGGTCGACTTCGGCATCATCGAGAAGCCCGCCACCTTCCTGCTCTATTCCGAGTTCGGCTACATCATGGCGCTGGTGCAGCTCTATGTGGTGCTCTGCGTCGGCCCGATGTTCTTCTCCCTGGCCAAGATCGACAAGTCGATCCTGGAGGCAGCCCGCGACATGGGCGCGACGCCGTTGCAGATCTTCCGCGAGATCATAGGCCCGCTGTCCCTGCCCGGCGTCGCCATCGGCATGATCTTCATTTTCGTCATGCTGATGGGCGAGTTCGCCACCGCGGTCGTCGTTTATGGCGGCAAGACCACGACGACGGGCACCGTGATCCTCAACTATTACGCCATTGCCAACTACCCCTTTGCGGCGGTCAACGCGCTGATGCTGATGCTGGCTATGATGATGGGCGTCGTCATCATCCTGCGCCTCGTCAACATCCGGAAAGAGCTCTAGATGGCCCGCTGGACGCCAGACCGACGCCGCAAGGCCTGGATCAAGACCGGGTTCAGCGCCTATTACGGCATCTTCCTGGTGTTCATCTACGGCCCCATGATCGCCATGTTCATCCTCTCCTTCCAGGGCGAGCGCGGCGGCACCAGCTTCCCTATGCGAGGCGTCAGCCTGCATTGGTGGAAGAAGCTCATCGAGCCTTCTACGGTGGGCGACCTGCAGGGTGCCATGGGGCGGTCGCTGATACTGGCGCTGATCGTGATGGTGCTGACGGCGCTGTTCTCGACCATGCTGGCGATGGCCTTCCGCAAGAAATTCCGGGGCTCGGGGCTGCTGTTCTATACCGTGCTGGCGGGGCTGATGGTGCCCGGCATCCTGCTCAGCCTGGGCCTTGCAACGCTGCTCAAGCAGATCGGCATTCCGCCTGCCTGGTACTCCTCGGCGCTCGGCGTGCACGTGGTCTGGACCCTGCCCTTCGGCTTCCTGGTGATGATGGCGGTGTTCAACCGTTTCGACGAAAGCCTGGAGGAGGCGGCCCGCGATATGGGTGCCGACGAATGGACGGTGTTCAAGGAGATCACTTTGCCGCTGATCATCCCCGGCGTGGTGGCGGCGGGCCTGTTCGGCTTCACCCTGTCCTATGACGAATTCGCCCGCACCACCTTGCTGGCCGGCGAGTTCAACACCCTCCCGCTCGACATCAACGCCTCGATGACCCAGCGCATCCGCCCGACCCTGTTCGCGCTCGGCACTGCCTCGACGCTGTTTTCGCTCTGCATGATCGGCCTGTTCCTGGCCATCTACAGCATTCTTTATCGCCGAATGCGCTGAGCGTCAGCCGATCTGATCGAGCAGGACGCCAACCTCGGAGGACCAGCAGATGGTCTCGCGCTCGCCCATGTCGTAGATGCGGTCGGAGGCGCTGCGGTGCTGCTCGACATGGACGAAGTGACCGGGTTCGAGCTCGAAGACGTCGGTCTCCAGCGAGCCTTTGAACTCGGTGGCGATGTAGCGGCCCTCGACCCGGTTGGCCATGTCGGGATGCTCGCCCGTATGCATGACATCGGCGCGCACCGAAAAGGAGACCTCGCTGCCGACCGCGACGCGGCGCATGTGCTCGGGCACCGGCACGTAATAGAGCGCCTCGCCCGCCTCGACGAAGACCACCGAGCCGCTTTGCGAGCGGATGGTGCCGGCGAAGATGTTGTTGTTGCCGATGAACTCGGCGACGAAGCGGGTACGCGGGGTCTCATAGATCTGGCGCGAGGTGCCGGTCTGCTGGATCAGTGCGTCGCTCATCACGATGACCTTGTCGGCCATGGACATGGCCTCTTCCTGGGAATGGGTGACCATGATGAAGGTCAGGTTGAGCTCGCGCTGAATTTTCTTCAGCTCGACGATCATCGACTGGCGCAGGTTGTAGTCGAGCGAGCCCAGCGGCTCATCCAACAGCAGCACTGTGGGGCCGCTGATCAGCGCCCGCGCCAGGGCCACGCGCTGCTGCTGACCGCCTGAAAGGTCGTGCGGGCGGCGGGAAGCAAGCTCCGCCAGGCCGACCATCTCCAGCATGTCCCAGACCGGCTTGGCGCGCTCGTCGCGGCTGCGACCCTGCATCTTGAGGCTGAATTCCACGTTCTGGAAGACCGTGCGATGGGGAAACAGCGCGAAGCTCTGGAACATCATCGAGGTGTCGCGGTGAGACGGCGGCAGGTCGGTGACGTCCTTTCCGGCGATGAAAATCCGCCCCGAGGTGACCTCTTCCAGGCCGCCGATCATGCGCAGCGTCGTGGTCTTGCCGCAGCCCGAGGGGCCGAGCATGGCAACGAACTCGCCGCGCTTGATCTCGGCATTGAAGTCGATGACAGCGCGAACGGAACCGTCGAACGTCTTGTCGACATGCTCCAGGACGACGTCGTAGTCGGCCACGCCGGACTCAATCGAGCTTGGCGGCCGCGGCCTGCAACAAGGACCATACGGTCTCGAAGGCCACGTCGTCGAAAGCGCCCTGCTGGTTGAATTCGCGCAACATGGCCACCGCGGCCAGCCCCGCCTCGTCCTCGCCCGCCGCCTCGACCAGCTTGGGCATGGCTTCTGCGACCGGGATCTCGCGGGCTTTCTTCGACCGCATGGCCTTGCCCACCAGCACTTCCAGCTGGGCGTAGGCCTGGGTCAGCGAGCCACCCGGATAGGGCCGGCCGAAAAGGCCGCGAATGCCGTTGGCGGCGAAGCGCTCGCGCAGGCCTTCCGGCAGCGACTGGGCAACGCCCTCCAGCACCTCGCCGAGACCGAAGCCGCGGGTGAACAGGCCGCGCAGGGTATCGATGGTGCCGTCGTCGCCACCGCCGCCGCCATACATGCGGATCTGGGCGTTCTGCAGGGCGTTGCCCATGGCCTTGGCCTGGTCGATATGGATGTCGCGCTCGGCCTCGATATGCAGCTTGGCCAGCTCGAGGAAGGTGGCCGCGTCGTTGTACTTCTTCAGGGCATCGGCCTTGGCCTCGATGCCGCCGGCCTCGGCTTCCAGCATGCGGCGGGCATTCTCCGCCCTGAGCGCTTCGATCTCCATCTCGGCCCGGCCTGCCGCGCCGGCCTCGCGCTCGATGCCCAGCGCACCGATCTGCTGCGCCTCGCTATTGGCGCGGGCCCGGGCAAGAATGGCCTCGGCCTCCTCCGCCGCCGCTTCCTTACGCGCCGTGGATTGACTAAGCATGTGCATGCTGGAGATTTGCGCCTTGGCCTCCTCCTCGACACGCTGGGCCTCGGCAAGCTTTTCCGCCGCCAGCACCTCGATAACCTTTGCGCGCTCTTCGTCGGCGACCACGCGCACGGACTCGACCTCATGTTCGGCGCGCTCCTTCTCCGCCGTGGTCGCCAGGCGCTCGACCTCGGCGCTCTCCAGCTCGCGGGTCTTGCGCACCAGAGCGATCTCGCGGTCGCGCTCCTCCTGCTCGCGGGCCAGAAAGCGCTGGATGTCAGCCTTCTCGCGTTCCTGCTCCTTCTGAATGATGGCAATCTCGCGCTCGCGCTCCTCAAGGGCGACGGCCTTGGCCTGACGCTCCTCGGCGATGCGCAAAGCCTCGTCCTTGGCGACCAAGGCAATCTCGCGGTCGCGTTTCGCCGCTTCCAGTTCCTCGGCCTTGCCGACAAGCGCTATCTCACGGTCGCGCTCTTCCTGCTCGCGGGCGAGCGCACGGCGAACTTCGGCGGCCTCGCGCTGCTTCGACTCTTCGATGACGGCCGTCTCCTTGGCGATGCGCGCCCTCTCAAGCGCCTCCTCCTTGGTGATCTCCTCCTGCTGCACGGCCCAGCGCTGCTCGATGATGAAGCGTTGCTTCTCGGCCAGCACCCGGGCCTTCTCGTCCGAGACCTCGCGCTCCTGCTGGGTAGTGGCGACCGCCTCGTCCTTGTCGATATCGAGAACCGCGAGCCGCGTTTCCAGGCTGCGTTTGCGCATGTCGAGAGCGGCGTCCTCGGCCGCGGCGTGGCGGGCCTTGCGCGCCGCCTCCTCCTCTGCCGTAACCGCCGTGATGCGCTGAATGTCTGCGCGTTGCCGCTCCTGCTCCTTGAACAGCATCTCGATCTCGCGGTCTTTCTCGGCCTGCTGGCGGGCCAGGTCGCGACCGATATCGGCAAGCTCCTCCTGCTCGGCCTTGGCGATCAGCGCAATCTGGCGGTCGCGCTCGGCCTTTTCCAATTCCAGCTTGCGCTCGACGTCGGCAAGCTCCTCTTCCTTGGCCTTGGCGATGAGCGCGATCTCCTTCTCACGGCGCTCGGCCTCCAGCGCCCGCTCCATACGGATTTCGCTGGTCTGGCGTTTCTGCGCCTCTTCCGTGACGGCCACGTCGCGCTCGGTGCGCATGCGTTCGAGCTCTTTCTCGTTCTCGATCTCGCGCTGCTCGACCGACATGCGCTGGTCGAGCACATAGACCTGCTTCTGTCCAAGCTGCAGCGCCTGCTCGTTTGAGACGTCCTTGTCCTGGCCGGCCCGGGCGAAAGCCTCCTTGCGTTCGATCTCCAACAGCTCGAGCTGGGTGTCGAGGTCCTTCTGGCGGATGGCGACCGTGGTCCGCTTCTCCGTCTCGTGCACCTTGCGCTTGGCGTCGGAGGTGACCGCGGTGATGATCTTCAGGCCTTCGGCATCGAAGATATTGTCGGTCTTGAAATATTCCTTGCCGGCCTGCTCCAGGGTAACGATGGTCGCTTCTTCAAGCGTCAGGCCATTGGCCTGGAAGCTCTCGATGGCGCTTCCCTTGATCGCCTTGGCGAAATCCTCGCGGTTCTCGTGCAGCTCGCTCAAGGTCTTCGTTGCGGCATGGCTGCGCAAGGCGCTAACGATCTTGGCTTCGAGCAGACTGCGCACGCGATCGGGATCGAAGGTCTTGTCGCCGAGGCTGCGGCTGGCGACCAGCACGTCGTCCTCGGTGCGCCCGACATGGGCATAGAGCTCGACGATGACATCGACACGGATCTTGTCCGAGGTCAGTACCGCCTGGTCGCGCGCGCGGCTGACGATAAGCTTGATAGTCTCAAGCGATACCCAGGTGATCTCGTGGAACACCGGCAGCACCACCGCGCCCTGCCCGACACACACCTTGGTGCCGAGGAAGCCCGTCCGGATGAAGCCCATATTGGCGGGCGCCCTCTTGTAGATCCAGATCGAGATGATGTAGACGATCGCGATGACGACCACCGCGATGATGAAGATCGTGACGCCTAGCTCAAGCATTGCCCCAGCACCTATTGCCTACTCTCTTCGAAATCATGTCTTGCCCCCTCAGCTCGTTCGCGCAGCGGCGTTGGCCGATGGCCGCTCGCCGAAATCGAACACCGGCGCCTCCTTGCGGCCACGCTTCATGCTCTCACGCAAATCGCGGGTGGCAGCACTATCCAGGCTGCTACCGTCCGCGCTGAGCACGACGCCGTAATTTTCGCGCGCGGCCTCGCGACTGACCAGCCGCCGCGCGACATCGGCACGCACTTGCTGGGGCTCCCGCTCCAGCGGGTTCCCCCAACCGCCACCACCGGCGGTGCGGAAGATGACGCGGTCGCCGTCGCGGACCTTGACGTTGTCGATCTTGGACGGCAGCGCCTCACGCGAGCCGTCGGCACGCAGCAGCCACTTTTCCGAACACGCCCCCGGCCTGCCGCCGAGGATACCCCAGGGCTGTGTCAAGTGCCTGTCGTCATGGATTGATATTTCGCCCTCCGACCGCAGCAGATAGATCTTCTCGACACCGTTACCGCCACGATGGAGGCCGGCGCCGCCGCTGTCGGCGATGGTGGTATAGCCATCTATTAGCATCGGGTAGTAGCTCTCCAGATACTCGGCAGGAATGTTCTCGAACAGCGGCCACCAGGAATGGCCATCCATGCCGTCGCCGATGGGGCGACCGGGAATGCCGCCATAGAGAATTTCCATGAGCTGGAAAGGTTGGCCTTCCCCGTCGACGCCCGAATAGAGGAAGTGCGGGCTGGAGCCATAGCCGGCGGCGGTGGCCATCTCCGGCGCCTTCTTGCTGAGCGCGCCGCCGAGCACGTCGAACTGGCGCGCCAGGGCGTGTGTACGGCAGCCCAGAGCGGCCGGGAAATTGGGATGCACCAGCGAGCCCTTGGGCAGGGTCACATGGATGAGGTCGTAGAAGCCGTCGTTGAAGAGGATCTGCGGGTCGAAGACCATGATCATGTAAACGCCGATGAACATCTTGAACATGCCGTCGTGGAGATAGAAGTTGATCGGCCCCGGCGCCTGCTCGGACGTGCCGGTCCAATCGAAATAGGCGTGCTCGCCCTCGCGCCAGACCGTGAGCTTCATCTTGAAGGGGCCGTTGCCGAGGCCGTCGTCGTCCACGTAGTCCTCGAAAGATTGCGGCTCTTCGGGCAGGTTCTGCACGATGAGCTGACGCATGGCGCGGTTGGTGCGTTCCAGCAACGCTTCGCAAGCCTGCTTGTAGGTCTCGCGGCCGAAGCGGTCGCAAATCTCGATGACCCGGCGCTCGCCGGCGCGGCTGCCGGCGATGATCGCCATCAGGTCGCTGTAGTTCATCTCCGGGGTGCGGGTGTTGTTCATCAAGAGGTCGAGCACGGCTTTGTTGGGCTCGCCCTTCTCGTAGACCTTGAGAGGTGGAATCTTGATGCCTTCGCCGAACACCGAGCTGGCCGCCGTCGGCATGCTGCCGGGTACCGGCCCGCCGACATCCATCATGTGGCCGAACATGGAGCTGAAGCCGACCACTTCGCCCTCGTGGAAGATCGGCACTAGCACCATCCAGTCGTTGATGTGGCTGATGGCGCCGCCGCACTTGTAGGGATCGCTTTGCAAAATGATATCGCCGGGATGCAGGTCCATGTTCTGCTCGCGCAGCATCTCCGAGACGTAGGAGCCGAACTGGCCGACGATCATGCGCCCCTTGGCGTCGGTGATCATGGGGAACTCGTCGTGCTGCTCGCGGATCACCGGCGACATGGCGGAGCGGAATAGTACTGCATCCATTTCGTGGCGCGCATTGCGCAGCGCGTTCTCGATGAGATCGAGGGTGATGGTGTCGAGGCCGCGATTGCCGGGCGCGGCAGCCGGGCGCGCGGGCATCGATACCGGTGTGCTGGTCGGCTTCGCCTGCTGTGGCGGGGCTTCCATCGCTTCGCCGAACAGCGCGGCGCATTTGATCAGCGCATCATCCGTCGCCCGCTGCAGCGCCGCACCCGGATCGCCGTTGATGCGCGCGGCGCCGAACTGCATTTTCGACGCGCCATTGACGATGAGCTTGCAAAGCACCGTCACCGAGCCGCGCTCGCTCTTGTGCTCGACCACCTCGAAGGTCCAGGCATCGCCGAACTGGGCGTTGAGCCGGTCGCCGACATCGGCCTCACCATTGCCGGCGGGCATGCTGGCGGAGGCGATATCCTCAGCGGTGGGCGGACGGCGCTCGGCGGCAACCAGGCCGATCTCGCGCATCTGGCTGGCGAAGATCGTATCGAACTGCTCCTTGCTGCTCTTGAGCAGATCATCGAGGGAGATCGAGCGGCGTTGCGCGGACTCCGTCATCTTTCGGCACCCTTCATGGCCGCCCCTTCGGGACGAATGAGAATATTGAGATAGCTGTCCACCTCGCCGACATGGCCGGGGTGGATGACTGTGGTCGAATCCTTCTGCAGCACGACCGCCGGGCCGGAGACGCGATGGCCAGCCTGCAAAAGGCTGCGGTCGTATATGTTGGCACTGTAGAAATTGCCGTCGAAATAGACCTGGTGCTGCTCGACCACGGCGGCCGAGGCATCCGGGCCGACGGGCTCGTGGGCGGGAAACTCGATCTTGACCACCTGCCCCGTGCCGACCGCCCGCAGATTGACCAGCTCTACCGGCTGTTCGAGGCGGAAGCCGTAGAGGCGCTCATGAGCGCCGCCGAAGCGCTCGGCAATATCGGCCATGCCGCCATTGCCGAGGCGCTCGGGATCGACATCGAGGGAGAATTCGTAACCCTGGCGGAAATAGCGCACGTCGACCTCGAAGCTGAGGCCCTGGCGGCGCTCCTCGATGCCTTCCTCGCGCAGCCAGTTGCGGGCTTCGTTGCCGAGGCGGGCGAGAATCTCGCTGACCTCGCCGGACTCGATACCGCCGATATTGCGGATGAAGGTCTGGGCGAACTCGTTCTTGACGTCGGAATAGAGAAATCCGAGGGCCGAAAGCACGCCAGGTGTAGGCGGCACGATGACCGGGCTCGAGCCGGCCAGCATGCCGACGGCATTGGCGTGCAGCGGCCCGGCACCACCGAAGGCGACGAGCGCAAAGTCGCGCGGGTCGAGCCCCTTCTGCACCGTCAGCAGCCTGAGCGCACCGAACATGTTCTCGTTGACGATGTCGAGAATGCCCTGTGCCGCCTGGTGGGTGTCGAGGCCGATGGCGCGGCCGATCTTGTCCACCGCCTCCTCCGCCGCTTTCACATCGAGCGCCATCTCGCCACCTAGGAGAGCGGGCGGCAGGCGCCCCAGCACCACGTTGGCGTCGGTCACGGTGGGCTGATCGCCGCCCTTGCCGTAGCAGGCGGGCCCGGGATCGGCGCCGGCGCTCTCGGGGCCGACGCGCAACGCGCCGGTCATCGGCACATGGGCGATGGAGCCGCCGCCGGCGCCGACGCTGTGCACCTCCACCGAGGGAATCTTGATGGGGTAGTAACCGAGCGAAGTCTGGCGCGAGATAGTCGGCTTACCGTCGCGGATCAGCGAGACATCGGTCGAGGTGCCGCCCATGTCGAAGCCGAGGGCATCGGGAAAGCCGGCAAGCCCGGCCACGAACGCCGCCCCCGAGACACCGCCGGCAGGCCCCGACAACATGGTGTGGACCGGTGATTCCGAGGCCCTGTCGACACTCATCAGGCCGCCATCGGAGCGGATGATGTTGACATGCGGCGAGAACTGGATGCCGCTGAGCTTATCGACGAAGCTGCTCAGGTAACGGCGCATGCTGGGGCGCACATAGGCGTTCATCACGGCCACCAGGGCGCGCTCGTATTCGCGGAACTCGGGCAGGATTTCCGACGACAGAGAGACCGGCAGATCGGCCTCGACCTCGTGCACGAGATCGCGCACGCGCTGCTCATGCACCGGGTTGGCGTAGGAATGCAGGAGGGAGACGGTGATGGATTCCGCGCCGCCGTCGATGAGCTCGGCTATGGCGTCGCGGGTGCGGGCCTCGTCGAGCGGGGTCAGCACGTTGCCGCGGGAATCCAGACGCTCGGGCACGCCGCGGGTGAGCTCGAGATCGGCCAGGGGGTCGGGCTTGATCATGATCATCCAGCCCGCCAGCGGCCCCGGCGTCTGCGAACGCGCCATATGCAGCACCTGCTCGAAATTCTCGGTGACGATGAGCCCGACGCGTGCGCCCTTCTCCTCGAGCACGATATTGGTCGATACGGTGGTGCCGTGCAGAAGCCCGCGGATGGCGGAGGGCGCGACACCAGTCTCCGTCACGATCTTTTCTATGCCGGTGAGGATTCCCACCGATTGGTCGGCAGGCGTCGACGGGGTCTTGGCGAGATGGATCTCGCCGCTGTCGTCGTCGAACAGCAAGAGGTCAGTGAAAGTGCCCCCGACATCAATGCCAAGCCTGCTGGCCATGCTGTTCTTCCCCACTCGCAACGCCGTGTCCCACCCTCGCCTTGCGGCGATGGCCAATGATCGCGCCCGCGGCCCGGTGGGTCAACTCCTACGGGCGGCGGCGGGCGTGTGGACGCTTCCGTGGCTTTGGTGTAGCGTCGAAGCATGGAAGAAAGCTCCGCCAATCCCCTGATTACGCGCGTTTGGGTCACTGTCGTGGCCCTCGTGATCCTGTTGATTTTCCTCTACTATTACCAACCGTTCGAAGCCTTCGTGGTCGAGGGCCTGACCCATATCCGCTCGGACAACCTGATTTTCTGGTTTGCATCCCTGGTCGGCGTGGTGGGCTACACGATCGCCCATTGGCAGACTTTCCGCGCCAAGTTCTTCCGCCCTGTCGCTGAGCTGGAGCCCGAGGAACTGGTCTTCGACACCCTGCAGATCGCCATCCTGATAGCGGTGATCTTCTGTGCCGGCGCCACCTTGCAGGCCATCGTCATGCTCAGCGAGCACCTGATCGGCAACGGCGCCATCTTCGACCCGGCCTTCGGCTCGCGCCTGGTCACCATCGTGCTGCTGGTGATTTTGACGCTGGCCTTCTACCTGCTGCACCACGTGGTGCGCGCCTTCCGCACGGGCTGGCGCCCCAAGCGCCCGCCGGGACGGGGTGCGGCGCGTTAAGAGATTGGCGGCCGGAGGCGGGCAGCGCATCAATGCCGACCTTTATCACGCAACACGATGTGCTGTCAGAATGGATCAAGCGCGCCAATGCCAGGGCGGCAACGCTGCGGCGCCTGATCGCGGCCGATCCCGCCTCGCCCGATGCGAAGCGCCACCGGCGCCTGCTGTTCGAGGCCGAGGTGGCGGCCGAGAGCCTGGCGCTCGGGCCTGCCTCTCAGCCGGTGGTTCGGCGCGCGGAGGCGCCCGAGAGCTGAACCACCAGGCGCTTGCCGAGGCTGGCGAAAGCCGCGTCGAGCTGGTCCATGCGGCTGGCGTGTCTCAGGTCGAGCAGGCGTTCCACCGTGTTGGGGCGGGTGTGCAGGCGCCTCGCCAGCTCTGCCTTGCGAACCTTCTCGTCGCGCATGGTCTGGTAGAGCAGCACCTTGACCGCCACCTGGGTTGGGAGAGTGACGGTCGGGTTGTTGCGGGCCTTGGACGGGGCCGGGATGGCCTCCCGGCGGGCGATTTTTTCGGCTATGGCGATCTCCAGGATTTCGATGGCGTTGGCGAGGGCGTCGTCTTCATCGTCGCCGATGGCGACGGCCTCGGGGAAGTCGAGGAACTGAAGCAGGACGGTATCGTTAGTGTCGCTCTCCATGGACACGGGATATTCGAGCATGGTGGGACCTTTGGGTGCGGTTTCTGTTTCGGTTGCGGTTTGCGGTTTCGGTTCGGTTGCGGTTCATATGCATTGTCACAGATCCACGTCGAGGGTCCTTTTGATCTTCTCCAGCAGGCCCTTTCCGATCTCCTTGGTGCCGTGATAGGGCACGATGATGCGGCGCTTGCCGCGCGTGACCAGGTGGTGGCCGCCTTTGCGGGGCTCTATGTCGCAGCCGGCTCTGCGAAGCTTACGGAAAAGTTCTCTGGAACGCATGGCGCCCTCGTTCGCTCTCTGTTGACCGATAAATACACACTTATGTGTAATTTGCCAACAAGAAAATACACAGAAGTGTAAATTTTTAGCAGCTACTGACGCCACGAAACCGGCGTTGCAATTTAACGCCGGCGCGGGCAATCTGAATGTGGGTTTAGCAACCCTGTCCCCTGATTCGATAGACTAGCCGCCCGCCGGTGCCAGTATTCGCTCTCCCAACGTATTGAAGGCATCAAGCGAAGAGCGGAGCTCCGTCTCGGACAGCTCGTGGGTAATGAAGACGATGCGCGAACGCCTGTCGGCGTCGGGCCAGCCACCGAGATGGGTCGGCGGATGGACGATGTGTTGGACGCCGTTGATCAGCACCGGCTCGGCCACGCCCACGACATTGAGCATGCCCTTGACGCGCAGCACACGCTCGCCGTGGCAGGCCAGCAGCATGGACAGCCAGATGCCGAAGGCGGTCCAGTCGAGCGGGCGGTCCACGATCAGGCTGAAGGAGCTGATGCCATGGCTGTGGTCGGCGCTTGTCTCTTCCAGCTCTGACAGCTCTCGGCGGGTGTCGGCGACAGAGAGCAGGCTTTCGTCCGCTTCGTCGATCGCCAGGATCGGTGCCGCGGCGTTGATGCCGCGCAGCGCCGCGCGCAGGCTTGAGACATCCTCCGCCAAATCAAGCTTGCTCAGCACGATCCGGTCGGCCGTCGCTGCCTGCTTGACCGATTCCGGGAAGCGTCGCAGCTGCTCGGCCCCGTTCACCGCATCGACCACGGCGATGACGGCGCCGAGGCGGAAGTGATGCTGGATCACAGGCTCGACCAGCACCGTGTAGGCGATAGGCACCGGGTCGGCCAAGCCAGAGGTCTCGATAACGACGCGGGCGAAGGCCGGGATCTCGCCCCGCTCGCGCCGCGAAAACAGCTCCCGCAGGGAGTCCTTGAGGTCGCCGCGCATGGCGCAGCAGAGACAGCCGTTGTCGAGCAGCAGCGTGCTCTCCTCGGCGCTCTCGATGAGGTGGTGGTCGAGGCCGACCTCGCCGAACTCGTTGACCAGCACCGCGACGTCGCGCAGGCCCGGCGCGCGCAGCAGGCGTTGCAACAAGGTGGTCTTGCCACTGCCGAGAAAACCCGTGACGACATCGACAGGGATCAGCTCGCCGTAGGCGCCCATATCAAAGGGAAGCCAGCAGGGCCGGGTCGAGGGGATCGCAGGGCCGGCCCAGCAGGGTCTCGGCGGCGGCCCAGACCTCGCTGAGGTTTTCGACCATGGCCGTGCGCCCGGTGCGTGTCTTGAGCATGTAGCCGCTGCCCGACCAGTCCGACAGCACCAGCCCGTAATGGGCCAACACCCTGTTGACCAGCCGCGCACGCGCCTGGCGCTCGGCCCGCCGCGTTACCGCGCGGCCTTGGAAGGCTTCGGGCGCGGCGCTGCTGTCGGTCCAATGGCCGCGGCCGCCGAGCACGCCGCAGAGGCTGCACACACGCCTACTCCGCCGCCTTGGCCTGGGGCTTCGGGAAGCGCGCCAGGAAGTCGTCGGCAATATCGTCGAAGGTGGTGAAGCGCACCCCGGCGTGGCTGGCGATGTACTCATACAAGCGCTCGAGCATCAGCAGCACCTGCGGCCGGCCGGAGACGTCGGGATGGATGGTGAAGGTGAAGACGGCGTAGTCGTATTCGCGGTAGACCCAGTCGAACTGGTCGCGCCAAAGCTCCTCGATGTCGCGCGGATTGACGAAACCGAAGCTGTTTGGGGCCGACTTGATGAACATCATCGGCGGCAGGTCGTCGAGATACCAGGAGCCGGGAATGTCCACGAGTTCGGTCTCGCTGCCACGCACCAGCGGCTTCATCCACTCGTCCGGGTGCTTGGAATAGTCGATCGGTGTCCAGCTGTCGCCGACCCGCACATAGAAGGGGTGAAAATCATCGTTCATCAGGCTGTGGTCGTACTTGATGCCCTTCTTCAGCAGCAGCTCGTTGCTGACCGGGCTGAACTCCCACCACGGCGCCACGTAACCGGTAGGCCGGCGCCCGCAGAGCTTCTCGATAAGCTCGATGCACTTGTCCATCACCCGCTCTTCCTGCTCGGGCGTCATGGCAATGGGGTTCTCGTGGGAATAGCCGTGCATGCCGATCTCGTGGCCAGCATCGACCACCAGGCGGCATTGCTCCGGGAAGGTCTCGATGGAGTGGCCGGGGATGAACCAGGTGGTCTTGATGCCGAGCTTGTCGAACAGGCGCACCAGGCGCGGCGTGCCGACTTCGCCCGAGAACAGCCCGCGCGAGATGTCGCAGGGCGAATCCTCGCCGCCGTATGAACCGAGCCAGCCGGCGACCGCGTCCACATCGATGCCGAAGGCGCAGAGGATCTCCTTCTTGCCGGCGCCCGTCGCCAGCGAGTGGCGCGAGACCGAGGCCGAAAGACCGCTTGGCGCGCCAAGCAGGGATTGCGGCCGGTAGCTCGGCCCGATGCCTGCCGCGCGCGTCGCGCGCCCGGAAATGCCGCCCTTATCGTCGCCCATAACCCGCCTCCGCAGCCAATGCGTTTCCCCGACCATCGTTGATAGCGCCGCCACCCGCCGCGATCAAGCGGGGCTGCAGATTGATGCGCCAATGCGCAAGGAGTATCGTCTGTACCAGGCATGGAGGTGCGCATGGATAAATCGCAGACCGATACCTTTGCCGAATACCGGCGCAAGGGCTTCGCCGACCGCTCGGGCTTCGGCAAGAGCCCTGCCCTGCTGGTGGTCGATTTCATCAATGGCTTCACCGATCCGACAACAGGGCTGGGTGGCGATTTCGCCAAGGAGCTTGCAGTCACGGCCCAGCTTTTGGAGGCGTTTCGCCGCGAACAGCTGCCGATCTTCTACACCACGGTCGCCTACGAGCCCCACTACCGCGACGCGGGCGTTTTCATCAAGAAGGTCCCTGCCCTGTCGATCCTGGTCAAGGGTTCGGCCATGGTCGAGGTCGACGCGCGCATACCACCGCAATTCGGTGAGCCGGTGCTGGAGAAGAAATATGCCAGTGCCTTTTTCGGCACCGACCTGCAGGCGCGACTGCAGGCGCTGGCGGTCGACACAATCGTCATGGCTGGCTGCACCACGAGCGGCTGCATCCGCGCTTCCGCCATCGACTCGCTGCAAAACGGCTATCTCACCGTGGTGGTGGAGGACGCGGTGGGCGACCGTGCCGAGGGGCCACACCAGGCCAACCTGTTCGACATCGACGCCAAATACGGCGACGTGGTGCCAAGCGGCGAGGTGCTGGCCGCGCTGCGCGGCCTCGCCACGGCTACCGCAGACCGTGTGCAGGCAGATTTCCGCCAGTGGTGGAATCAGAGTGCGAGCGCCCCATGACCGCCGACTCGCCTTTCGATACGATGCTTGATGAGGCGCGCCGCGAACTCGATGCCCTGGCCGGCGGGCCTCAGCCGGTAGCGCGCGCGGCAAGCCGCGAAGCGGAGGTTTCCGAGCCGGAGCGCTTTCTCAACGACCGCTACGGCGACGGCTGGCAGGTCGAGTTCGCCGAGCGCCGCCGCGAAGGCGACGAGGTGGTGGTGCTGTGCCGCCTCACCGTCCCCGAGCACGATATCACCCGCGCCCAGTTCGGCCGCGCGAGCATCGGCGCCACCCAGCCGCTCAAGGGCAGCAGCGGCGGCGTCGCATTTTCGCTTGGCGGGGCAGGCGAAAGCACCGACGAAGAGCTGCAAGCCTACGCCGGCGCCGAGGCCGATGGCCTGAGGAAATGCGTGGCCCTGCTCTAGGCGCGCGGCCGCTGGCCCTGGCAATATTGGGCTTGGCGCTGTGGCTGCCTGCGGGTCAGTCGCTGGCTGTCGTCGAGGAATATGAAGATCTCACCACAGCGGTCGATGAGCTAGATTCTGGCACGCATCGGGTCGCGAGCCTGGATGACAGATTCGAAGTCGCGGACAACCAATCGGACTGGCAGCTCTGGCTCGATGCCGGACGCTATGAACCGGGCGATGTGATCCCCGTG
>CAYPAX010000062.1:0-28056 GCA_964408735.1 uncultured Rhodospirillaceae bacterium | reverse complement strand
GCTAGGGGGAAATCCGTTAGCAACGTATCGGGCGACGACAGGCGATTTTACTGTTGACGAGCTTGATAGATTGTCGGATTACGCGAGAAAAAACTCCGTAATTATCTTGTCCATCCTTACAGCGAATTGGGTGACGGTCGGGCCTGGGTACAATGATCTTAATTTGTGCGCGAAGGGAAAAGGGCATTTGCACTTCAAAGAAAAGGCGCAAGAAATTTCTCATACGACGATCGTAGTAGCCCCACTCGGAAAGATTTTGGCAGATGAGAAGACACATAATATCAATCAAATAATGAAATCTTGTGACATGGAGGAATACGAATCCACCCCCGTAGAAAACTCTATGCGCAAAATGCCGGATGGAAACAAAATGGTTAAGAAAGCCATTCTGTTGACCACTTTTAGAAACCATAGGTCGTCTCCGCTAATGGAACACTCAGCTGAACTATATCAAGCTCATAAGAATTCGCCTCCAGATAAGATACCGACTTACGATCTCGCCGATGTTCATCCGGTCCCTGAATATGAACCTAGTGGGTCAACTCCGGAACAAGAAGAAATTGAAATGCCTCACAAATATATTCGCGAAGAGCGGCGAAAACTCTTGCGAGCAGCAAGTTGATAATTAGATCATTATTTGGCCTTACTTAAACTCCTCTGACAAAAACTATTACTGATATCTTGCATTTTGGATATTCATAATATTATGCGCTGCAATCGTTGAGAAATATGTGACAGTTTATTGGCTAAGATTGTTGATCAAGTCGCATTCCATTAGCGATATTCGGCCCACGATTCGTTCCGCTAGACATATGATCGAATCGGCTTTCTGGTGGCAGTGTAGTCTGTGGTGGCGACGCTCTATTAGTGCGCCATCAATACCGGCAGGGTCGCTTCGGCGAGGACCTGGCGGGTGACGCCGCCTAGCACCAGCTCGCGCAGGCGGCTGTGGCCGTAGGCGCCCATGACCAGCAGGTCGGCACCGATCTCGGCGGCTTTCTCCAGCAATAGGGGCGCGACGGGGCCTCTGCCGCCGGGCAGTGTCACGGGCTCGGCATCGACGCCGTGGCGGGCGAGGTAGTCGCAGAGCGCGTCGGTCGGCGGGCGCCGGGTGCCACCCTCGTCGACGCCGATGGCGAGCACGCGTTTCGCATGCCTGAGCAGCGGCAGTGCGTCGGTCACGGCACGCACGGATTCGCGGCTGCCGTTCCAGGCCACGAGCACCGTGCCGCCGATGGCGTTGAAGTCGCCGGTGCCGGCAAGCATCAAGGGCCGCGCGGTCTCGAACAGAACGGCCTCGATGGCGATGTCCGCCTCGTCGCCGCCGCCGGCCGGTGGTGCGATGACGACCAGGTCGGCAAGCCGGCCGTGATAGGCGATGCGGTCGGCGGCCAGCGCCACTTCCTCATGCCAGCGGGCGCAGGCCCCGGGGCCGGCCTTGGCGACGGCGGTATCGATACCCTGGGCGCGGCAGCGGGCCTCGAAGCTCTCGCGGGCATGGGCGGTGCGACGTTCCGATTCGCCGCGCGCGGCGTCGATAACGCTCTCGATCATGGCCGGCGACATGCCGTCGACGGCGAGGCGCACCGCGTCGCGCGGGTCGGGGCGGACGATCAGGCCATCGACACAGGCCTCGAAAGTGCGGCCCAACGCGAGCGCCGCATCGGTCACGGTGTCGTCCGCATCGTCGCCGTGCAGTAACGCCAGAATGCTTGCCCAGGTCATCGCCGCGGCCTCCTTACCGATAGCCCAAGTCTAACACGCCATCAGCGCGCTTCGATACCGGCGCGCGCCAATATCGACAGTGTTGCCGCGGCCGTATCGCCGGGCGCGGCACCGGCATCGAGGCGAACCCAGGCGATATCACCGACGCCACGCGCGAGCTGGTTTTCAAGCACGCTTACCGTGGCATCCGAGGCATCATCACGACGGGCCGCGACGCGTGCGCGCAGCACAGCCGCCGGAGCCTCCAGCCAAAGCCCACAAAACGGCACCCCCGCCGCCGCTGCCAGTGCCTCGGCCGCATGGCGCTCGGTGGCCTCCCCGTGCACGGCGTCTAGGACGACGGTCGCGCCGGCGGCCAAGGCGCGCCGGGCCAGGTCTTGGAGATGAGCGTAGACTCGCCGGGTCACCTCGCCACGGTAGGCGTCCTTGGCAAGAGTCGCTTCCGGCGCCATCCCCATCAGGCGCTTGCGCACCACATCGCTCCGCAGCACCACCGCCCCCGGTGCGGCGCCGACAAAGGGCGCTACATCCGCTGCCAACAAGGACTTGCCGCTGCCGGAATAGCCACCGACGGCGACCAGGCCCGGCGACGGGCGCTCCAGCAACCGGGTCGCCAGGTCGAGATAGTCGCGTGCCTCGCCGCCTTGCTCCCCATGCCCTTCCGCAGCCTCGATGGCGCTGACCATGGCGCGCACCCCTGCCCGCAGCGACTGGAAGAACGGCAACAAGGCCAGCCCGCCCACATCCTCGCTGCGGCCGAGATAGCGGTTGAGGACCAGATTGGCGGCCCTGGCCATATCCCGATGCTGCAGGTCCATGAGCAGGAAGGCGAGATCGTAGAGCACGTCGATGCAGGCGATATCCGGGTTGAACTCGATACCGTCGAACAGGGTCGGGCGGCCGTCGATTAGGCATATGTTGCGCAAATGCAGGTCGCCGTGACACCAGCGCACCTGGCCTGCGCTGCGGCGCGCATCCAGCAGCGCCCCGTGGCGGTCGAGGCCGCGCCGCCAGAGGCGCTCGATGGTTTCGACGGCGCTCGGCACGAAAGCGCCCTCGGCTTCGCGCAGGGTCGCCATGTTGCCGGCGATGACATGGGCCATGCCCTCGCGCCCGCCCATATCCGGGCGCGGCTCGGCAATATCGTGAAAGGCCGCAATGGCGTCGGCGAGGTCGCGCAACTGGCCGTCGTCGAGCGCGCCGCGCGCCGCCAAGCGGTCGAACAAGGTCCCCTGGTCGAAACGCTTCATGACCACCAGCCAGTCCACGGCATCGCCGGCACCGTCGAGGGCCAGGCGGCCATCGGCTTCCCGGGTGATGGCGCTGACCGCCTCGTAAAGGTCGGGCGCCGTGCGGCGGTTGAGCGACAGCTCGCTCTCGCAGGCCGCCTTGCGCAGGGCGACCGTAGAGAAATCGAGGAAGGCGAAACGCACCGAGCGCTTGAGCTTGTAGGCCCGCTCGCCGGCCAGAAAGACATGCGCGGCGTGGGTCTCGATTTCCTCGACCGCTTTGCCGCCATGGCTCGCCGGGTCGCGCAAAAAGGCGAGAACGTCGGATTGGTCTTCGACGATCATCGCGAACGCGCTCTATTTGCGGGCGAAATGCGGCATAGGCTCGACAATGTCGTCGGGATCCTGATGGATGATTACCTCGGCGCCGGGAAAGGCCGCCATGATCGCCGCCTCGACCTCGTCGGACACAACGTGGGCGTCGTGCAAAGTCATCAAGGCCGGCTGTTCCAGATGCAATTGCACGAAGGGCTGCAGGCCCGAGCGCCGCGTGCGCAGGTCGTGCACCCCTTTCACCCCTTTATGGTTGAGGGCGATATCTAGGATGCGCTGGCGATCCTCGTCGAGAAATTCCCGGTCCATCAAGGCATCGATCGAGCGGCGCCCTATGCCCGCCGCCCCGTAGAGAATGTAGACGGCGATGAGCATCGCCACCACCGGATCCATCCAACCGACGCCGCCGAAGGTGCTCGACGCCAACGAGCCGATGATCGCCAAATTGACCAGCAGGTCGGCACGGTAGTGGAGGGAATCGGCGCCGATGGCGGTCGACCCGGTCTTCTTCACCACATGCATCTGGAATGCCACCAGCCCCACGGTCAGCAGCACCGAGACGACCATGACCCCGATGCCGATATCGCCATGGCTGACCGCTTGCGGCGTGATCAGGCGCGCGCTCGCTTCGAAGATCAAGAAGACGGCAGAGCCGGCGATAAAGGCTGCCTGGCCGAGGCCGGCGATCGATTCGGCCTTGCCGTGGCCAAAGCGATGCTCTTCGTCCGCCGGGGCCAGGGCATGGCGCACGGCAACCAGATTGATCACCGATGCGAAGGCGTCGAGCACGGAATCGATCAGCGACGACAGAATCACCACCGACGAGGTCATCAGCCAGGCCCCGAGCTTGAGCACGATCAGGATCGTGGCCACCGTCACCGAGGCATAGGTGGCGGTGCGCATGAGGCGGGCGTGCCGGTCGCTCATGCTCATGGGAAAAGCCTCTCGTTCTGCCACTGCGGCGCCTGCGTATTGCTACGACTGTAGACCAGCCGATCATGCAGGCGAAAAGTACCGGAGCGCCAGAACTCGATTCGCAAGGGCGCGAGGCAGAAGCCCCCCCAATGGGGCGGCCTGGGCACTTCGCCAAGACCGAACTTGGCGGTGTATTTCGCCACCTCGCGCTCGAGCGCGTGGGGCGTGTCGAGCGGGCGCGATTGCCGGCTGGCCCAGGCGCCAATGCGGCTGCCCCTGTCGCGGCCGGCGAAATAGGCGTCCGCGACATCGTCGGGAACCTGGCTCACCGGGCCTTCGACGCGGACCTGACGGCGCAGGCTCTTCCAATGAAAGCCCAGCGCGGCCTGAGGATTGGCAATCAACTCCCGGCCCTTGCGGCTTTCGAAGTTGGTGTAGAAGACGAAACCGTCCGCATCGGCGCGCTTGAGCAGCACCACGCGCACCGACGGCGCACTGTTGGCATTGGCGGTGGCCAGCGACACCGCATTGGGGTCGTTGGGCTCGCTTTCCTGCGCTTCCTCTAGCCAGGCGTTGAATTGGCCTATCGGATCGGCAGTGACCGGTGTCACCATTTTTCCAGTGTGGTCCTTTATCCCGCCTGGGGGAGTCCCTATATGCTAGATTGACGTGAGACAAGTCCACGGTTTTCAGGGGCTGCGGCCCGGCACCGTGACGACGCATCGGAAGCAAACGACGAGGACAGTGCGATGAAGGCTTTGAAGGTTTTGGTCGTTGCGGGGACGATCGTTTCTCTGGGCGCCTGCGTGCAGGGCAAAGGCGACAAGGAAGTGGCCGGCACGCTGGTCGGCGCGGCAGCCGGCGGCTTGATCGGCTCGCAGATCGGCGGTGGCTCGGGCCAGTTGGTGGCCGTTGGCGCCGGCGTGCTACTCGGCGGCCTGCTCGGCAGCGAGGTCGGACGCTCGCTCGACAAGGCCGACCAGGCCTATGCGGCGCAAACCTACAATCAGACCTTGGAAAACGCGCCGGTCGGCCAGACCAATACCTGGGTCAATCCCGATTCGGGCAATGAGGGCAGCTACACCCCGGTCAAGACCTACCAGGCGGACAGCGGCCAGTATTGCCGCGAGTTCCAGCAGACCGTCACGGTTGGTGGAGAGACCGAATCCGCTTACGGCACCGCCTGTCGTCAGCCGGATGGAACCTGGCAGATCGTCAGCAACTGAGTAAATCAGCTGCCGCCGCGCGCGAGCCGCTCCGGCCGGAGAGGCTCACGCGTGCGCTCTGCTTTGACCCCGTTCCTATCGAGCCGTCGCCATGACCGACCTATACCAGGTGCTCGGGATAGATCGCGGCACCAGCCAGGACGACATCAAAAAGGCCTATCGCAGCCTCGCGAAGCAGCTCCATCCTGACCGCCACCCCGGCGACACTGCGGTCGAGGAGCGCTTCAAGCAGGTTTCCGCCGCCTACGCCATCCTTTCCGACCCGGCCATGCGTCAGCGTTATGACCGCGGCGAGATCGATGCTGCCGGCCAGGAGCGTCGGCAATATCAATACCAACGGGGCGGTGGCCGCGCCGGCGGCGGCTTCGAGGGCTTTGCCGGCGGTTTCAATGTCGAGGATATTCTCGGTGACCTGTTCGGCGGCGCCGGCGGAATCCGTCCCGGCCGGCGCAGCGCCAAGGGCAGCGACGAGAAATACAGCGTCCGCATCGGCTTCACCGAAGCGGCGCGCGGCGGCAAGCGCCGTATCACCATGTCGGATGGCCGTACCGTGGACGTTGCCATTCCCGAAGGCATAACCGACGGTCAGACGATTCGCCTCAAAGGTCAGGGCCAACGCGGCCCGGCGGGTGTGGGCGACGCGCTGATTCGGGTCGAGATCGAGGCACATCCGGTGTTCACTCGCGACGGCGAGCATCTGCGCATGGAGCTGGCGATCACGCTGGGCGAAGCCGTGCTCGGCGCCAAGGTCGACGTTGCCACCCTCGACGGCACCGTCGCCATGCGCGTGCCCGCCGGCGCCAATACGGGCGATACGCTGCGCCTGCGCGGCAAGGGCATTGCCACGGGCGACGGCCAGCGCGGCGACCAGTTGGTGCGCCTCAAGGTGATGTTGCCGCGCGAGCCCGATGCAGAGCTCGCCCGGCTGGTCGAGGAATGGTCGCGCGACCACCCCTACACGGTGCGTTGAACATGGCGTCATTGCCCCGGCAAGCCGGCACCGTTACCGTGGCACGCAGTGAGTAGGGAGACGGTGATGGGTGCCTGGCGGCTTTTGGCGGTATGTCTGATTGCGGCGCTGCTTTCGGCGCCTTCGAGCATGGCGCAGCAGGACGATGCCGCCGACACGGTGTCGCCGGACTTGCTCAGGCTCAAGGAGCGCCAGCGCCGGGTGGAGGCGCTGACGGAGCTGTTCGGCCGTCAGACCCGTGTCTATCGCCTCGCCTATCCCCTGCTCTATGCGGCGGTCGACCTCTGCCCCGACAATGTGCGCACGGCGGGCGGCTTTACCTATGCCAACGCCTACATGTTCCGCGGCGCGGTGCGCACCGCGGCCAGCGCGCTCGGCTATACCCATCGCGTCGGCGTGGTCGATGTGGTGGCGAATTCGGCCGGCGCCGGCGCCGGCATTCGTGCCCGTGACCAGATCCTGGCGATCGACGACTGGGCGGCGCCTTTCGGCGAAGGCGCGGTGACCTTGACGGCTGCCAAGCTGCGCGACGTGCTCGACCGCGAAGGCAAGGCAAGGCTGACGCTGAAGCGCGGCGGCGTCGACCTCATTGCGCGTCTGAAGGCGGATTTCATTTGCGACATACAGGTTCTGGCGGCGCCGGGAACCGGCGTCACGGCCTATTCGGACGGCGATCGCGTGGTGGTCTATCACGGCATGATGGACTTCGCCGACGATGGCGAGCTGGCGGCGGTGATAGCCCGCGAGATCGCCAACGCGCTGATTCCGGGCCTGGGTATCAAATCCGGCGGCGACAACGAGTTCGCGCTGTCGAATTTTTTCGAATGGGGCATGGAGGAGAAACCGCAGGCGGGCGGGCCGGTCATCGATCCGGGCCAGGCCCGCGACTATGGCCTGGCGGCGGATTATGTGGGCGCCTACCTGCTCGCCCGCGCCGGTTACGACCATCACAGGGGTGCGGCACTCCTGCGCCGTTTGTGGGCCTCCGCGGCGAGCGGCCAGTACGGCCAGCCGGATGCCGTGCGCCTGGCCAGGCTGGAGGCCTCGGCAGGCGAGATCGATGCCAAGCTCGCGGCACGACGGCCATTGATCCCGCAAAGCAGTGGCCCGCCGGCTGCCGGCAGTGTTACCCCCATCGAAACCGCGCGAACGCCCCCGGCCCCGGCCCCGCCGGTACCGGTCGCGGCAGAAACGGAAGCCGCGCCTGAGCCGGTACGGGCGCCGGTGCCGGAGCCGCTGCCGGCACCATTGCCGGAGGTCGCGGCCACCCCGCCGCCCAAGCGTGACGCCCAGGAAGAGGAAGCCTGGGAATCGACGGCGCTGGAGGCAGCGCCGACGACGCGGATCGAGAGCCACTACGAAGCCGGCGATCCGGGCGACTATCGCCTTGGCGTCGAGCCTCTCACGGACCCACGCCTTGCGCCAACCACACCGATTGTCGAAGGCGAGCCGGTGGCCGTCGCCGAGGTCGAGCCGATCTCGGCCTCGATCGATGCGCCGCCGCCTTCCGACCCGGCCCTGGCCGTGCCGGCACCGCCGAGCGGCGAGCTCGGCTTCTCATTTGCCGACTGGTTCGGGCACTCACCATAGGCACCGTGCGGCGCGGGTTTTCTGCCGCCCCGCCATGCTGTAGGCTGTCTACCCGCCATTTAGGGCGACAAGCGAGATCCCGTAACAACATCTTGTCAGACCTGCCATGACCGTGCCGACGCCAAATATCACAGAATCCCGCACCGGCCTGCTCGCCGCCCGCAAGGGCTTGGTGATGGGCGTGGCCAACGACCGCTCTCTGGCCTGGGGCATCGCCCGCGCGGCAGACGCCCACGGCGCCGAGCTGGCCTTCACCTATCAGGGCGAGACCCTTGAGAAGCGAGTGCGCCCGCTGGCCGATTCGGTAGGCTCGTCATTGGTGGTGCCCTGCGACGTGACGGACGAAGAGAGCGTCGACGCCACATTCGCTGCGATTGCCGAACAGTGGGGCTCCCTCGACTTCGTGATTCACGCCATCGCCTATTCCGACAAGGAGGAGCTCAGGGGGCAATATCTCGACACCTCGCGGGACAACTTCCTCAAGACCCTCGAAGTCTCCTGCTATTCGTTCACCGCCATCTGTCGGCGCGCTGCCGGCCTGTTGCGCGAAGGCGGCAGCCTGATCACCCTGAGCTATGCCGGGGCCGAGCGGGTCGTGCCTCACTACAATGTCATGGGCGTGGCGAAGGCGGCGCTGGAAGCAAGCGTGCGCTATCTCGCCGTCGACCTCGGCGGGCGCGGCATCCGCGTCAACGCCATTTCCGCCGGGCCCATCAAGACCCTGGCCGCCAGCGGCATCGGCGACTTCCGCTATATCCTCAAGTGGAACGAGTACAACGCACCGCTCAAGCGCAACGTCACCATCGACGACGTCGGCGGCGCGGCGCTTTTCCTGCTCAGCGACCTCGGCTCCGGCGTCACCGGCGAGGTTATGCATGTGGACGCCGGCTACCACGTGGTGGGGATGAAGGCCGAAGACGCGCCAGACATCTCGGTCGTCTAGAGCATGCCCGGCAACAGCTTCGGCGAGAGCTTCCGCTTCACCACCTGGGGCGAGAGCCACGGCCCCGCCATCGGTTGCGTCATCGATGGCGTGCCGCCGCGTATCGCGCTGGCAGAAGCCGATATCCAGCATTATCTCGACCGCCGCCGTCCGGGCCAGTCGCGCCACACCAGCCAGCGCCGCGAGCCCGATGAGGTGCGTATCGTCTCGGGCGTGTTCGAGGGCGAGACCACCGGCACCCCGCTCGCCCTTGTCATCGAAAACGTCGACCAGCGCAGCCGCGACTACGGCGATATCGCCGAACAGTTCCGGCCGGCCCATGCGGACTTCACCTATTGGCGCAAATACGGCATACGCGACCATCGCGGCGGCGGCCGCTCCAGTGCGCGCGAGACCGCCATGCGCGTCGCCGCCGGTGCCGTCGCCCGCAAGGTGCTGGGAGACAGTATTCGCATTCGCGGCGCCCTGGTCGAGATGGGCGGCGAGGCCGTCAACCGCGACCGTTGGGACTGGGACGAGATCGGGCGCAATCCGTTCTGGTGCCCGGACGCGGCGACGGCAGGCGCCTGGGAAGGCATGCTCGACGCCCTGCGCAAGGACGGCAATTCCACCGGCGCGGTGATCGAGGTGGTGGCGGAAGGCGTGCCGGCGGGCCTCGGCGAGCCGGTCTACGACAAGCTCGACGCGGACCTTGCCAAGGCGATGATGAGCATCAATGCGGTCAAGGGCGTCGAGATCGGCGAAGGCTTCGCCGCCGCCGCCCAAAGCGGCGTCGACAGCGCCGACGAGATGCGCGCGGGCCAAGGCGCGCATGCGCCGGAGTTCCTCTCCAACAATGCCGGCGGCGTGCTTGGCGGCATCTCCAGCGGCCAGGATGTGGTGGTACGCTTCGCGGTCAAGCCCACAAGCTCGATCATGACCCCGCGCAAGAGTATCGATGTGCACGGCAAAGAGATCGAGATCGTCACCAAAGGCCGCCACGACCCCTGCGTCGGCATTCGTGCGGTGCCCGTCGGCGAGGCCATGATGGCTTGCGTGCTCGCCGACCACCTGCTGCGCCATCGCGCCCAGACCGGCCAGTCGTTATGAGCGAGCAGGCGCGCCGGATCGCCCTGGCGTTACTCATACTGCGGCTCAGCCTCGGCATCTTCCTGCTGCTCTGGGGCGTCGAGAAGCTGGTGATCCCCGAGCGCACGGTCGGCATCTACGACAAGTTCTACGGCATTCCCATGACCACGACGCTCGCGCCGCTGCTCGGCGTCGCCCAGATTGCGCTGTCGCTGGCTCTGCTAAGCGGGCTCTGGCGGCGCTGGAGCTATGGCCTGGCGACGCTGCTGCACGCCTATTCGGTGGTCACGTCTTGGGAATCGCTGATCGACCCTTGGGGCCTGATCGGCGGCGAGGTCAAACACCTGTTCCTGGCCGGCGTGCCCGTGCTCGCGGGATTCGTCGTGCTTTACATGCTGCGCGAACTCGACATATGGACGATCGATGCCAGACGGCAGGCGCAAGAACAAACCGACGAGGTGAGCCCATGAGCAAACGCGTGCAACTGATCCCCGATTGGCCATGGGCCGCCAAGGCCGGCATCGCCCAGGGCGTGCAGAGCGGCGACCGCATCTACGTCTCGGGCCAGGTCGCCTTCGACCGCAACGGCAAGCTGGTGGGCGAAGGCGACATGACCGCGCAAGCCCGCCAGGTATTCGCCAATATCGCCGCGGTGCTGGCGGAAGCCGGCGCGGGCCTCGACGACGTGGTTAAGATCACCGCCTTCATCACCGACATGAGCCAATATGGCGACTACGCCGCAGCCCGCAGCGAGGCCTTCCCCACCGTGCTGCCGGCCAGCGCCACGGTAACAACGCCGGCCCTGGTGCTGCCCGAGTTGCTGGTCGAGGTCGAGGCCATCGCCGAGCTCGGCAACGATTAGCCCGCCTCCCCAATTGGGGTCAGGTCTTTCATTTTAGCATATTAGAGTTTTCTAAATTGCTAAAATAAAAGACCTGACCCCGGGAGACGCGTTTGGAACGGCGAGCGGGAGACTTGGTGCACCTTTGATTTGCGCCGGCAACACGAGGTTATGCGATATTACGCGATAGTACCTGTGCCGAAGGAGCCCACTGCCGCCCCCAACTAGCGCAGCGCCTCGAGCAGCGCCTTGGCTTCTCTCAAGTCGGCGGTGGCGAAGCCTTCGTCGAAGCGGGCGAGCATGGCGGCGAGTGGCTCGGCGGCATCTGCGCCCTTGCCCTGGTCCTGCCAAAGGCGCGCGAGGCTCATGGTGGCGCGCAGCGCGAGCGAGCTGGCGTGCGCACCTTCCGCGCTCTCTATGGCCTGGCGGAAGGTGGCTTCGGCGTCGGCCGCCTTGCCTTCGATGCGCAATAGCTCGCCGTCTATGCGAATAAATTCGGGGCGCATGAAGACATCGCCCATGTCATTGGCCATGACCACGCCGTCCGCTCTGGCAGCGCGGGCGCGCGCGACATCGCCCTGTTCCTGGCAGACGGCGGCAAGCCAGGCGTGGAAGGTCGGTACCGTGTAGGCGGTGCGAGACTTGGCCAGGCCCTCGATGCCTTCGGTCATACGCGCCGCGCCCTCGGCCAGGTCACCGTCGGCGGCCAGCGCGCCGCCCACGAAGACGTGCCCCATCGGCAGAAAAGGCGAAAATCCCTTGTCCTGGCAATGGTCGATCATGCGTTCGCCGACCTCACGCAAGCGTGGCACGTCGCGCCGCAGCATGGCGAGCAGGCCGCTGGACCAAAGCACCACCGTGGTGGTAAAGGGGTGGGCCAGCTCGCGGGCCAACGCTTCCCCCTCGCGGTTCAGCGACTCCGCCGCATCGGGCCGTCCCAGCTGCCACATGGCCATGGCGCTGAAGGAGCGGCAGCAGACGCCGGGGTCGTGTCCGGAATAGCTGTGGGTAAGCTGATGGTGGCGCTCGCGGCGATAGAGCGCGGCGCCGGTTTCCGCATGCCGCAGCGCCGCCCGCAGGTCGCCGCCGAAGGTCAGCGAGCTCCAACCCAGGTGGTTGGCCTCGATGATCATGCCGTCGTCGTCGAGCTCCTCGGCAAGGGCGAGCACGTGGCCGACCTGCTCGCAGGCGGTCGGCAGGTCGCCGGAGATCATCTGGTACTGGCCCATGCCACGCAGCGCCACGAACAAGCCAGTGCTGTCATCCACCTCGCGCGACAGCGCGGCGGCGGCGGAGAAGATCTCCGCCACCTCGGCAACACCGAAGCCGCGGATCGGCATGAGGCAGACGCCGAGCATGTTGTGCAGGGCGATTTCGCGGTGCTTCCGTGCCGGCGTGTCGTGCATCTCGGCGAGACTGGCGAGACCGGCGCGCAAATGCCGCTCGGCCTCGACATGGGCCGAGCGCTGCATGGCCAGGCGGCCCGCCGCCAGCCAATAGTCGGCTGCGGATTCGATCAGGCCCGCTTCCGAGCAATGGTGGGCGAGAAACTCGGGCTCGCTTTCGCTGCGGGCAGGGAACTGGCTTTCGAGACTCTCGACGATGCGAGCATGGTGGCGCTGGCGGTCGCTTCGCAACAGGGACCCGCGTGCCGTCTCCTGAAACAGCGCGTGGCGAAACTCGATGCTGTGGCCGGGGGCGACGCCACGGCGCAGCACAAGCCCCGCCGCGACCAGCGCAGCAACGGCATCCTCCAGCACTGTGTCCTCCAGCGCTGCGGTCGCCGCGAGCAGGTCGTAGCTGACGCTGCGGCCGATGGTCGCAGCGAGCTGGGCAACCTCCTTGGCGCTGCCGAGACGGTCGAGACGCGCCATCAGGGCGTCGCGCAATGTCGCCGGGATACTCAGGCCCGGCGCCTGTCCCGCCTGGTCTTCCAGAACCGCCTCGGTGAGCTGCTCGACGAAGAGCGGGATGCCGTCGGCCTTGGCAAGAATCTGCGCCACCGTTTCCTCGGGCAGCGTATTCTTGGTCGCCACGCCGTCGATAAGGGCGGCGCCGTGGGCGCGCGAGAGACGGTCGAGATTGAGCGTTGCGACGTGACCGTAGCTCGGCCAGGGCGGCGTAAACTCGGGCCGGTATGTCATGAGCACCAGCACACGCGCCTCGCCGATGCTGTCTATCACCATGGCGAGCAGATCGAGCGTTGTCGGGTCGATCCAATGAGCGTCTTCGAAAACCATCAGCACCGGACGGGCGCGGGCAAGGCCGATGACCTGGTCCGTGAGCACGGTCAGTGTCGACTGCCGGATCTTCTGCGGCGACAGGCCGAGCGGCGGATACCTATCGGCAGGCAGCGACAGCAGTGGTGCCACCAGCGGCGCCGCGCCGGCCACGTCATCCGTGCCCAGGGCGAGCATCGCCTCCATGCGGTCGAGCCTGGTCTCGTCGCCGCTATCCATCGCGAAACCGGCAGCACGCTCCAAATGCTTTATGACGGGGTACAGAGCGGTATTCATGTAGTAAGGGGAACACTGGTAGCGCAAACGAATATGGGACTCGTCGCCCAAGCGCTCCAGCAGGCCATGAGCCAGGCGGCTCTTGCCGATGCCGGGCTCGCCCGACAGCATTATCGCCTGGCCTTCCCCGGCCTTGGCGCGCTGCCAGCGCTCCAGCACCATGGCGATCTCGGCATCGCGGCCGACGAGCGGTGTCAGGCTGGCGCCGCGCGCGGCCTCGAAACGGCCCTCGGTGCTGGCGACCCCCGTCACCGCCCAGGCATGCACGGGATCGACAATCCCCTTCAGGCTGTGCGCGCCGGTGTCCTCAAGCTCGAAGGCGCCACCCACCAGCCGCCGCGTCGAGGCGGCAATGACGATGCCGTCCGCCTCAGCCAAGCCTTGCACCCGTGCGGCAATGTTCGGCGTCTCGCCCACTGCAAGTTTGGGCACGCTGGCGTCGCCGCCGCCGGTCTCGCCGACGACCACCGCGCCGGTGGCAATGCCCACGCGCACTTGCAGCGGCGGCTCGATAGTCTTGACCGCTTCGACGATCTCAAGTGCCGCGCGTACCGCCCGCTCGGCGTCGTCCTCGTGGGCCCGGGGCCAGCCGAAATAGGTCATCAGGCCGTCGCCGAGATATTGCGCGACGTGGCCTTCGTAGCGCCCGATCGCCTCGCCGGCGGTGCGCTGATAGGCCTGCATGAGCGAGCGCAGGTCTTCCGGGTCGAGCTGTTCGGAAAGGGCGGTCGAGCCCACCAGATCGCAGAACATCACCGTAATCTGCCGTCGCTCGGCACTTTGCCTGGGCTCGCTTGCGGCATTTTCGGCCACCACCTCGGCAGCTTCCGCGATGGCCGCCATGATGCGCTTGCGCGGGCCCATGCCGAGGCCCAGCTCCTTGAAGTCGTCTTCGCTCAGAAAACGCAGATCCTCGGGCGCGATCTGCTCGGCCTCGAAGGCAGCAGCCAGGTCGCCCAGCCCGATCGCCTCCAGCCATGCTCGAATATCGGACATGCCTCGTCTCCCCGAGTCGGAATATACACCATGCGTGGTCAATCCAGGGCAGCGCCCACAGCGTCGAGGATGTTCGTCGCGGAGGGGAATTTGGCGACGTCCTGTGCGCCCGTCTCGCCCTCCAGCCATTGCCAACGGACGACGCCGGCCGTATCGATCAGGACATAGCCCGCCCCGGTCTTGCCGTGGGCCTTCTCCATCTTCTTGTCTACAGCCGTCTTCTCGAAGCCGTCGATGCGGTTGAGCGCGGCGTTCATGCGGATCAACGGTACCGGTGCGGGAAGCTCGCCGGTCGGATTGAGCCGCAGCGTAACCGCCGTGAGCGGATTGATCGTTTGCGGCCATTTCGTCCTGCCGAGGGTAATCTTCGCCCGCGCAAGCCCGAATCGCCGGTGTGTCTGCCATTCCGGGTCGACCGCCAGCGCCATCTTGAGTCCCAAGCGCCCGTAATAAAGGCGCGCGCGGTCAAGCTCTGTGTTGATGACGGCAAGCCCCTCTACGCCGAGCTCGCCAAGCTGATCGGCATAGCCGTTCATCTGCACCACCTGACGGCGACAGAAGGGGCAGTGCAGGCCACGGAACAGGCCGAGCAACAGCGCGCTCCTGCCCGTGTAATCCGCGAGCCTGATATCGCCGTCCCGATTGATCGCCGCAACCGTGAAGTCCGGAGCCGCGTCGCCAACGAGGCTCGCCACGCTCAGACCGCGGCGGGGCCCGGGAAGCGCTCGCGCAGTTGTTGCTTGAGCACCTTGCCCGTCGGGTTGCGGGGAATCACGTCGACGAAGGCGACGGCCTGGGGCAGTTTGAAGCGGGCCAGCTTGCCGACGCAATAGACCAGCACCTCGTCAGCCTCCAGCCCCTCTTCGCTGGCAACCACGACGGCCAGGGCGCTCTCGCCCCACTTGGCGCTGGGCTGGCCGATCACCGCGACTTCGCGCACCTTGGGATGGGCCAGGATGACGTTCTCGATCTCGGCCGGGTAGACGTTCTCGCCGCCCGAGATCAGCATGTCCTTGAGGCGGTCCTTGATATAGACGAAACCGTCTTCATCCATGCTGCCGATATCGCCCGTATGCAGCCAGCCGTCGCGCAGGGTCTCGGCGGTCGCTTCGGGCCGGTTCCAGTATTCCTTCATGATGTGGCGCCCGCGCAGGATGATCTCGCCGGTCTCGCCGGGCGCCATATCCTCCCCGTCCGCGCCCACCACGCGCAGCTCCGTGTGGAAGAATGGCTTGCCGGTGGAGCCGAGATGGCTCGCCGCATCGTCCGGCGCGATCAGACAGCCCGGGCCGCAGCTCTCGGTCAGGCCATAGACCTCGTGCACCTCGACGCCCATCGCCGCATAGGCTTCGATGCTGGTCACCGGCACCGGCGCGCCGCCCGACATGATCCAGCGCAAGTGGCTGTGATCGCAGCTGTCGCGCTCTGGCACCTGATACATGAATGTGAGCATGGCAGGCACCGCGAGCATGACGGTGACCGCCTCCTGCTCGATCAGCTGCCAGGCCATGGCCGCATCGAAGCTGCGCATGATCACCGAGGTGACGCCAAGATGGACATTGCTGGTGAGCGGCGTCAGCGCGCCGACATGATAGGCCGGCAGAGCCAGCAGATAGCGGTCCTTGAAACGCAATTCCGAGGTCACCCCGATGTTGAGCGAGGCCGAAATCGCCGTCTCGTGGGTGTGCACCACGCCCTTGGGCAGGCCGGTCGTGCCCGAGGTGTACATGATGTAGAGCATGTCATCGTCCTGCCCGCCAAGATCAGGCTCGGCAGCGGGCGCCGCCGCTTGCAGGGCGTGAAAGTCCTCGGCGAAGGCGTCGCGCTCACTGCCGGCCTCGAGCACCTGCAGCCAGTCGCTGACGGCAGTGGCATCGGCGCCGCGGCTGTGCAGCTCCGCCGCCACGGCCTTGAATTCCTCGCCGTAGATGAGCGTCCGCGCGCCGGAATCCTGCAGGATGAAGGCAAGCTCGTCGGCGACCAGGCGCACGTTGAGCGGCACCACGACGCCGCCCAGCTTGGCGACGGCAAAGAAGGTCTCGACGAATTCCGGACAGTTGAGGGTGAGGATGGCGACCCTGTCGCCCTTGCCGATTCCCCGCGCCGACAGCGCATTGGCGATACGGTTGCAGCCCTGGTTCAGCTCGCGAAAACTCAACCGCCGCCCCGACGCGGTATCCACCAGCCCCTCGAGCTCCGGCGTCAGATAGGCTCGCTTGGCAAGGATGAGCCCTACATTGTCCTTCATCCGAGCCCCCTATTCGGCTGTGGCGTCAATCCCTTCAGGCTCGCCCACCACGACCACGGCAAAAGCGTCAGGGTCGAGCAACTCGGCGGCCAGGGCTGCGATGTCCTCTCCGCTCACCGCTTCGATCAGGCCGTTGCGGCGGTCGAGATAGTCGATGCCGAGCTCGGCAATCTGCATGCCCACCAGCATCGTGGCGATCTCGCCATTGCTGTCGAGCCTGAGCGGAAAGGAGCCGGTGAGATAGGTCTTGGCGTCGGTCAGCTCCTGCTCGCTTACGCCCTCGTCGTGCAGGCGGATCACTTCGTCGCGGATCACGGCGAGGGATTCCGAGACACGCGCGTTCTGCGTCGCGGTGCCGATCATGAAAGCTGCAGCATGATCCAGCGGCACCATGTAGCTGAAGATGCCGTAGGCGAGGCCGCGCTTCTCGCGCACCTCCCTATTGAGGCGGCTGGAAAAGCCGCCACCGCCGAAGATGTGGTTCATGACATAGGCGGTGTAGAAGCGCGGATCGGCGCGCTTCAAGCCCACCTGGCCCAATAGCAGCACGCTTTGCGGCTGCGGCAGGCGCTCCACATGCACGGTCCCTGCGGCGCCGGGCGCGGTCTCGGCGATATCGCCCGGCTCTGCGGTGGCGGGCAGATCGCCAAAGATCAGGTCCAGGACCCGGCCCAGGTCCGCCGCGGTGATGTCACCGGCAACGCCCACCGTCAGCGCATCACGTCCGAAACGGGCGCGCGTGAAGGCGAGCAGATCGTCGCGGCCGATCGCCTCGACGCCAGCCAGGGTGCCGCCCGGCGGGCGCGCATAGGGATGGCCTGCAAAGGCCGCGGCATACCACTGCCGGCGCGCCACTTCGTTGCCGCTCCTCGCCGCACGCTCAAGCCCGGCGATCAGCTGTGCCCGCACCCGCTCGACCGCATCGCCGTCGAAACGCGGCTCGCGCAAGGCCATGGCGAGGAGGCGATAGGCGACATCGCCGGTTTCCGTCAGCGTCGCGAGGCTGCCGCCGAAGTCGTCGATGCCCGCCTCGAAGCTCATGCGCACGGCGCTGTCGTCGAGGGCCTTCTGGTAGGCCAGCGCATCCATATCGCCGGCGCCCTCGTTGAGCAGACCCGAGACCATCTCGGCAAGGCCTTCCTTGCCTTGCGGGTCGAGCGCGCTGCCGCCGCGAAAGGCGAAGCGTAGACTGACGATGGGCACAGTGTGCTCCTCCACCAGCCAGGCCTCGATACCGCCGGGGCTGATCACGCGCTGAACCTCCACCGCAACAGCCGGGCGCAGGGCGAATAGGCTCAGGCAAAAGGCCACAAGGACGAGACGCAGCATCACGAGCCCTGCCCGTCGCCGGCCGGCAGCAGCGTGCCGGTTACCGAGCTTTCGTCGTGCAACACCGCACGGGCCGCAGCGAGCACGTCCTCGGCGGTCACGGCCTGCACCGCGTCGGGCCAGGCCTCGACCTGCTCCACGGTAAGCCCGACCGTGAGCGCTACGCCGAATATGCGCGCCAGAGAGGACAGGCTGTCGCGGGCATAGACCGCCAGCGAGCGAATGCCGAACTTGGCCCGCTCCAGCTCTTCCTCGCCGACCCCTTCGGCCAGCAGGCGCGCCAGCTCGGCGTCCACGGCTGCCTCGACCGCCGCCACCGTCACACCCGGCGCCGGGCGGGCATAGAAGCCGAAGCGCGAGCGGTCCAAGGTTGTGCCCTGGAAATAGGCGCCGGCATTGGTCGCCAGCTGCTGCTCGACCACGAGCGACTGATAGAGCCGGCTGGTGGTGCTGCCGCCGAGCACTTCGGCGAGCACGTCGAGCGGCACGGCGATACCGTCCGGATCGTCGTGATAGCTGGGGCTGAGATAGCTGCGCATCCATTCCGGCGCCGCCACCCGCTCGTCCTCCATCACCAGGCGCCTGGCGGCACGTTGGGGTGGCTCGCTTGGCCGGATGCGTGGCGCCACCTGCTGTGCCGGAATGCGGCCATAGGTGCGCTCGGCAAGCGGCAGAAGCGCATCCGCCGTGATATCCCCGGCGACGATAAGGATGGCATTGCCCGGCGCATAGTGGCGGCGATAGAAGGCCAGCGCGTCCTCGTGGCTGAAAGCGCGGATCTCGTGCTCCCAGCCGATGATCGGCGTGCCATAGGGATGGGAGAGGAACTGGGCCGCGCCCATCTGCTCGCCGAATTGCGCGCTGGCACGGTTGTCGGTGCGGCTACGCCGCTCTTCCAGCACCACGTCGCGCTCGGTCTCGAAAGCGGAGACCTCGAAGGCCAGGTTGACCATGCGGTCGGCCTCCATCTCCATCACCATCTCCAGACGGTCGATGGCGATGTTCTGGAAATAGCCGGTGTAGTCGTGATTGGTGAAGGCGTTGTCGTTGCCGCCATTGCGCGCGACGACACGCGAAAAATCGCCGTTGGGCACCGATGGCGTGCCCTTGAACATCATGTGTTCGAGCATGTGAGCGATGCCGGAGGCACCCGGCGGCTCATCGGCAGCGCCGATCTTGTACCAGACGGCATGGTGCACCACCGGTGCCCGGTGTTTGGCGATCACCACCACCTGCATGCCGTTGTCGAGAAAGAAGGTCTCGGCGCCGAAGGTCTTGCCTGGGGCGGCCTCTGCCACGCTGGCGAAGCCGATGCCGAAGGCGAGCCAAGCGGCAAAGAGGCGTAGACGGGTCATGGTCGGTATACGCTCCGCGCGCGAAATCGGATCAGAACAAGTCTTCCAGCGGCGCCCGCTCGCGACGCACGATGACCGGCGTATCACCATAGGTCGGCGCCCTGCCCGCTGCCGCATTCTCCTGCAGGCGCTGGTTCTCGGCGACCGGGTCAAGGGCCAGGCCTTGGGCCTCCTTGCCCTGCCAGAACATCAGGCTGTCGACGAAGCCTTCGTCATCGGCGGCAAGTACCGAGCTTTCGCGATTGATGACCTGACGAATGCCGGGATCGGCCTCGTTGGCGCCCGCCATATTGAGCAGCGCCAGCTCTCCCGGGCTGCGCGGCGGCGGCGCGGCACCCGCATTGCCGCGATCGGCGTTGGGGCCGAGCACGATCTCCTCGGCCTGGCGGCGCACGTCCTGCTCCTGGGGGCGCGGCGCGCCGGGAGCCGGCGGGCGCAGGTGGAAATCGGGCGGCAAGGCCAGGGGCTGCGCCTCCACCACCTGGTATTCGTCGGGTGCCTGACGGCCGAACCCGAATTGTTCCTTGATGGTGTCGCCACAGCCGCCAAGCGCCACAAGGGCGGCGGCAGCGACGGACCAAAGACCTGCGGTTCTGAGATGCTCTGTCATGATTTCGGCAGTTTACCGTTCTCGGGCTTCGCGATCAAACTTGTCGCCAGCAATCCGATAACGCCGACGGTAATCGCCGAATCGGCCAGGTTGAAAGCGGGCCAGTGCCAGCCGAAAGCGTGGAAATCGAGAAAATCGAAGACCCAGCCGAAGCGCACGCGATCGATCACGTTGCCGATGGCGCCGCCAACAGCGAGCCCCAGGGACGCCGCCACGAGACGCGATTCGGCCCGCGCCATCCAAACGCACAGGCCGGCCGTTATGGCGAGCGCAAGCACAGCGATGAGCCATACGGGAACCGACTGGAACATGCCGAAGCTGACGCCGGTGTTGCGCACGTGGACCAGGTTGAAGAAACCGGTCACCTCGATGCGCGCACCCAGCTCGGGCAACACCCCCAGCATGACGATCTTGGAGGCTTGATCGAGCGCGATGACGACGACCGCGATCGCCAGGCCGAGCGTCAGATAGGCCCGGTTCCAGCTCACGCCGCGACTGCGACCACCGAGGCGCAGCGCCCGCACAACCCGCTCTCGGGCGAAACCTCGTGCAGCTGGCGCCAGCAGCGCTCGCATTTCTCGCCTTCGGCCGCGCCGACCACGACCGCGATGCCGGGCTCCTCCGCCATCGTGAAAGCAGCCTCAGGTGCGGCATCGGTCGCAACGGTGATCTCGGAGGTGATGGCAAGCTCGGCGAGGTCGACATCGGCGAGCAGGGCCGCGTCGGCCTCGCTGACGTGCACCACGGGATGCGCCTGCAGGCTGGAGCCGATGCGCTTCTCCCGGCGCTCGACCTCAAGGGCACCGGTGACAACGCGGCGGATCGCGCGCAGGCGCTCCCAACGCTCGGCCAGGGCATCGTCGCGCCAGGCCGCGGGTGTCTCGGGAAATTTGCGCAAGTGCACGCTGTCGTCATCGGACGGATAGCGCGACAACCATGCCTCTTCCGCCGTGAAGGCGAGCACCGGCGCAAGCCAGGTCACCAGGCGCTCGAAAACGATGTCGAGCACGGTGCGCGCGGCGCGGCGGCGGGCATCGTCGAGGCCGTCGCAATAGAGCGAGTCCTTGCGGATATCGAAATAGAAGGCCGACAGCTCGTTGCCGCAGAAGGTGTGCAGCGCCGTGTAGAAGCGGTGAAACTCGTAGTCCTCGAAAGCCTCCGCCCGCAGCGCATCGAGCTCCACCAGGCGGTGCAGCACCCAGCGCTCGAGCTCCGGCATGTCGGCAGGCTGCACCCGCTCGCCGGCGTCGAAACCGGAAAGATTGCCGAGCATGTAGCGCAGGGTGTTGCGCAAGCGGCGATAGGAATCGACCAGGCCCTTGACGATCTCCGGGCCGATGCGCAGGTCGTCCGTATAGACGCTGAGCGCGGACCACAGGCGCAGGATATCGGCGCCGTTATTGGCGATAAGCTTCTGCGGCGCCACCACGTTGCCGAGGGACTTCGACATCTTGCGGCCCTCGGCGTCGAGCACGAAGCCGTGGGTCAGCACCGCGTCGTAGGGCGCACGGCCACGGGTGCCGCAGGATTCCAGAAGCGAGGAGTGGAACCAGCCGCGGTGCTGGTCGGAGCCCTCGAGATAGAGGTCGGCCGGCCAGCGCTGGCTGTCGTCGCCTTCGAGCACGAAGGCGTGGGTCGAGCCGGAATCGAACCAGACATCGAGAATATCGGTCACGGCCTCGTAGTCGGCGGGATCGCGGTCGGGCCCGAGGAAGCGCGCCGGGTCGGCGGTGAACCAGACGTCGGCGCCCGCTTCCTCCACCGCCGCCGCGACGCGCTCGATGACGTCGCCGTCGCGCAGGGGCTCGCCCGTCTCCTTGTGCACGAAAACGGTGATCGGCACGCCCCATTCGCGCTGGCGCGAGACGCACCAGTCGGGCCGCGTCTCGATCATCGCACGGATGCGGTTCTCACCCACGGCCGGCACCCAGCGCGTGTCGTCGATCGCGGTGAGCGCGACGCTCCGCAGGTCGTTGGTGTCCATGCTGATGAACCACTGCGGCGTGTTGCGGAAGATCACCGGCTTCTTGGAGCGCCAGCTGTGGGGATAGGAATGGAGGTAGGATTCTTCGCCCAGCAAGGTTCCGAACCCGGCGAGCGTCTCGATGATCTCCGGATTGACCTTGTAGACATGCTTGCCGGCGAACAGCGGCACGCTATCCAAGAAGCAGCCATCGTCGTCGACCGTGGACGGCGCCGGGATGTCGTGGGCGCGGCCAAGCTCGTAATCGTCGGCGCCATGGCCGGGCGCGATATGCACGAAGCCGGAGCCCTGGTCAATGGCGACGAAATCCGCCGGCAAGAGCGGCACGTCGAAGGCATAGTGCTCGCCTGCGAGGGGATGACGCGCCCGCGTGCCGGCCAGCTCCCGACCGGCGAACATCTCTTTTTGCTCCAGACGAACCTTGGCCTTCTCGGCCACCGCGCCTTCGAGTGCCGTGGCGATAACGATGCGGTCGCCCGCCTTGGCATGGGCGCCTTCCATGGCTTCGGCAACTTCGTAGACGGCATATTCCACGTCCTCACCATAGGCGATGGCGCGGTTGCCGGGCATGGTCCACGGCGTCGTCGTCCAGATGACGATATCGGCGCCTTCGATGGCCGCCTCGTTCGTCTCGGTGACGGGGAAGCGCACGAAGATCGCCGGCGAGGTGACGTCGTGATACTCGACCTCGGCCTCGGCCAGGGCGGTCTTCTCGACCGGCGACCACATCACCGGCTTGGCGCCCTTGTAGAGGCCGCCATTGAGCAGGAACTTGCCGAGCTCGCGCACGATCTGCGCCTCGGCCTTGTAGGACATGGTGAGGTAGCGGCGCTGCCAGTCGGCGAGCACGCCGAGGCGGATGAACTCCTCCATCTGGGTGCCGATCCACTTGTCCGCATAGGCGCGGCATTCGCGGCGGAACTGCTCGACCGGCACCTCGTCCTTGTTCTTGCCCTGTTTGCGGTAGTCCTGCTCGATCTGCCACTCGATGGGCAGGCCGTGGCAGTCCCAGCCGGGGATGTAATGGGAATCGAGACCGCTCATCTGGCGCGTGCGGTTGACCACGTCCTTGAGGATCTTGTTGAGCGCGGTGCCCATGTGGATCGGCCCGTTGGCGTAGGGCGGGCCGTCATGCAGGATGAACTTCTCGCGACCCTTGGCGCTCTCGCGCAGCTTGGACCAGAGGTCGATGCGCTGCCAGCGCTCGAGCATATCGGGCTCGCGCTTGGGCAGGCCTCCTTTCATGGGAAAGTCGGTGCGCGGCAGAAACAGGGTGCTCTTGTAGTCGCGGGTCACAATGTCCTCACGGATTGAAAGCGGTGCGGCCCTTGTCGGGCGGCGGCGTCGAGCCCGCCAGCATGAAGCGCGCGTTATAGCAGTCCTCGTCCATCTGGCGCACCAGATCGTCGACGTCGTCGAACTTTTCTTCCGGGCGGATCCAGTTGACGAAGGCGACGCGGAGATATTTGCCGTAGAGGTCGCCCTCGTAGTCGAAGATATGCACTTCCAGCAGCACGGTCTTGCCGCCGAAGGTGGGGCGCACGCCGCAGCTGGCGACGGCGGGATGCCAGCGCGTTTCGGCGCCGTCGACGATGCCGGCCCAGACGGCATAGATGCCGAAGGCGGGCTCGACATGCTCGTCGAGGCGCAGATTGGCGGTGGGAAAGCCGAGGTCGCGGCCGCGGGCGTCGCCGTGCTCCACGCGCGCCTCGACCTCCCAGGGGTGGCCGAGCACGGCTGCGGCCAGGCGCGGCTCGCCGCGCTGCAGATATTGGCGCACCCGGGTCGAGGAATAGATCTCGCCGGCATTGCCGATTGCCGCGACGCTGGTGACGCCGAAGCCGTGTGCCTCGCCGGCCTTCTCCAGAAACTCGTGGTCGCCGACGCGGTGGCGGCCGAAACGGTAGTCGTGGCCGATGGTGAGGTGCTTGACGCCGAGCCCGCCGACCAGCACGTCGTCCACGAAGGCCTCGGCGCTCATCTCGGCGAATTCGCGGGAAAAGCGCAGGCAATAGAACCAGTCGACGCCACATTCGCGCAGGCGCCGGGTCTTGGCCCGGAAGGGGGACAGGCGCAAGGGCGCGCTGTCGGCGCGCAGCACCGTCGCCGGATGGGGCTCGAACGACATCACGCCGAGCGGCAGGCCCTCGTCGCGCGCTACATTGGCGGCGCGACCGATTACGCCGCGATGGCCGAGATGAACGCCGTCGAAATTGCCGAGCGCGACCGCCGCGCCGCGCGCCGCCGGCGGAACTCGCCCATACTGTCGGCAAATCCGCATAGCCCGCGCGCTTTACCGCAAATGGCGGACGGCGGCAAGGTGGTGCGGTGGCTTATGCCGCCCGGCTCGGCACCATGACCATGGCTTCGCCGTCTATGACCACTTTGGGGCCGACGCTGCAGGTGGTCTCGAGCTTGGCGAAGCTTTTGGCGGGGTCGAGCTCGGTGATGGTGGCGCGGGCCACCACGGTGTCGCCGGCGCGCACGGGCGCGCGGAAGCGGCAGTTCTGGCTGACATAGATGACGCCGGGGCCGGGCAGCTTGGTGCCGAGCACGGTGGAGATCAGCGAGGCCGAGAGCATGCCGTGGGCGATGGGGCCCTTGAAGCGGGTGCGCGAGGCGTATTCGCGGTCGAGATGCACCGGGTTGGTATCGCCTGTGATGCCGCAGAACAGCACGATGTCGCTTTCCGTGATGGTGCGGCTGTAGAGATCGCTCATGCCGACCGTCAGGTCTTCGAAATAGAGACCGTCCAGCTCGCGGTCATGTATCGCCTCGCTTACGTCCTCAGCCGCCATCGCGCCATCTCCTTATGCGTCGCAACATTATTTGCTGCGGCGCAATATAGGGGCGCAAAGCCCGAACGTCTAGTTATGGGCGATATCGGGCCAGATCTCGTCGGCCTTGGCGATATAGCCGGGAATGTCCTGCTCCCAGCGCGCCTGGATTTTGGGGCTGAGGTTGAGATAGAGCTGGCCTTCGATGACGGACCAGGCTTGCGGGTCGATATCGGGTTTATAGCCCTGGGAAACGCCGTAGGCGCAATAGCCGCCATAGGCCGGGGCGTATTTTGCCGGATCGGCGGCGAAGAGGTCGCGGTTCTCGGCGCTGGCGAAGCGCCAGGTGGCGCCTTCCCAGTCATGCTCGAAATCGTCCGAGCCCTCGACCGGGCGGCCTTCGAGGTGATAGGCCACCGCATCGTAGCCTTCGATGGCATTGCCGAGCCAGGTCGCGTTGACGTGGCTGTCGGCTTTGGCCGGTATGGCCAGAGCCAGAACAATCAGAGCCGAAGCAGACAGCGCTTGGAGCTTGGAGATCATCGCCCCTCTCCCGGAATTGGTTGCGATGGCCGGAAACCTAAGTGGCGCCCGCGCGCCTAACAAGCCGCCCTCACAGGGATGTGTTTGGCCTTTGACTGGCAATGCCGCCGCGCTAGTCTCGCCTGTCCGAGCAAAAAGGAACCTGCCTGTGGCGATGGATATCGACGACGCGGCGCGCCTGTCTCACGGCGCGCTCGAGGGCCTGCTGCGGGCCGGGCATTTCGTGGTCACCTCCGAGACGACACCGCCGCTCTCGGCCGACCCGGCAGCGCTGCTGGCCAAGGTCGCGCCGTTGCGCGGCGTGGCGGATGCGGTCAACGTCACCGACGGCGCCGGCGCCCGCTCCCACCTGTCGAGCCTGGCGGCGGCGGCGCTGATGGCCCGCGCGGATATCGAACCGGTGCTGCAATTCACCCTGCGCGACCGCAATCGCCTGGCCTTGCAGAGCGATCTGCTCGGCGCGGCGGCGCTCGGCATCGCCAATGTCATGTGCCTGCACGGCGATGACGTCGCCGGCGGCGACCAGCCCGAGGCCAAGATGGTGCACGACCTCGACAGCGCAGGCCTGATCGCACTGGCCTGCGCCATGCGCGACGAAGGCCGGCTGCCGAGCGGGCGAGAGATCGCCACGCCGCCTGCCCTGCTGGTGGGCGCGGCGGATTCGCCGACGGAGCCCGGGCCCGACTGGTCGCCCGCCTCCCTGCAAAGGAAGATCGCCGCCGGCGCCAGCTTCTTTCAGACCCAGTTCTGCTTCGATACCGCCATGCTGCGCCGCTACATGGCGCGGCTCGCCGACGAAGGCATAACCGAGCGCGCCTGGTTCCTCATCGGCATCGGTGCCCTGCGCTCGGCCAAAAGCGCGCGCTGGATGAACGAGAACCTGTTCGGCGTGCACATACCGCAGGCCACCATCGCCCGCCTCGACGGCGCTGCGGACGCGCGCGAGGAAGGCCTTGCCATCGCCGTCGAACTGCTGGAAGTGCTGGCCGACATCCCCGGCGTTGCCGGCGCCCACGTCATGGGCCCGGGCGCCGAGGCCGCCGCCGCCGAAGCCATCCGCCGCGCCGGCATCCGCGAACGCCGCGACCTGCGCTAGACCTGTAGCCGTTCGACGACAAAGCTTTCGTCGACGAACCAGAGGCCGCCATAGGTCTGCAGCACGTCCCAGGTGGCTTGCAGGTAGTCGTCGGTGCGCAACGCCTCGGTCAGGCGCACGTCCTCGATCTGGGCCACGTAGACGGCCGCGTTCCAGGCCGCGAGCAGGGTCGAGGTGCCGATATTGTTGCCCAGCTCGCCGGGCAGGTGCTGCAGATTGAAGCGGAACTCGGAGCGGTGGTCGGGATAGTCGTGGATGCGGAACTCGCCAACCTGTTCGCCGAGGCTCTGGCGCAGCGCCGCCACCAGCTCGGCCCGCGGCACCTGGAAGGGATCCTCATCGGGCCAGATGGTGCGGATGATCTCCATGCCCGGGTCGCGCCCGGTCGATTGGATGGCGATCATGCGCCCGCCCGGCGCCAGGGCCCTGGTCAGCGGCGCCAGCACGCTGCGCGCCTTGCCCTCGGCCGGCATGCGCGCACGATAGGGCTGCGAGGCCATCACCAGGTCGTAGCCGGACAGCTCGCTGCCGCGCCGCGGGATGACCGGATCGAGCACGAAGCGCCTGTCCTCGCGATAGATCACCAGTACCGAGGGGACCACATAGACCGGGTTGCCGGATTTTTCGCTGGTGCGCGCGCGCCAGCCGTCGGCGATGAAGGATTGCAGGCCCTTGATCTGCTCGTCGAACTCGTAGGCCGAGTCGCCGCTCAGCGCCACCTCGTGCCAGTTCAGGGCACCGGCGCGGCTGGCATCGGGGCTCAGCCCCGGCGCCTCGGAATAGCGCATGTTGGTGACCACCAGCACCGTCTCGGGATGCTCGACGAAGCGGTCCGGCATCTTCTCCAGGCCGAGGCGCACGTCCTCGACACTGATCTCCTTGGCCACGGCCAGCACCGGCACGGTAGGGAAATTGTAATGGACGCGGCGCAGCACACGGGTCAGCACCGTGGCATCGCCCATGCCCGCATCGAACAGGCGCAGGGCCGGCGGGCTCGGCACCAGCTGCTCGAGTTCCAGGCCGACGCGCTCGGCGATAACCCACTTCTCGCTGCAGGTGGTGACGAAGAGGAGATACTTCTCGCGATTGTCGAAAAAGCGGAAAGGCTGGTCGCCGGCCGCGCCGTCCTGAGGCCCGGGGCGGCCCAAGGCAAAACCGCGACGGTCGTATTTCTGTTCCGTTTCAGACATTTCGCCCCTCCTGCCACCCCCATGGGAGAGAAAAACGTAGCGACCTTAACCCATGTTAAGGGCACAGCGGAGCAGATTTCCTAGTTTCCTTGTCACCAAGTCTCCACTCCACTCGAATCTCGCATCCGACTTTAAGCCCCGCACCTCGGTGCGGGGCTTTCTTTTTGTGGCCGCGTGGGGCGTGCTCTAAGCTCTAAGATGCGAACTTCAACACCGGCACCACAGACCGTAGGCCCAATAGGCCTTGTCCGGTTCGTAGACGCGGACAAAGCGTAGCGGCCCGTAACGGTCGGCGCGCTTGTAGAGCCACGTCTCCGCGTCTTCGAGAGTGGTGAAATAGGTATCGCTCACATCGATCGCGTTGGCCTCGGCAAAGGTGCCGGTATCGCCGTCCGCTCCGTGCTCGCGCCGCGCCTCATCGATGAGAGCCTGGCCAAATTCGCGGGCTTCCTCATGAGACATGTCGTCGCATGTGCCGCAGTTGAAAATCGCCCCCATCGCGCCGCTCCGTTCGATCCCTAACCCGAATTATTCATGCCGGCCATGAGATTTGATTGGAACGTGCGGTATCG
>CAYPAX010000061.1:0-28325 GCA_964408735.1 uncultured Rhodospirillaceae bacterium | reverse complement strand
AATATACGCTCACCAACCATATTCTACCGAGCCGTGAATAATCCGGGCTAGCACGAGGCGATAGGCTGACCAGTATCGGCTGACCTGGTCGGTCTCTGCCGTCAGCCAAGTATCGTCGGCAGCGCCCTTGACCTCGATAACCCCGCGCTCTGGCTTTTGGTCTTTCCTGGGTGCGCCCCTTTGACATTGGTTTGCTGTAAAGAGACCAAAGTCGGGATGGCCAGCGCCCTGATCTGCCAACTGTGGCAAACAGAATACCTTCGGCCTTAGGCCAGCGCCGATTATATTGAGAAGCTCCTCAAGGACCGAATAGAAGGACGTTTCCGCGGTCGCTCCACCTGTCGACTTTAGGGTGTCGAGCCTTCTGAAATATTCTTCGACCGCCTTCTGCAGCAAGATCGCATATCCTATCGATTCTGCGCAGGGATAAAGCTTTGCGCACGATTAGTGTGGACATATGCGCGAACTATGACAAGGAATAGTTGTTGTTCGGAAAATCGAAGTGCTGTCTGGAAGCGCCTTGAGTCGAAGATGAGCGGGTGACATCGTCATTGGATATGTCGAATGGCAACCATCGAGTGGAGGCGGGGGCCGCGCCGTTTGCGACCGTAATGCCTTCACACCCCCAACAGCGCGTCCAGCTCGCCCGCTTGCTCCAGTTCCGCGAGCTCGTCGGAGCCGCCGATGGGGTGGTCGTCGATGAAGATTTGGGGCACGGTGCGGCCGCCGCCGGCGCGCGCTTCCATTTCTTCGCGGCGGCCGGGATGGCGCATCAGGTCGTACTCTTCGTAGGCCACGCCCTTCTTGTCCAGCAGCCGCTTGGCGCGGGCGCAATAGCCGCAGAAGAACGACGAGTATATCTCCACTTTCGCCATCTCGCATCCGCTTCTTTGTTTGCGGCTGGCCGCCCCACCAGCCCCAGCCGGGATTCTTGTTTGCGGCTGGCCGCCCCACCAGCCCCAGCCGGGATTCTTGTTTGCGGCTGGCCGCCCCACCAGCCCCAGCCGCGGTGGCAGTGGCTCCTATCTAATCCTCCAGCACGACCCGGGCAAGGGTCAGCACGGCGACGTGATCGGCGCCGGCGCGCTTGAGGGTGCGGGCGCAGGCGGTGGCGGTGGCGCCGGTGGTCAGGACGTCGTCGACCAGCACCACGCGGCGGCCTTCGACCAACGCCTGGCGGGCGGGTCTGACGGCAAACGCCGCGGCGACGTTGCGGCGGCGCTGGTGGCGGGTCAAGCCGGCCTGGGGCGGTGTCGCCCGGCGGCGCACCATGGCATCGGCTATCACCGGCAAGCCGCTCTCCTTCCCCAGCGCACGCGCCAGCAACACCGATTGGTTGAAGCGTCGCGACAGCAGCCGGCGGCGATGCAGCGGCACCGGTATGAGAAGATCGGAATCGGCGCAGAGCGCTTCGCCGGCGCGGCCCATCCAGGCCGCCAGCGCCGGCGCCAGGTGGGTGCGGTCGGCGTGCTTGAGGCCGACCACCAAACGCCGTGCCACGGGGCCATAACGCATGGCGGCACGGGCCGTGTCGAAGGCGGGCGCCGCCGCCAGGCAGCCGGAGCAGAGCACGTCGCCACCTAGGTCGTAGTCGAAAGGGATGCCGCAACGGGCGCAATGCGGAGGGGTGAGGAAATCGACCTCGGCCCAGCACTCGCCGCACAATTGCCCGGGCCTGTCCGTGGGTGCGCGGCAGGCCATGCAGTGGCCCGGCAGCAGCAGATCGAGCAGGCCACCGCCAAGCTTTGCAAGGCGTCGCCGAGCGCTGGCGCCCGGTCTCGGGTATAACGCGTCCATGACCAGGGCAGTCTACACCGGATTGGCAACCGCATGAGCGTGCCGGAGATTTTCGACCGCGCGCTGTTGCGCCGGCGCAGAGAGCGGGCGGCGGCGGGCTTTGCCGCGCACGACTTTCTCGTTGCAGAGGCAGCGGTGCGGCTGGCAGAGCGGCTCGGCGAAGTGCGGCGCGGCTTCGCGCTGGGCCTCGACCTCGGCTGCCACACGGGCGAGCTCGCCCGCGCTTTGCCGGCGGGCCTGGTCGATAGCCTCGTGCAGTGCGATCTCTCCGAGGCCATGCTGCGCAGTGCCGACGGAATTCGTATCGTTACAGATGAGGAACGATTGCCGTTCTGCGCCGATGCCTTCGATCTCATCACCAGCGTGCTTTCGTTGCACTGGACCAACGACCTTCCCGGCGCCTTGGCTCAGGCGGCAATGTGTCTGAAACCGGACGGTCTGCTGCTGGTGACACTGTTCGGGGGCGGCACCCTGGCCGAGTTGCGCAGCGTTCTGGACGACACCGAGCTTACCGAAAGCGGTATCGGCGGGCGCATCTCGCCATTTGTCGATATCCGCGATGCCGGCGGCCTGCTGCAGCGGGCCGGACTGGCCCTGCCGGTGGTCGATTCCGAGACCGTGACCGTGCGCTATGAAGAGCCGCTGCGCCTGCTTGGCGACCTGCGTGGCATGGGCGAGAGCAATGTCCTGGTGCGGCGCCCTCGCCTGCCCCTGTCGCGCCAGCGCTTAAGCGCCGCCATGGCGCTCTATCGCGAACGCTTTGGCGGCGAGGACGGCCGCGTGCCGGCAAGCTTCGAGCTGCTGACGCTGACCGCCTGGAAGCCCCACCCCGACCAGCCGCGCCCCTTGGCGCCGGTCACCGGCGCCGTGCCTCTGGGCGATATGCTAGGGCGCAAGCAGGGGCGATAGCTCTTCGACCAGGGGGGCATCGGCGGCCGGCATGGGAAAGCGCGCCAGCGCCTTTGCCGTTGCCCAGGCAAGGCGCTGGCCTTCGTACGGCTCAGGGCTGCCCGACCAGCGCCGGCACAGCAGCAGCGGCATGAGCAGCTGGAAATCCGCATATTGGTGGCAGGCGATGGCATAGGGCCAAAGGTCGCTGAGGCTCGCTTCCACCGCCAGTTCCTCCGAGAGCTCGCGGGCCAGGGCCGCGCGGGGGCGTTCGCCAGGCTCGATCTTGCCGCCGGGAAACTCCCACAGGCCGGCCATGGGCTTGCCGGCGGGTCGCTTGGCAAGCAGCACGCGACCATGGTCGTCGATCATCGCGACGGCGGCAACGTAGAGCGGGAGGTCTTTGGCCGGCGTGGCATCGAGCTGGTGGAAGCTTGCGGGCCGCTCGCCGATCTCGCCCTTGCGCATCTCGCGGAAGCCGGCAGCCGCCAGCACCCGCAGGCTCGCCGGGTTGCCATCGAGCACGCCTGCCGTGAGCCGCTCGAGCCCGAGCGTGGCGAAAGCGAACTCGGCCACCTTGCCCACTGCCTCGCCGGCGATGCCCCGGCGGCGATGGCGGGCATCGACCCAATAGCCGATCTCCGCCTCGGGCAAAGCCGGATCCAGCGCCAGCTTGACCACCGCCGCTAGCTTCCCCTCCGGTCGCGTGAAGGCGCCGAGCAGAAACTCCTCGCCAGCATAGAGGCTGGGGCGCGATTCGGCGATCCAGCGCACAGCCATGTCGAAGCCATAGGGGCGCGGCAGGCCGGGGGTTTGGCGGGCGATCTCCTGATCGTCGAGCAAGCTGAACAGCGCCGCCGCATCGCTCGCCAGCAGCGGCCTGAGATCGAGCCGCTGGCTGGCGATGGGCGCGAAGCTCATGAGCGATAGTCGGCGTTGATCTCGATATAGCCGTGGGTCAGGTCGCAGGTCCAAACCGTGGCCTTGCCACTGCCGACGCCCACGTCTACTGCGATCTCGATCTCATCGCCTTTCATATAGTCCGCCACCGGGCCCTCGTCGTAGTCGGCCCGGGCGGTGCCGCCTTCGGTGATGGCAAAGCCGCCGATGACGATGGCGAGGGCGTCGCGCTCGGCCTTTTCGCCCGCCTTGCCGACGGCCATGACGATGCGCCCCCAATTGGGATCGCAGCCGGCGATGGCGGTCTTCACCAGAGGCGAATTGGCGATCGACATGGCAATGCGCTTGGCCGCCCGGCGGCTGGCGGCGCCACTGACGTGGACGGTGACGAATTTGCTCGCGCCTTCGCCGTCGCGCACGATCTGCTGCGCCAGATCCCGGCAAAGATCGTCCAGCGCGCGGCGGAAGCCGGTCAGGCGGCGGTCGCCTATGCCGTTGAAGTCCGGCGTCGCGAGCTTGCCAGTGGCGAACAGCAGCACCGTGTCGCTGGTCGAGGTGTCGCTGTCGACGGTGATGGCGTTGAAGGACTTGTTCACGGCCGAGGCCAGCAGGCGCTGCATCAGCTCTGGGGGCAGGGTCGCATCGGTGGCGATATAGGACAGCATGGTCGCCATGTCGGGCGCGATCATGCCCGAGCCCTTGGCGATGCCCACCAGCTTGACGGGGCGGCCGTCGATCTCGCATGTGCGCACGGCGCCCTTGGCGAAAGTGTCGGTAGTCGTGATCGCTTGCGCCGCCTGCGCCCAGGCGTCGGGCGAAAGCGTCCCGGCGAGCGCTGGCAAGGCTTCTTCGATCTTGTCGACCGGCAAAGGCTCGCCGATGACGCCGGTCGAAGACACGAACACTTCCGACTCGGAACAGCCCGCGAGCCGAGCCGCGGCGGCCACCGTGCGCCGCATGGCGCGGTCGCCCGCGCCGCCGGTAAAGGCGTTGGCGTTGCCCGAATTGACCACCAGCGCCCGTGCGGTGCCGCCGGCCAGGGCCTCGCGGCACCAATGCACCGCGGCGGATGCGGTCAGCGAGCGGGTCAGCACGCCGGCAACCGTGGTGCCGGGGTCGAACAGCGCCAGCATCAGGTCGGTGCGCTCGCGGTAGCGGATGCCGCAGGCGCTGGCGCCGAGGCGCACGCCATCGATGGCCGGCAGGTCGGGAAAGGCGTCGGGCGCGAGCGGTGATTTTGCGCTTGCCATGGTCAGTCCGCCAAAAGCTCGCCGTCGCGCCCGAAGCGGACGATCGGCGCCTCGGCGCGCAAGGTCTCGATCTCGGCCGCGCGCAGGTCCTGCCAGGCGTCGTTGGCGAGTTGTTCGCGCATTTCCTCAAGGCTCGCCACCGGCGCCGGGCGCACCGCTTCCAGGCTCAGCAGATGCCAGCCATATTGGCTCCGAAAGGGCTCGGAGACGCTGCCGACCGCCATCGCCCGGGCCACCGCGACGATTTCCGGCACCATGTTGCTGTCGTCGAAAAAGCCAAGGTCGCCGCCGCGACTGGCGCCCGTATAATTGAGGCTGCGGGCGACATCCTCGAAGCTCTCGCCGCCATCGATGCGAGCCTTGACCGCAATCGCGGCAGCTTCGTCGGCGGTGCGGATATGGCGCGCGCGGTATTGCTTGCGCTCGGCCGCGACAGCCGCATAGGCGTCGTAGCGCTCGCTGAGAAACGCCTCATCGACGCGGTCTGCCAGGGAAAACTGCAGATAGGCATCGGACAGCACCTGGCGCTCGATCAGCCGCAGCCGGCGCTGGATCTGCGGGTCGTCGGCCAGGCCCGCCTCGCGCGCCGCGTGGTAGATCAGTGCGCCCTCGACCAGGCGCTCCAGGGTCTCTTCGTACAGGGCTTCGGGATGATGCTTCTCGCGCTCCTCCGACGGCATGGAATAGATCGCCGTCATGACCTCGAAGAGCATGACTTCGATGTCCCAGACGCGGGCCACGACGACGTCGCCGCTCTCCTGCTGCTGCGCCGTGGCGGTCCAGGCATGCAAGGTTAGTACAAGGGTGAGCAGGGCAGTGCGAATCATCCGAGCCTCGTGAAGAACCGTCCTGGCATCATGCATATCGCCACTGTGGCGACAAGGGCGGCCCTCTATACTGGCGCCGCAGGAAGAGGAGGAAACCATGCCGCAGACAGTTGCGCTTCTGGGAACCGGATTGATGGGCGCGCCGATGAGCCGCAACATCATCAAGGCGGGTCATCCGCTCAGGGTGTGGAACCGCACCCGCGCCAAGGCGGCGCCCCTGGCAGCGGACGGCGCAGCGGTGGCGGACAGCGCCGCGGCGGCGGTGGCGGGCGCGGACGTGGTGATCGTCATGCTGGAGAGCGGCCCGGTGGTGGCTGAGGTCCTGTTCGGCGCCGGCGCGGCGCAAGCCATGGCGCCCGGTGCCGTGCTGGCCGACATGAGCTCGATCCCGCCCGCGACCGCGCGCGAGCACGCGGCACGGCTGGCCGGGCGCGGCGTCGAGCATCTCGACGCGCCGGTCTCGGGCGGCGTGCCCGGTGCCGAGAAGGGAACGCTGGCGATCATGGCAGGCGGCGAGGCGGCGGCGCTGGAACGCGCCCGCCCGGTGCTCGAAAGCCTGGGCCGCGTCACCCATGTCGGCGCGGCCGGCGCCGGTCAGCTGGCCAAGCTTGCCAATCAAACGATTGTCGGCATTACCATCACCGCTGTCGCCGAGGCCTTGCTGCTGGCGGCGGCGGGCGGCGCCGACACGGCCGCCGTGAAGGACGCCATCTCCGGCGGCTTCGCGGATTCGATCATCCTGCAGAACCACGGCGCCAACATGATCGGCCGCCGCTTCCTGCCCGGCGCCCGCGCCTCGGTGCAGCTCAAGGACCTGGAGACCATCTGCGATACCGCAGGCCAGCTCGGCCTCACCCTGCCGGCGGCGGAATGCGTGCGCAGCCTCTACCGCGACCTCTGCGCCGCCGGCCAAAGCGATGTCGACCATTGTGGCATACTACTGCAGGAAGAGCGCATAAACGCGCCTGCACGCCTTGGCGATGGCGAGGACGTGTTGCCGGGGTAGGCTCCAAACCGCCCACATGACTTCCGTCGGCGCCAGCCCCGGCAAGAAGCCGCTTGTCCAACCTCGGCTCTTGCGGTTTAGTTCGGATCACAAGAACGAGGAGGGAGTGCGACGGTGGCGATTGTTGCGAGCAATCGACCCGACATTGCGACAGCGGACGGCGACGGACAAGTTCTCCGAATTCTGGAGAGCTGGACCCAGGGCATTGCCATCCGGCAAGGCCAGAGGTTTGTCTTCGTCAATCACGCCTTCGCGGAGATGTGTGGCTACGAGTCGCGAGAGGCGGTGCAGTCCCTCGGCTCGGTCTATGCGCTGGTGGCCGAGGGTGAGCGCGAGCGCATATCCGGGTACCACGCGGCCCGCATAGAGGGCGATGCGGCGCCGGACTCATACGAGCTTCAGTTCAAGCGTAAGGACGGCTCCCTTTGGTGGGCCGAGAACCGAGCCCAGCTGATCAGCTGGAATGGCAAGCCCGCCATCATGATCGCCATAAGCGATATCACCGAATCGAAGCGGCACGCGCACAAGTTCCGCGCCCTCTTGGACTCGGCGCCCGATGCGATGGTGATTGCCGACGCCGATGGCACGATCACGGAACTCAACGAGCAAGCTAAGAATTTGCTCGGCTTCAGCCGCGCCGAACTGATCGGCAAGCCGGTCGAGATGCTCGTGCCGGAGCGCTACGCGGCGGCGCATGGCGATCACCGTCGCGACTACCTGGACCGTCCGGTGGCGCGGCCGATGGGCCAAAGCGGGGTGCTCCATTGCCTGACCAAATCGGGCGAAGAGATCCCGGTCGATATCAGCCTAAGCGCGATCGATACCGACGAAGGCATGCTGGTAGCGACCGCCATACGCGACATCAGTGAGCGCCTGCGCGCCCAAGAGGAGCTGGAGAAGAGCGAGGCGGCATTCAAAGGTCTGTTGGATGGCTCCGCCATGGGCATATTCATCCGCCGCGAAGACCGGGCCGTGTATGCCAACGAAGCCTATGCCCGCTTGTATGGCTACGGGAGCCCGCAAGAGATCCTGGCGCTCGAGTCGGTCGAGGCGCTCGAAGCGCCGGCGGAGCGTCAAAGGTTTCAATCGTTTCGCACGCAACGCGATCAGGAGGGCGTGGTCCCGAACGATTACGAGTTCGAGGGTCTGCGCAAGGACGGCTCATCGATCTGGCTGGAGAACCATGTCCAGCCGATATCCTGGCACAATGAGCCAGCGTTGCTCGTCATTGCCGCCGATATCTCCGAGCGCCGCCAGGCGCGAGAAGCGTTGCGACAGCTCAATCAGGAGCTGGAACAGCGCATCGAGGAGCGCACCCGTGAGCTGACAAGCAAGACGAAGGTCCTGGAAGCCACCATCTCCAGCGTGTCGGAGGGCTTCGTTCTGTACGATGCTAATGATCGGCTGGTGATATGCAACGAGGCCTATCGGCAGGTCGTGGCACCGATCGCAGACATCATCAAGCCAGGCGTGACATTCGAGACCGTCGTGCGTGCCATGATCGAAAGCGGCGGCGCCCTGTTCCCGGGAGAGACGGTCGAGGATCGGGTGGCGGCGCGGATGGCCCAGCATCGCGATCCGGGCCCGGCGACGGAGGTCGAGCTTGGCGATGGGCGTTGGCTGCTGATTACCGAACGGCGCACTGACGACAGCGGCATCGCGCTCGTGCAAACCGATATCACCCGGCTGAAACAGACCGAGCTGGCCAGCCGCCTGGCCCAGGCGAGGCTGGCCGACGCGATCGAGAGCCTGCCGATGTCATTCGTCATTTACGATGCCGATGATCGGGTGCTGATGACCAACCGCATGTACGAAGAGACCTTCCCGCCTTTGCAGGGGCATGTCGCGCCGGGTACGCCGGTGCGCGAGATGATTCGCCGCAATATCGACGCAGGCTTGTTCCCCGAGGCCGTGGGGCACGAGGACGAGTGGCTGGAGACACGCCTCGCGCGTTTTCGCGACGGCACCCCGTTCTCGGAGCTTCGCCTCGATGACGGCCGCATTCTGCGCGCCATGGAGAGGCCGACTTCGGAAGGCGGCACGGTCTCGATCCGCATCGATATCACCGAGCACAGGAAGATCGAGCAGGCCCTGATCGAGGCCAGGGAGATTGCCGACAATGCCAACCGGGCGAAATCCGAGTTCCTGTCATCGATGAGCCATGAGCTGCGCACGCCCCTCAATGCGATCATGGGCTTCGCGCAAATGTTGCGGGACTATTCCGACGAGCCCCTCACGCAAGAGCAGAATGACGGCATCAAGCATATTCTTGGCGCCGGCAATCACCTTTTGGGGCTGATCAATGAGGTTCTGGATCTGGCACGGATCGAGGCTGGCCGGCTGGACTTGTCCATAGAGACGGTGGACCTGGCACAGGCGATTCAAGAGGACATCTCACTCGTGCAGCCGCTGGCCGACGCGGCTCACATCGATGTGCGCGTGGACATGGACGCCGAGCCCGAAATCTCTGTCAGCGCGGATCCGAGCCGATTCAAGCAAGCGCTTCTCAACCTGCTGTCCAATGCGGTGAAGTACAATCGGGAGGGTGGCACGGTAACGGTTGCCGCTGTCGTCGGCGATGCCGGAATGGTGCGCATCAATGTGAGCGATACGGGCCCGAGGATACCGGCCGAGAAGCATGACGAGGTGTTCCGCCCGTTCTCGCGCCTCGGCGCCGAGGCCTCGAAGATCGAGGGCACCGGCATCGGCCTGACCATCAGCCGCCAGCTCATCGAAAGCATGGGCGGCAGCCTCGATTTCGAGAGTACCCCCGGCACAGGCAGCACTTTCTGGCTCGAGCTTCCGCTTGCCGACGATGCGCCCTGACGCCGCCATCGATTGGCGTTGCCGCTATTCCGTTAGCTCCGCATCATATTGACCGGCAATCTCGGCCAGCTTCTGCCGCACATCATCCCGCCCACTGAAGGCGATCCATTTCCAGCCCACGCGCAGCGCGGCCAGCGCGATGTCGGCATCGTCGGCGCAGTCGAGGATAACCGTGATCCCGGCCGCCCGTGCCGCCGCCATCATTTCGTAGAGCACCAGCGGGCCGTAGGCCGCCGCCATCCAGGGGGCTGTGCGCAGGCTCTCCGCCGCCCCGCCGGCCAGGGCGGCGGCCAGGTCGTCCGGGCCCTCGACGATCACCGCCCCACGCGCGCTATTCCTTGTACATGATGGCGAGGCCCGGCAGGGTCTTGCCTTCGAGCCATTCGAGGAAGGCGCCGCCGGCGGTCGAGACGTAAGTGAGCTTGTCGTCGACCTTGGCATGGGACAGGGCGGCAACCGTATCGCCGCCGCCGGCCACGCTGACCAGCCTGCGCGCCTCGGTGAGCGCCGCGGTGGTGCCGGCCAGCAGCACCGTCGCGGTATCGAAGGGCGCCGTCTCGAAGGCGCCGAGCGGGCCGTTCCACAAGACCGAGCGGCAGCGCGCCATGGCATTGGCGATGGCATCCGCCGAGCCGGGGCCGATATCGAGGATCATCTTGTCCTCGGGCACCGCATCGATGTCGACTATGTCGGTCTCGACGCCGTCCGCCAGCTCGCTCGCCACCACCGCATCGATCGGCAGGATGATCTTGCACTCGTGTTCGGAGGCCTTGACCAGGATCGACTGCGCGGTCTCCAGCATGTCGTCTTCGACCCGCGAGCTGCCGACCGAAAAGCCTTGCGCCTTGCGGAAGGTGTTGGCCATGGCGCCGCCGATCGCCAGCACCTCGACATTGTCGATCAGGTTGCCCAGCAGCTCGAGCTTGGTCGAGACCTTCGAGCCGCCGATGATGGCGATCATCGGGCGCTCCGGATTGCGCAGGGTGCTCTCCAGCGCGATCAGCTCTGCCTGCAGGGCCGGGCCCGCCGCGTGGGGCAGCAATTGCGGCAGGCCGACGATCGAGGCATGGGCGCGGTGCGAGGCCGAGAAGGCATCGTTGACATAGACGTCGCCGACGCGCGCCAGTGCCGCGCCGAAGTCGGCGTCGTTGGCCTCCTCGCCTGCGTGGAAGCGCAGGTTTTCCAGCATCAGGAACTCGCCGGGCTTGAGCGCGTCCGCCACCGTCTCCGGCCCCTTGCCGATGCAGTCGGCGGTGACGTCGACGTAACGCCCCAGCGCCTCCGTCAGCGGCCCGGCGACATGGGCCAGGGAAAGCTCGGGCACGTCCTTGCCCTTGGGCCGGCCGAAGTGGGAGATGATGATCGTGCGCGCGCCGCGTTCGCAAAGCTCGTTGAGCGTCGGCAGGGCACGCTGGATGCGCGTGTCGTCGGTGACCTTGTGTGCCGCGTCCATCGGCACGTTGAGGTCGAGCCGGAGCAGGACCTTTCTGCCGCCGACATCGAGGTCCTTGAGCAGTGGCAGTGAGGGCACGGCAGCCTCACATGTTGCCGAGCAGCGCCGCGACGTCGCTCATGCGGTTGGAAAAGCCCCATTCGTTGTCATACCAGGAAAGCACGCGCACGAAGCGGCCCTCGATGACCTGGGTCTGGCTGAGGTCGAAGGTCGAGCTGGCTTGGCTGTGGTTGAAGTCCATCGAGACCAGCGGCTCGTCATTGATCTCCAGCACACCCGAAAGCGGGCCGGCGGCGGCGGCGCTGACCGCGGTGTTGATCTCGTCGGCGCTGGTCTCGCGGCCGGCGGTGAAGGTGAAGTCGATCAACGACACGTTCGGCGTCGGCACGCGGATGGCGGTACCGTCGAGCTTGCCGGCAAGCTCGGGCAGCACCAGGCCGACGGCACGCGCGGCACCGGTCGAGGTCGGGATCATCGAACTTGCCGCGGCGCGCGCCCGGTGCAGGTCCTTGTGCAAGGTGTCGAGCACGGGCTGGTCGCCGGTATAGGCGTGCACGGTGGTCATGAAGCCGCGCTCGATGCCGATGGTGTCGTTGAGCACCTTGGCGACCGGCGCCAGGCAATTGGTGGTGCACGACGCATTGGAGACCACCTCGTAGCCGGCTTCGAGCTTATCGTGGTTGACGCCATAGACCACGGTCATGTCGGCATCGCCCGCCGGGGCCGAGATCAGCACTTTGCGCGCGCCCGCTTCGAGATGCTTCGCCGCCGCCTCGCGCTTGGCGAAGATGCCGGTGCACTCGAGCGCCACGTCGACACCGAGCTCGCCCCAGGGCAGCTTGGCCGGGTCGCGCTCGGCGGTCACCTTGATCGGCCCGCCGCCGACATCGATGCTGTCGCCGCTCACCGATACGTCGTTGGGATAACGGCCGTGGACCGAGTCGTAGCGCAGCAGGTGCGCATTGGCCTCGACCGAGCCCAGGTCGTTGACGCCGACCACTTGTACGTCGTTGCGCCCGGACTCCGCCGCGGCGCGCAGAACCAACCGGCCGATACGGCCGAACCCGTTGATGGCAACCCGAATCGCCAAGCTAACCTCCCTTGATTTAGAGACTGTCCTTGACCGCGTCGGCCACGGCTTCCGCGGTAATGCCGAAATGGCGGAAAAGGTCCGCCGCCGGCGCCGATGCGCCGAAACTACGCATGGCAATCATTTTGTCCTCGTCCACGCCCCAGCGCGCCCAGCCCATGGGCAAGGCCGCTTCCACGGCGATGCGCGGCGCGGCGCCGAGAATGGCCTCGCGCTCGGCCGCCGGCTGCTCGCCAAGCAGCTCCCAGCAAGGCAGGGAGACCACGCGCACGGGCACGCCGTCGGCTTGCAGGGCCTCCCGCGCGGCCAGGGCCAGCGAGACCTCGGAACCGGTGGCGAGAATGCTGGCGCGGGCTTCGCCCTCGGCCGGCGCGATCTCGTAGGCGCCGGCGGCGCAGCGGTTCTCGCTCATGTGCTCGGTGCGCAGGGTCGGCAGTCCCTGGCGGGTCAGGATCAGGGCCGACGGTCCCTCCGTGCGTTGCAGGGCGAGCTGCCAGCACTCCGCCGTCTCCACCGCGTCGGCGGGGCGGAAGACCGCAAGATTGGGGATCGCCCGCAGGGCCGCCAGATGCTCCACCGGCTGGTGGGTCGGGCCGTCCTCGCCGAGACCGATCGAATCGTGGGTCAGCACGTGGATCACCCGCTGGCCCATCAAGGCGGCGAGGCGGATGGCCGGGCGCGAATAATCGCTGAACACCAGGAAGGTGCCGGCATAGGGAATGAAGCCCCCGTGCAGGGCGATGCCGTTCATGGCCGCCGCCATGGCGTGTTCGCGCACGCCGTAGAAGAGATAGCGGCCGCTGAAATCGTCGGCCGTCACCGGCGCCTGATCGGCGCTGCGGGTGTTGTTCGAACCCGTCAGGTCGGCCGAGCCGCCGACGGTGGTGGCCACCACCGGGTTGATCCTCTCCAGGGTGTCCTGGGAGGCTTTTCGCGTGGCGACTTTGGGTGCCGCCGCGGAAACCTCTTTCTTGTAGGCTTCGATGGCCTCGTCGAGGCCGCCAAGCTCGCCCGCCAGTGCCGCTTCGAAAGCCTCGCGCTGGGCCGAGGCGGCAAGCCGCGCCTGCCAGGCCTCGCGTTCGCCAGCGCCGCGCCGGCCCGCTTCGCGCCAGGCGTCCTGCACGCCTTGCGGAATCTCGAAAGGCGGCTCGTTCCAGCCGAGCGCAGCACGGGTCGCCGCCACCTCGTCCTCGCCGAGCGGTGCGCCGTGGGTGGCCGAGGTTCCCGCCTTGCCCGGCGAGCCGTAGCCGATGGTGGTGCGGCAGGCGATCAGGACCGGGCGATTCGAGTCCTGGGCCCGCGCGAGCGCCGCGGCGATCGAATCGGGGTCGTGGCCGTCGCACGAATCGACCTGCCAGCCGAGGGCGCTGAAGCGCGCCGCCTGGTCGTCCGAGACCGTGAGATCGGTCGGCCCATCGATGGAGATGCGATTGTCGTCGAACAGCACCACCAGCCGCGACAGGCGCAAATGTCCGGCCAGCGAGGCGGCCTCGTGGCTGATGCCTTCCATCAGGCAGCCGTCGCCGGCCATCACATAGGTCTTGTGCGAGACCAGCTCGTCGCCGTAGCGGGCCGCCAGCATGCGCTCGGCGATGGCCATGCCGACGCCGTTGGCGATGCCCTGGCCGAGGGGGCCGGTGGTGGTCTCGATGCCGCCCGCGGCGCCGTATTCCGGATGCCCCGCCGTTTTGCTGCCGAGCTGGCGGAAATCGCGCAACTGCTCGATCGGCAGGTCCGCATAGCCGCTCAGATGCAGCAAGCCGTAGAGCAGCATCGAGCCGTGGCCCGCCGACAGCACCAGGCGGTCGCGGTCGGGCCAGTCGGGGGCTGTGGCGTCGAATCTGAGAAATTGCCGCACCAGCACCGTCGCCACGTCGGCCATGCCCATGGGCATGCCGGGATGGCCGGACTTGGCCGCCTGCACCGCATCCATGGCAAGGACGCGCAGCGCGTTGGCAAGGGTGGCGTGATCGGGCAGGGCGGTGTCCGCAGCGACACCGTGAGAAACCGCGGAAGACACGTGCTACAGCTCCATGGCCGGGTCTTCGGAAAATGGCTGCAGCAAGCAGCCCGGGGCGATGATCGTGGCGCTGGCCAGAGTGCTCCGGAACGCCGCGGCCGGGCGCAACATGACCGCCAATGGGAGGCTCGTCAACCGGTGCGCTGAGGCAGCGTGTCAAGCGCTTCGGTTGACGCTGGCGCGCAGCGCTGGATATCCTGGCGGACGACCGCATGGCGGTTGCCGGAGCGCGGCTATGCGCCGGCGTAGGGCGACCGCTGGGGGCATTGAAGTCATGGCATCATTCGACGAGGCGCGGCAACGCTTCGAATCGGCAGTCGAGCGCCTGGAGGCGGCGGCTGCCGGAATCGACGAGACGCCGGCAGCGGCAGGGCGCGACCTGAGCGCCGAGCTCGCCGAGACCCGGGCCGAGCGCGACCGCCTGGCCGGCGAACTGGCGGAGATGCGCGTGCAGTGCGACGCCTTGCGGGCAGCGGCCGATCAGGCATCGACGCGCCTGGACGGCACCATCGAGCGCGTGCGCTCCCTCATTGGCGATTGAGCATAACGGGGTTTTGGCATGGGCAAGGTTCGCGTACAGATCAACGGCCGCACCTATCCGATCGCCTGCGACGACGGCGAGGAAGACCACATCCGCCAGCTCGGCACCTATCTCGATGCCGTGGTGCGCAACCTCATCGAGACCGGCGGCGGCAGCACCAGCCAGATCACGGATACCCATCTCATGCTGATGGCAGGGCTGATGGTGGCGGACGAGTTGTCCGACGCCTATGCCAAGATCGAAGAGCTGGGTGGCAGCAGCTCAACCGAGTCTGTCGGTGCCGCCCCGGTGGAGCGTCAGCGCGCCGCGGCGACGCTGGAAGCGATGACCGCGCGGCTCGATGCCATTGCCAGCCGCCTGGAGAGACCCTAAATTCCGTGTCGGGCGGGTACTGCGCGATACGTCACAGGCGAACATGTCCCTGGGCCAACAGTGATCCACTCGGGAGCTGTCCCTACCGGCGGCGTGCCGTCGGCACATGGCGCCCACCTGTACAAGCAGGCACCAGTGGTACTAAGACGCCAACGGTCGATGCGGTCCCGCCCACCTGACGCGATCGCCGCCGAGAAGGCGCGCCTGCGGCAGGCCTGCCGCGCCGAGCGCAGACGCCGGGCACACGCTGCCGGCGAGCGCCTGGCGGAGGCGTTTCTCGCTGCCGTTCCGCTTCAAGCCGACGCTGTGGTCTCGGGCTACTGGCCCTTTGCCGACGAAATCGATCCGCGGCCCCTGCTGGCGGCGCTGCACGACCGGGGCCACAGGCTCTGCCTGCCCGTGACCGTGACGGGGGAGCCTTTGAGCTTCCGCGCCTGGACGCCGGGCGAGGCGCTAGTGCCCGGCCCCTTCGACACCCGCGAGCCCGCCCCCGAGAAAGCGGCGTTGCGCCCCGACTGCCTGCTGGTGCCACTGCTCGCGGTTGACGGCGAGGGCTACCGGCTCGGCTATGGCGGCGGCTTCTACGACCGCACCCTCGCAGCGCTCGGCGATGCGATCAGCGTCGGCCTCGCCTTTTCGTTCCAGGTTTGCCAGCGTCTGCCGCGCGCGGCCCACGACAGCCCTCTCGACTGGCTCGTCAGCGAAGACGGCGCAAAGCGTTTCGGGAGGCCGGCATGAAGATCTTGTTTTGCGGCGATGTGGTGGGCAGCTCGGGGCGCGCCGTGCTCGCCGACCACCTGCCCGACCTGCGCCGCGACCTGCAGCTCGATTTCGTCGTCGTCAACGGCGAGAACGCCGCCGGCGGCTTCGGCATCACCGGCGCCATCGCCGAATCGTTCTTCGAACTCGGCGTCGACGTCATCACCACCGGCAACCATGTCTGGGACCAGCGCGAGGTGGCGACGGTGCTGGTGCGCGAGCCGCGCCTGCTGCGCCCGCACAACTATCCGCCTGGCTCCACCCCTGGCAGCGGCATGGGCGTCTACGAGGGCGCGCGCGGCGAAAAGGTGCTGGTGGTCAATGTCATGGGCCGGCTCTTCATGGATCCCCTCGACGACCCCTTCGCCAGCCTCGATGCGGTCTTCGCCGAGCACCGCCTGGGTGAGGGCATCGACGCCGCGGTGGTCGACGTGCATGCAGAGACCACCAGCGAAAAGCAGGCGGTGGGCCATTTCCTCGACGGCCGCGCCACCCTGGTGGTCGGCTCGCACACCCACGTGCCGACCGCGGACGGCCAGATCCTGCCCGGCGGCACCGCCTACCAGACCGATGCCGGCATGTGCGGCGACTACGATTCGGTGATCGGCTCCGACAAGGGCATGTGGGTGCAGAAGTTCCGCTCCAAGATGCCCGTCGGCCGTATCCTGCCGTCCAAAGGCGAAGGCACGCTCTGCGCCGTCCTGATCGAGACCGAGCCCCGCTCAGGCCTCGCCCGCAGCATCGAGCCGGTGGTGCTCGGCGCACGGCTGACGGAGCGGCGGCCATAATACATGGTGACAGTTACCTATTGTCACCGCGTTTTCCGTGTAATTTCAAAGTATTATCTACCAGTTGAGTTGGAAAAGCGATGGCGCAATATTGTAAAATATTGAAATAACAAGAAAAATCGTCTTAAAATAGGTAACTGTCACCGAGTTACGGCGCGCTGTTGATCGGCAAGGACGACGTGGCGACGTCATCTCCCGTCAGGCATTTTCGAATTGCCGTGTCCGCCTCGTCTCTCGATACAACGCAGACTTTGGCGTCTTCGACACCGGCAGTGATGCGGTCGTAGAGGGCCGAGTCCCCAATGGAGCCGTCGGCCGATAGCGGCAGTTTCGGATTGGGCTCACTCGTGTGCCAAGCTGTCTGGATCACATAAATGTATTTCACCGCGACGATAACCTTAAACGCCACGGCTTCGTGGCGAAGAATCAGCTCTTCTTCGTCGTTGAAACCCCGCAGGCCGGGTTTGGTTTCACATTGAAAAACCTTTGTCGTGACGGGGAAAATATTGTTCGCGCTGTTGCCGTGGCTACGTTGCGCAGAACTCAAACAGACGGCATTGAATTTGGAGGCGTGTAGTGCCGTAAACGTCAAAAGAGGATTCTGGCGATCAAGACGTTTTGGATACATAAAGACTTCCAAAACTTCGTTCCAATTCCGAATGGTCTCATTATTGCTCATATATTTTTCAGAATAGATTCCTTGATCCGGAGAAAATTCCGATCCTGCAAGCGCTTGCCCGTCAATCCACGTTGGCAGAACGATATATTCGTCAAATATTCTTCCATCGACGATCAGGCCATCGAGAATCTCCTGTTCCCGAATCTCCAGTTCCGCATTCGCCAGAAATACTGTGCCCGGCTCCGAGTCGGCGTCTGCTGTGTCTGGCTCCGCGTGGATAGTCTTCGTATCGGAATTCGGGGCGCAGCCGGACACAATGGTAAATGCCATGAAGAGAAAACCGAAGGCTCGACCCATGTCATGCTACCGCTTTGGTTAGAGTGTATAGCGAAGCGAGAATATCATTAAATTCACTCAATTTCATGGATGGCTGCGCGAGGCGTATTGTCCCTGCTGATCGTCGGGGTGTGGCCCGACCTGGAGGCCCGGCAGCTCTCCGACACGAACGGCCCTGCCCCGCCCGACAAATTCTCGCCACAAAGCTCTGGTACGCCTTGACAATGTGATGCTTGCAGGCTTTCGCGAACCCCAATATCTGGTATGTTGGCGTTAGCTGATCGGCAGTATGCGGGAAAATTCATGATGGCAGCGCGGCACCAGAGTCGGTCGGCGGCGCGCGAGCCTGACGAGGTTTGAAGACGATGGCCGGCCATTCTCAATTCAAGAACATCATGTACCGCAAGGGCGCGCAGGACGCCAAGCGCGCCAAGATGTTCGCCAAGCTGGCGCGGGAAGTCACCGTCGCCGCCAAGCAGGGCATGGCGGACCCGGACATGAACCCGCGCCTGCGCACCGCCATAGCCGCGGCGCGCTCGGCCAACATGCCCAAGGACAATATCGAGCGCGCCATCAAGAAAGGCGCCGGCGGCGACGACGACACCAATTACGACGAAATGCGCTATGAGGGCTTCGGCCCCGGTGGCGTCGCCGTGATCGTCGAGGCGCTGACAGACAACCGCAATCGCACCGCCGCCGAGGTGCGCGCCTCGTTCACCCGCCACGCCGGCAATCTCGGCGAGACCGGCAGCGTCAACTTCATGTTCAACCATGTCGGCGTGGTCCGCTATGCCGCCGACGCGGCGGATGCGGACGCCATGTTCGAGGCGGCGGTCGAGGCAGGCGCCGAGAATGTCGAGAGCGACGACAACGGCCACCAGATCACCTGCGAGGTCGGCGCCCTGCACGATGTGCGCGACGCCCTCGCGGCCCAGTTCGGCGAGCCCAACGGCGTGGCGCTCGAATGGCTGCCGCTGAGCACGGTCAGCATCGACGAGCACCAGGCCGAGACCCTGTTCAAGCTCATCGACGCCCTCGAGGATAACGACGACGTGCAATCGGTGGCGGCCAATTTCGACATTTCCGACGATGTTCTGCAGCGGGTCAGCGCCAGTGGCTGAGGCTGGTCGGCGATGAGGCTGCTGGGCCTCGATCCCGGGCTCAACGCCACCGGCTGGGGGGTGGTGGAAAGCGATGGTGCGCGCCTGTCCCATCGCGCCAACGGTACCGTGCGCACGAAGCCCGGCGACGATCTCGCCCGCCGCCTTGCCGTTCTCGACGAAGCCCTGGCCGAAGTCATCGCCGCCTGGGCGCCCGACTCGGCAGCCATCGAAGAGACTTTCGTCAACCGCAATCCTGGCTCGGCGCTCAAGCTGGGCCTGGCGCGGGGCGTTGTCATGCTGGCACCGGCGCGGGTCGGCATCACGGTCGCCGAATACAACAACTCCCAGGTCAAGAAGGCGGTCGTCGGCTCAGGCCGTGCCAGCAAGGAGCAGATGCAGCTCATGGTGCGCCACCTGCTGCCGGGCTGCGAGCCGGGCAGCGCCGATGCCGCCGACGCCCTGGCCGTGGCCATCTGCCATGCCCACCACGCCACCACCGGCAACCGCTGGGCCACGGCCACAGCAGGGAGCGCCGCATGATCGCCAGCCTCAGCGGCCGGCTTGCCTCGGCGGAAGAGGACTCGGCGGTGATCGACGTCGGCGGCGTCGGCTATCTGGTGTTCTGCTCGGGCCGCACCCTGCGCGCCATGCCGCCCGTCGGCGAGGCGGTCTCGCTGGTCGTCGAGACCCACGTGCGCGAGGACCACATCCATCTCTACGGCTTCCAGGCGGCGAGCGAGCGCGCCTGGTTCCGCCTGCTGCAAACCGTCCAAGGCGTCGGCGCGCGCCTGGCACTGGCAGTGCTCTCCTTGCTGGCGCCCGACGAGCTGGCCACGGCCATAGCCGCCCAGGACACGGCCTCCCTGCGCCGGGTCTCCGGCGTCGGGCCGAAAGCCGCCCAGCGCATCGTTGCCGAGCTCAAGGACAAGGCCCATGCGGTCTCGCCCGATATCGCCGTGGTGGCCGAGGCCGCGGGCACGGCGGCCGAGGGCAGTACGGGCGAGGCGGTTTCGGCCCTGGTCAATCTCGGCTATGGCCGCAGCGAGGCCTTCGCGGCGGTCGCCGGTGCCGCGCGCGATCTCGGCGAGGGCGCCGATGTCGGCGGCCTCATCCGCCACGGCCTGAAAGCGTTGTCGCCGGCATGAGCGCGACGGCGGAACAGCGCCTGGTCGATGCCGGCGAGGCGCCCGACGACGGCGACACCGCACTGCGCCCGCAGACCCTCGATGCCTTTGTCGGCCAGGCCGAGCTGCGCGCCAATCTCGGCGTCTATGTCAGCGCCGCCCGCCAACGCCAGGAGGCGCTCGACCACACTCTGTTCTCGGGCCCGCCCGGCCTCGGCAAGACCACCCTGGCGCAGATCGTCGCGCGCGAGCTCGGCGTCAGCTTCCGCGCCACCTCGGGTCCCGTCATCGCGCGCGCCGGCGATCTCGCGGCGCTGCTCACCAATCTCGAAGCCCGCGACGTGCTGTTCATCGACGAGATCCACCGCCTCAACCCCCAGGTCGAGGAAGTGCTCTATCCGGCGATGGAGGATTTCCAGCTCGACCTGATCATCGGCGAAGGCCCCGGCGCGCGCTCGGTGCGCATCGACATCGCCCCCTTCACCCTGGTCGGCGCGACGACGCGCTCGGGCCTGGTGGGAACGCCCTTGCGCGACCGTTTCGGCATTCAGGAGCGCCTGCGTTTCTACCGTACCGAGGAGCTGGAGGCGGTGGTCGGCCGCGGCGCCCGCGTGCTCGACATGGCCTTGTCGGACGACGGCGCACACGAGATCGCGCGCCGCGCCCGCGGCACGCCGCGGGTGGCCGGGCGCCTGCTGCGCCGGGTACGCGACTTCGCCACCATCGGCGGCGCCGACGTGGTCGATGCGGAAATCGCTGGCGATGCGCTCTCCCGCCTCGCCGTGGATAGCCGTGGGCTCGACGCCATGGATCGGCGCTATCTCGCCTGCATCGCCGACAATTATGGCGGCGGGCCGGTCGGCGTGGAGACCCTGGCGGCGGCGCTGTCGGAGGAGCGCGACACCATCGAGGATGTCATCGAGCCCTATCTGATGCAGCAGGGCTTCCTGGCGCGCACCCCGCGCGGGCGCGTGCTGACGCAGATCGCCTGGCAGCACATAGAGCGCACGCCCTCGCAGGCCGCGCTCGAACAGCTCGAGCTGCTCGGCCCGGAGGGAGGCGATGGCTGATGGGCATCGCTGGCCGCTCCGCGTCTACTATGAGGACACCGATGCCGCCGGCATCGTCTACTATGCCAACTATCTCAAATTCGTCGAGCGCGCGCGCACCGAGCTGCTGCGCGAACACGGTATCGACTATCAGGGCCTGCTCGCGGGCGAGGGCCTGGTCTTCGCGGTGCGCGATTGCCACATCGACTATCTGCGCCCGGCACGCCTCGACGATGCGCTCGAAGTTCAGACCCGGGTGGTCGACGTCAGCGCAGCGGCAATCCGTATCGAACAGACGGTACTGCGGGCTGACGAGCTGCTGGTGCGCGTCGCCTTGCGCATCGTCTGCCTGCGCCAAGACGGCCGCCCCGCGCGCCTGCCCCAAGCGGTGCGCGAGGCCGTCGCAGCCTATCAATGAGCCGCTTGCGGCAAGACCAACGGAGAGCACGAGACAAGCATGGAAGCGATAAGCCCCGAGACGGCCGGGATGGCCGCCGATCTGTCGGTCTGGGCCCTGGCCAGCCAGGCCGATATGGTGGTCAAGCTGGTGATGATCGTGCTCCTGGTCGCCTCGCTGTGGTGCTGGATGATCATCTTTGAGAAGTCCCGCCAGCTGCGGCGTTTGCGGTCCAAGGCCGACGCCTTCGAGGATTCCTTCTGGTCCGGCGGCTCCCTGGAGGAGCTTTACGAGCGCGTCGGCCAGGCGCCCGACCATCCCCTGGCGATGCTGTTCTCGGTCGCCATGCGCGAATGGACCCTGGCCACGGCGCACGGCATGTCGGTCTCGGAAGGGCGCGGCCAGGCCTCCCTGCAAAGCCGTATCGATCGCGTCATGCACGTTGCCATGCAGCGTGAGATGGAAGGCCTCGAGCGCCGCATCGGCTTTCTCGCCACGGTCGGCTCGACGGCACCCTTCGTCGGCCTGTTCGGCACCGTCTGGGGCATCATGAACAGCTTCCAGGCCATCGCCGGCACGCGCAACACCTCGCTGGTGGTTGTCGCCCCCGGCATTGCCGAGGCGCTGCTGGCAACGGCGCTCGGCCTGGTCGCGGCGATCCCCGCCGTGGTCGCCTACAACAAGCTGTCAGGCGATCTCAACCGCTATGCCGGTCGCCTCGAGACCTTCGCCGGCGAGTTCAGCGCGCTGTTGTCGCGGCAGATGGCCGAGCGGGTGGCCTGATGGCGGCAACAGGCATCAAGCGCACTGCCGGCCAGCGCTATCGCCCGATGGCGGAGATCAACGTCACGCCGTTCGTCGACGTGATGCTGGTGCTGCTGGTGGTGTTCATGGTTACCGCGCCTTTGCTGACCGTCGGCGTCGAGGTCGATCTGCCCGAGACCAACGCCACCGGCCTGCCCGGCGACGACGAACCCCTGACCGTGAGCATCGATGCCGAGGGCATGGTCTTCCTGCAGGAGCTCGAAGTGGATCTGTCCGAGCTGATCCCGAAGCTGCAGGCGGTCGCGGCCGAGCGCCCGGACCTGCGCATTTTCGTGCGCGGCGACAAGGGCGTGGCCTACGGCCGGGTGATGCAGGTCATGGGCACCATCAACGCCGCGGGCTTCGGCGAGGTCGGCCTGGTCACCGAGCTGCCGGTGCCGCAAATAGGTGATGGCTGAGCAATGCTGCGGGCGCTGGGCAAATCGATCCTGCTGCACCTCGTGGTGATCACGCTGGTCTATGTCGGCGTGCCCCATCTGTTCGAGGAGCCGCCTTTGCAGGAGACCGTGACCACCGCCACTTTCGTGCCCATCGCCGAAGCCCGTAATTTGCCCGACGTGATGCCTGTATTGGACGAGCCCGAGCCTGAGCCCGAGCCGAGCGAGGCGCCGCCGCTGGTGGAGGACACGCCGCCACCGCCGCCGCCGGAACCGGAGCCTGAAATCGCCGAGCCCGAGCCTGCACCACCGCCACCGTTGCCGGAACCTGAGCCCATGCCCGAGGTGGCCGAGCCCGAGCCGGAACCCGAGCCTGTGCCCGAGCCGGTCGAGGTCGCAGCCTTGCCTATGGAAATCCAGCGGCCGCGCGACAAGCCCACACCGCCGCCGCGGCTCGACTTCGACGCCGCCTTGCAAAGCCTGGAGGAGATGGAGCCTGCCCCGCGCCAGCCCGAGCCCGAGCCGGAGGCGCAGCCTGCCGCCATCGACCCCATCGACCAGTTGCTGGCCGAGGCCGAAACCACCTATCGCTCCGACATTCCTCTGAGCCAGACCGAGATCGACGCCATTCGCTCGCAGATCCAGCGCAACTGGAACGTCCCCGCCGGCGCCCGCGATGCGCACGAGATGCGCGTCACCCTGCGGCTGCAGTTGCGCCGCGACGGTACCGTCGAGCGCGTCGATGTCGATGAGAGCGACCGGGCGCGCATGCGAACCGACACGTTCTACCGCAGCATGGCCGAGAGTGCCGTGCGCGCCGTGCGCAAGACGGGGCAGATCCAATATCTCTCGCCCGAAAAGTACGAGCAGTGGCGGGACATAAAGCTGACCTTCGATCCCAAGGAGATGTACGGTTGATGGCATTCCGAGGCATGGGCCTTGTTGCCGGCCTGGCAATGGCGCTGATGGCGCTGCCGGCCGAGGCGCAAATCGAAATCGATATCACGCGCGGCCAGGTCGAGCCGGTGCCGATCGCGGTGACCGGCTTGGCCGGCGGCAGCGGACCCGAGCGGCAGCTTGGCGCCGACATTGCCGCCGTGGTTTCGGGCGATCTCGACAGCTCGGGCCTGTTCCGGCCGCTCGATCCGCGCAGCTTTCTGCAAAAGCCCGATCAGATCGGTGTCGTGCCGCGCTTCGGCGACTGGCGCCAGATCAACGCCCAGGCGCTGGTGACCGGCAAGCTGAGCATTGGCGGCGACGGTTTCGTCGATGCCGAGTTCCGCCTCTGGGATGTCTTTTCCGAGCAATATCTGACCGGCTTCCGTTTGCGCGCGCCGCGCGACAAGTGGCGCCGGGTGGCGCATCTGATGGCCGATGCGGTCTATCAGCGCATCACCGGCGAGGACGGCTATTTCGACACGCGCATCGTTTATGTCGCCGAGACCGGGCCTGCCGAGTCGCGCATCAAGCGCCTCGCCATCATGGACCAGGACGGCGCCAACCACCGCTTTCTCACCGACGGCCGCCACCTGGTGCTGACACCGCGCTTTTCGCCGACCTTGCAGGAGATCACCTATCTCTCCTATCTCGACGGCCGGCCGCGGGTCTATATTCGCAATATCGACACCGGCCAGCAGGAGATCCTCGGCAAGTTTCGCGGCAACATGACCATCGCACCGCGCTTCTCGCCCGACGGCAACAAGGTGGTCATGTCGGTCACCCTCGACGGCAATACGGAGATTCACGAGCTCGACCTGCGCACCGGCGTGCAGCTTCAGCTCACGCGCCACCCGGCCATCGACACCGCGCCCTCCTATTCGCCCGATGGCCAGCGCGTGGCCTTCGAATCCGACCGCTCCGGCACGCAACAGATCTATGTCATGAATGCCGACGGCGGCAACGCCGAGCGAATCAGCTTCGGCCAGGGGCGCTACGCGACGCCGGTGTGGTCGCCGCGCGGCGACTGGATCGCCTTCACAAAGTCGCGCGGCAGCACGTTCTACATCGGCGTCATGCGCCCGGACGGCAACGACGAGCGGCTGCTTTCGACGGGCTTCCTGGTGGAAGGCCCGACCTGGGCGCCGAACGGCCGCGTGCTGATGTTTTTTCGCGATCAGCCCGGCGGCGCGGGCCGCGAGGGCCGGGTTCGCCTGGTCAGTATCGACATCACGGGGCGCAATGAGCGCGAGATCGTCACCCCCACGGATGCCTCCGATCCGGCCTGGTCACCGCTGATCCCGCGCGACGCCCCGGGGGGTGGTCCGGATGTGCGCTAATGAGGCATGCGAGTTCATCTTGATAAGCGGGTGTGCTGCCAATACAATCGGCAAATGTGGTTTCGTCGGCGCGGGGGCGGGCAGATGTCGCCGCCGGTCAAACATTGCCTCGACAAGGAACGCTTAGCCGCTTGTTTTACCATCGCCGGCACTGTGCTGCGGCGATCCTGTGACGAGCAAATTTGGGAGATTGCTTAAATGCGGACCAAACTGATTGCCCTGGCGGGCGCAATACTTCTCCTCGCTGGCTGCGAGACCGATTCCGACGAAGCCGCGGATGCCGGCGGCGGTGGCGACCGGGGCACGGAGGCCCCACAGGTCGAATCCGATCCTGGTCCGGGGCCGACGGTCATGCCCACTGAGGATCCGCTGACGCCGCAGGAGCAGCTGGTTCAGAATGTCGGCGACCGCGTGTTCTACGACTATGACCGCTACACCGTGCGCCCCGACGGGCAGGCGACGCTGCGCCGCCAGGCCCAATTCCTCAAGATCAACGGGAATCTCACCGTCACCATCGCCGGGCATTGTGACGAGCGCGGCACGCGCGAGTACAACCTGGCGCTTGGCGAGAGGCGGGCGACCGCGGCGAAGAACTTCCTGGTCTCGCTCGGCATAGATGCCTCGCGCATCAGCACCATCTCCTATGGCAAGGAGCGACCCATCGTGCTCGGCCATACCGAGGCCGCCTGGGCCCAGAACCGGGTCGGTATCTCGAGCGTCAACTGAGTTGGCGGAGACCGGCGGGCGCTTTTTCGGCGCCCGCCGCCGCGCCTTACTCTGGCCACGATCCGCTGGCAGTATCGGCGCGGTCACAGTCCGGTCGAGTGAGACGACATGAAAGCTTTCCGAGTCAATCTGGCGGCCTTGGTTGCCGCTGCCTTGCTTTTCGGTGCGACGCCCGCCGTCGCCCAGGATCTCAGCCTGGGCGCTCTGATCGACCGTCTGGAGCGCCTGGAGCGTGATCTCGGGCTGATCACGCGTCAGCTTGCCACCGCCGGGGTGCCCGAGGCCGCGCTCACGGCGGGCGACGGCGATGCGGAAGGGGCGGCGCGCCAGGAAGTGCGCTTCGGCGAACTCGAGGAGCAACTGCGCCATCTCACCGGCCAGATCGAGGAGGCGCGCTTTGCCCTGCGCCAGATCGGCGACCGCGTCGAAGGTATGGCGGCGGATACGGATGCCCGCCTGGCCGCCATCGAGCAGCGCCTGGCCGAGACCCCGGCGCCGGCACCGACCCCTGTCGCCGATGCCGTGCCGCCCGAGACCCCGGTTGCCGACAGCGGCGATGGCGTGCTCGGCACCGTCCCGGCAGAGGGCACGGACGTGGCGGTGGTAACGCCGTCGCCGGAACAGCCGGTGGCCGACACTTACAGCCAGTCCATCCAGCTGCTGAGCCAGACCGATTATGCCGCCGCCCAGGCCGGCTTCCAGGCCATCATCGATGCCCATCCCGATGATCCCCTGGCCGGCAACGCCCATTTCTGGATCGGCGAGATTTTCATGAAGCAGGGCGACCATCAGAACGCCGCGGTGGCGTTCGCGCGCGGCTACAAGGCGTTCCCCGGCGGCAACAAGGCCGCCGACAGCCTGCTCAAGCTCGGCATGGCCTTCGCCGCCATGGGCAAGACGCGCGAGGCCTGCGCCACCTATGAGCGCCTGACCCGCGAGCTCGTCGGTGCGCCTGACCATATCGTCGACCGCCTGCCGGCGGTGCGCGCCGAGGCGAACTGCAGCTGACCGGCTCGCTCAGCGACGCCGACTTCGCACCATTGATCGAGGCCCTCGGGCCGTTCGAGACCGCGCCGGCTCTGGCCGCGGCGGTCTCGGGCGGCGCCGACAGCCTCTGCCTGGCCATGCTCGCCGGGCGCTGGGCGGCCGGCCGCGGCGGGCGCCTGGTCGGCCTCGTGGTGGACCACGGCTTGCGCCCCGACTCCCGCGCCGAGGCTGAGACGACATGCGCGCGCCTGGCCGCTCTCGGCATCGAGGCCCGTTTGCTCGTCTGGCAGGGCGAGAAGCCGCGCGCCGGTATTCAGGCGGCCGCCCGGGAGGCCCGCTATGCCTTGCTGTTCGAGGCCTGCCGCCACGACGGCCTGCTGCATCTCCTGCTAGGCCATCATGCCGGCGATCAGGCCGAGACCGTCTGGCTACGACAGCAGGCCGGCAGCGGCGCAGCCGGGCTGGCTGCCATGCCGGTGCAGGCAGAGCGCGGCGGTGTGCGCCTGCTGCGCCCGCTATTGGGTGTGCCGGGGGCACGGCTGCGTGCCACCCTCGAAGCTGCCGGGCTGGCCTGGGCCGAAGATCCCTCCAACCGGGACACGGCCTATGCCCGCGTCCGCGCCCGCCAGGCGATTGCCGGTGAGGGCGACGCCCTCTGCGCCGAAGCCGAAGCGCAAGGCAACTGCCGCCACGCGGACGATATCCGCATTGCCGGGCTGTTGGCGCAAACGGTGCAGCTTTCCCCGGCGGGTAGCGCCGCCGTCGATTCGGCCGCCCTGCTTGCTGCCGGCCCGGACGATGCGGGCAAGGTGCTGAGCCGCGTTCTGCTCTGCATCGGCGGCGGACCCTATGCGCCCCGTGGGGCGAGCCTCGCCCGCCTGGTCGAGGCACTGGCAGAGCCCGCGGCCCGCACCCTCGGCGGCTGCCGGCTGCTGCCGCAAGGGGACGGGCGATTATCAATTTGCCGCGAGGCCGGTGCCATCGCGCCCACCAGCCCTGTCGGCGAAAGCTGGGACCGCCGCTTCCGCGTTCAGGTGACAGAGTCGGCTGGAGTCGCCTTGCGGCCCCTCGACGACATCACCTGGGGGCGCCTGCGGGAGACCGCGGAGCCGGCGCTCGAAGCCCTGCCGCAGCCGGTTCGCGCGGCGCTTCCGGTACTCTGGAGCCTTGACGCGCCCCTTGCTTTGCCCCACCTACACAAGTGGCTGTCGGCGCCGCCGCCGCTGGCGCTGCGCTTTCGGCCCGCCCAGGCGCTGCTGACGGCGCCATTCGCGACCATGAGGAAAACGAAGCCTTGAACACCTTCGGCCGTAATATCGCGCTTTGGATCATCATCGCGCTGCTGCTCCTGACCCTGTTCAACCTGTTCCAGGACAAGGGCACGACGGGGGCGTCGAGCCAGCTTGCCTTCTCCGATTTCCTCGACCGGGTCGAGGAAGGGCAGGTGCGCGACGTGACCATCGAGGGCGAGCGCATCAGCGGCCATTTCGCCGGCACCGGTCAGCGCTTCACGACCTTCGCGCCGGACGACCCGACCCTGGTCCAGCGCCTGCACGAGCAAGGCGTGCGCATCAGCGCCAAGCCGGAGAAGGACGGCGTCTCGCCGCTCTACGGCATCTTGCTGAACTGGCTGCCGATGATCCTCATCGTCGCCGTGTGGATCTTCTTCATGCGCCAGATGCAGGGCGGCAGCGGCAAGGCCATGGGCTTCGGCAAATCGCGCGCCAAGCTGCTCACCGAGCGCCAGGGGCGGGTGACCTTCGACGACGTGGCCGGCATTGACGAGGCCAAGGAGGAGCTGGAGGAGATCGTCGAGTTCCTGCGCGATCCTCACAAGTTCCAGCGCCTCGGCGGCCGCATACCGAAGGGCGTGCTGCTGGTCGGCCCCCCGGGCACCGGCAAGACGCTGCTGGCGCGCGCCATCGCCGGCGAGGCCAATGTGCCGTTCTTCACCATTTCCGGCTCCGATTTCGTCGAGATGTTCGTCGG
>CAYPAX010000060.1:0-28591 GCA_964408735.1 uncultured Rhodospirillaceae bacterium | reverse complement strand
ATCAGACACAGCGACACGCGTCCAGAGCAGACTTCGTCAACGGGCTGGTAAGCGCAGATCTCGGCCTCCGAAGACAGATCGAAGGTGGTCGGCGCCTCATCGAAGATGGTCCAGTCATCAAGCACTCTTATGCTGATGGTGTAGGTGAAGCACTGGGAGGTATCGGAGCCTACGTCGATCTCACCCAGTATGCCGCCAGACCCAGCGCTGCAATCGACGATCTCACTAAACTCGGCAATAGCGGTCGTGTTCTTGCCGCCCTTGCCGCCGCGTGCCGCCTCTGCCGAGCTGGCGGCAAAAGCCACCGCCGCGACCAGTGCGATGGCGCCACTCACTGTTGAAAATCTGTTCATTTTGTCCTCCTCCGCGCATGCTCGTTCGGCTGGCCGCCCTTTCCCCCCATGTCCAGGGCAGCAAAGCCAAGGGATATTTTCCTGACATGCACGAAAGCACATCACTGCCAGTCGCGCATGGTCCGTTTGCACTATATTGCTAAAATTTTCTGTGAATTGCAGAAATTCCGGCTGCGGAATCAATTGTTTGCCGCCCGGGTCCTTGTGCACGCTCCCGCGTCGGCGCGCGTCGGTGGCTGCTTCTCCATAGCGCGGCCACTGCAGCCGTTGCTTGCCGGCCTCGCCCGTCGTCGGGCGCTTACTGCTCCGGAAAGACGAAGGTCATATACGGCCCCCTGGCCTCTTCCGGGGGCACTGGGTTTGCTTGCGTGGCGTGGGAAACCGGCGCCATGCTCTTGAGGAATGTGGCGACCGCGAGCGCGTCCTCGTCCGTGAAGACTGAGGTGTTGACCACCGGCATCGGCGGACGCAGCGCGCTGCCATCGGGGCGCACGCCTTCCTTGAGGGCGCGCACGATGTCCTCGGCCGACCAGCTACCCAACCCGGTCTCCATGTCAGGCGTCAGGTTGGGCGGATACATCACGCCGAGCTCCGGAATGAAGAAGCCGTTGTCGGCACCGGCCAAATAAAGATCGGGGTTGGGAGCGCCGAGCAGGAAGCCGTCGGTGTGGCAGTCGGTACAATTGCCGATGGTGACGAGATATTGGCCGCGTGCCACTAGCTCCGCCTCGGATGCGGCCAGGGCACTCGTTGCGCTTGCACCAAGCGCGACCGTAAGGCCGATGACGATCGTACAAAGGCTGTGTCTCATCGTTTCCACTCCTTTTTCTGTTGCTGTCTTCGGCGCTGATCAGTCCTCCGTCGCTAGGGTCGTCCGCACCCCCGCATGCAGGCGCGCATTGATGGCCGCATCCGCATAGGGCGCCCAATTAAGCCGGCGCTCGACGAAACCCCCTTGCAGGCGCTCGCAGGCGTCAAGCGCGGCGCGGGCCTCGCCCGGGCGGTCGAGGCTGGCAAGGGCGGCGGCGAGCAGATAGTGGGCGTGGGGGAAATCAGGGCGGTCGATGATGGCCTGGCGCGCCACGGCCTCGGCCTCGGCGAAGTGGCCGGCGGCGAGCTGGGCGCGGGCGATGGTGTTGACGAAGATATGGTTGCGCGGGTCCTGCGGGTTGATCCGCAGGGCCTCCTGCAGGCGCGCGATGCCGTCGTCGTGGCGGCCGGTGGCGTCGAGCGCGGTGCCCAGCGCCGCCAGGGCCAGGGCGTTGGACGGGTTGAGGGAGACCGCGCGCTCGGCCTGGGCCACCGCGGCATCGTACCGGCTCGGCCACATATGGGCGATCGCCAGCACGGTGTGGGCAAACGAATCGCCCGGGTCGAGCTCGACCGCCTTGAGCGCCGCGGCGTGGGCGGCCTCCGCCGCCGCCTCGCGCGATTCCGCCAGCTCCAGCATGAGGTCGCGGTTGTGGGCAAGCGCCACCCCGGCATGGGCGTGGCTATAGCCCGGGTCGAGGGCGAGGGCCTGCGCGAACAGCTCGCGGGCCCGCGCATTGCCCTCTCCGGTGAACTCGAAAAGTGCCGCCATGCCGCGCTGGGCGTAGTCCCAGGCGCCGAGATCGCTGGGCGCCTTGACCGTCGAAAGCTTCTGCTGGGCGCGCTCGACCTCAGGCGCCACGGTGGCGGTGATGCGCTGGGTGAGCTCGTCCTGGAGTTCGAAAATATCCTCGAGGTCGCGGTCGAAGCGCTCGGCCCAGAGGTGGTGGCCGCTCTCGGCGTCGATCAGCTGGGCGGTGATGCGGATACGGTTGCCGCCCTTGCGGATGCCGCCTTCGAGCACGTAGCGCGCGCCAAGCTCCCGGCCGACGTTGCGGACATCGGGCGAGGTGCCCTTGTAGGCAAAGGTCGAGTTGCGGGCGATAACCGGAAACGAGCGCCAGGCCGCGAGTGCGGTAATGATGTCCTCGGTCAGGCCATCGACGAAATAGTCCTGCTCCGCATCGTTGCTCATATTGTCGAATGGCAGGACCGCAACCGCCGGCTGGTCAAAGATCGTCCCTTCGTCAGCCGCCTTGTCCGGGGCCTCTTCGCCCTGTCCCTGCAGCCGCCAGGCGCGCACGGGCTCGGCGATGTTCTTGACCTCGTGTTCGCCCATATCGGCGAAGGCCGCGGCCAAGCGTCCGCGCACGGTCTCGTGCACGACGCCGGAGATGGCGACGCTGCCGGGCTCGGCGAGGGATTCCAGCCGCGCGGCGATATTGACGCCATCGCCATAGACAGTGCCGTCGCTCTTCTCCTGCACGTCGCCCGAGTTGACGCCGATGCGATAGGCCATGCGCCGGGACTCGGGCCGCGCCGCGTTTTCCTCTGCAAGCGATTCCTGGATCGCCAGGGCCGCCGTCACCGCGCCCGCCGCACTGGCGAAAACGCTGAGCACGCTGTCGCCGGCCATGTCCACGACACGCCCACCATTGGCCTCGATATGCGCGCGGAAGATATCGCGCGAGGCGTCGAGCGCGGCGATCGTTGCCCGCTCGTCATCCCCCATCAGCCGCGAATAACCGACCGCGTCGGCCACCAGTATCGCGGCCAGGCGCTGTACCACCCCGTCGTCGCTCATTATCGATACGCCTTGTATCTCGCAGCACGAACGGTACCCCTAAGCGGCCGGCGGCTCAACCGGCTAGGGCCGCCGCTCCAGATGCATCGGCAGGCCACGTCGCGGCCTGAGCACGATATTGCCGACCGGGTGCGCCTCCTGGCCGGCTGGCAGACGCAGGCGCCAGTGGCGCGCCACCGTGGCCAGGATCAGCTGCGCCTCCATCATGGCGAAAGCGTTGCCGATACAGATGCGCGGCCCGCCGCCGAAGGGGAAATAGGCGAGCTTCGGCCTGTTGCCGGCCCGCTCAGGCTCGAAACGGTCGGGATCGAAGGTCTCGGGATCGGTCCAGACGGCGGGATCGCGGTGGGCCAGCCAGATGTTCATGTTGATGATGGCGCCCTTGGGCACAGCTGTGCCGGCGATGGTGTCCTCGGCCAGCGCCTGGCGCGCGATCTGCGGCACTGTCGGATAGAGCCGCATGGTCTCCTCGATGACCCGGCGCACATAGGGCAGGCGCTCGAGGTCGGCCAGCGTCGGCACGGCACCGGCCAATTCCGCATCGACCTCGGCGTGCAGCTTCTCTTCGGCATGGCGGTGGCGGTCGAGGGCGTAGAAGGTCCAGGTCAAGGCCGTGGCCGTGGTCTCGTGGCCGGCCACGAACATGGTGATGACCTCGTCGCGCAGCTGCCGGTCGGACATGCGCTCGCCGCTGTCTTCGTCCTCGGCCTGCATCAGCATGCTCAAGAAGTCGCCGTGGTCGGCGCCGTCGGCGCGGCGCTCGGCGATCAGGCGGCCCACCGTGCGGTCGACAGTGGCGAGCGCGCTCACCATGCGCCGGTCGGCAAGCCGCGGCAGCCATTCGGGCAGGCCGATGAGGTCGCGGAAGCGGAGCCGGTGGCGGTCGAAGATCCGGATGGCGTCGCTGACCGCGCGCGCCTCCTCTTCGCCGAGATTGTCGGAGAACATCGCCCGGGTGATGACCTTCATGGTCAGGCGCGACATTTCGGACTGCATGTCGAGCGGCCGGCCGGCGGCGGCGGCCGCCCAGTCCTCAAGCATCTCAACCGTCAGTCCCACCATCATATCGGCGAAGGACTGAATACGCTTGTGATGGAAGGCGGGTGCGGCGATGCGCCTCTGTCGGCGCCAGAAGCTGCCCTCGCTGGTCAGCAGGCCGCGCCCCAGGATCGGCTCCAGCAGGGCGCGGGCGATCGGCGTTTTGCGGTAGTTGTCGGCGTTCGTTACCAGCACGTGGCGCAGAATGTCGGGATCGGTGACGGTGGCGACTTTGCTGAAGACGAAGCGCTGAAAGCGGAAATCGCCGCCATGCCCGATGCGCCGATAGACCGTCAGCGGCTCATAGACCAGCTCGCGATAGGTCTGAAGAAGTCCCGCCAATGGAATAGCCATATGTCACCGCCCCCCCGGCGCGGCTCTACGCCCCGGACAATATATGGATGCGGCGGTCGGCGAGCATGTCCTTGGTCTTGGCGCCATAGGCCTTCATGTGATCGGAAGCCGCATGCGCCAGCAGGGCATCCGCGCTCTCCCATTTCTCGATCACCACGAAAGTGTCCTCGCCGTATTTGGCCTGCCAGCTGCCCATGTCCGGGGCATCGACCGTGGCGCCGTATTCGATACAGCCGTCCTCGGCGTGCACCGCCGGCACATTGGCCTTGAACAGCGCCAGCACGGTGTCGCGCAGGCCGGGCTTGGTGGTGATCTCGGCGACCACATGAACCATGCTCATTTCGTCCTCCCTGTGTAAGCTGCGCTGTCTTTAGCACAGAGAGCGAGCCGGGAGGCAATCATGGCAGCGTATGAATTTCTCAAAGTCGAGCGCGAGGGGCGGCTGACCATCGTCACCATCAATCGGCCCGAGGTCTACAACGCCCTGCATTCGCCGGCGCATGTGGAGTTCGAGGCCGTGTTCAACGACTTCGCCGCCGATCCGGAGCAATGGGTGGGAATCGTCACCGGCGCCGGCGACAAGGCGTTCTCCGCCGGCAACGATCTCAAATACCAGGCCGCGGGCGGCACGCGCCAACGCGTCCCCTCGGGCTTTGCCGGGCTGACCAACCGCTTCGACCTCGACAAGCCGCTGATCGCCGCCGTGAACGGTTTCGCCATGGGCGGCGGCTTCGAGATCGCGCTGGCCTGCGACCTCATCATCGCCGCCGACAACGCCGTCTTCGCCCTGCCCGAGCCCCATGTCGGGCTGGCTGCGCTGGCCGGCGGCCTGCACCGCCTGCCGCGCATCATCCCGCTCAAGCAGGCGCTGGGCATGATCCTCACCGGCCGCCGCGTCTCGGCCGCGGAAGGCAAGGATCTCGGCTTCGTCAACGAGGTCGTTCCCCAAACGGAGCTGATGGATGCGGCCAAGCGCTGGGCGGGCCTCATCCTGGAATGCTCGCCCATGTCCGTGCGCGCCTCGAAACAGGCGATCTACGAAGGCTTCGACAAGCCCACCCTGGAAGAGGCCATCAACACCACCTATCCGGCCGTCCAAGAGCTTTACGACAGCGCCGACTTCGTCGAGGGCCCCAAGGCCTTCGCCGAGAAGCGCCCGCCCAAGTGGACCGGTAGCTAGCTCATTCGGCGGCCGCGGTAGCGAGCTCCGGCGCGCGCGCCCGCTCGGCGCGTTTGCGCCGCGCGACAAGCGGCGGGCAGACGGTGTCGTCGGCGTAGTCGACCTGACAGTCGAGGCATTGCAGGCATTCGTTCATATCGATGACGCCGTCGACCTTGATGGCGCCGATCGGGCAGGAAGCGGTGCAAACCTGGCAGGGGCTGCCGCATTCCGGGCGCCGCTTGAGCCAATGCAAGAGGTGCAGGCGCCCGAGGATCGCAAGCGCACCGCCGAGCGGGCACAGGAAGCGGCAGAAGAAGCGCTCGATGGTGAGGCCGATACCAAGCAGGATGCCGGCGTAGAGCAGATAGGGCCAGCTGCGCTCGAAACCGACGACGATGGCGGTCTTGAAGGGCTCGACTTCCGTTGCCGTGATCACGGCGTCCATGGAAAACGGCGCCAGGCCGAAGACGACGAACACCGCCACGTATTTGAGAGCCCACAAGCGTTCCTGAACGGTTTCCGGCAGCACGATCTGCGGCACCTTCAGCCACTGCGCGATCTTGGCGAGGATTTCCTGAAAAGCGCCGAAGGGGCAGAGCCAGCCGCAGAACACGCCGCGTCCCCACAGCAGCAGCGTGATCGCGGCATAGACCGACAACAGGAAAAGCAGCGGGTCGAACAGGAACAGCACCGGGTCGAGGTCGGCGAAGGCCGCCTGGAAATAGGTGACGATGTTGATGCTGCTGAGCTGCGCGTCCTTCATCCAGCCGAGCCAGACCAGTATGACGGCGAGGAAGCCCAAGCGTATCGCGGCGTGTCTGCGGCGATTGCGGACATAGGTGTTGTCGAATACGAGCAGGAAGGTGAGGGTGCCGAGAATCGCCACCAGGATGGCGATATCGACGTGCCGCTCCAGCCAGATCTCCTGCCACTCGTTGAGGGTGCTCACACGCACCAGACCGGCCAAGCCATAGACCGGTTCCTTGAACCCGGCCTCTTCGAGGGCATAGTCCTCGCCGATCACGAAGGCTGCCGGAATCCGGTAGGGCACGTCGACGAAGACCGGCTCGGTGCCGGCCGGCGCGCCGACCGCATCGGGCCGGACCTCGATGCGCAGCGACCAGGGCGCCAAGGGATCGAAGCCGTCACGCGGGCGCAGCCGGAACAGCTCCTGTTCCTTGAAGCGCGGCGCACCGTGGACACGCACGGCGTTGTGCTTGAGCATCTTGTCGCGGGTCAGGGAAATGGTCGTGCCGTTCTGCACGATCGCGACGCGCTCGAAATTGCTCAGATTGTTCGATTGGCCCTGGCCCGACCCCAAAACGCGATATTTGCCGAAGCCGGCGATCAGAATGATGTGATCGCCGAGGCTGACCTGCGCCATATTGTAATTTTGCCAGCGCTGGCCATAGACGTTCCGCCCGATGCCGTCGGGCGTGACCATGCCGGTATAGACCTCGAAGAACCTGCCGTCGCCGGGCCGTTCGCGAAACGCGGAGAGATCCACGGCGGCCGGAAACGCTGCCGCGATGTCGCCATTGGTGAAGGTCGCGCGGGCGATATCCCCGCTCTCGACGAGCTCTCGCCACGTCCGGTCCTCGCGGCTTTCGACCCTGTCGGCCTGATTTTCGGCAGTGATGCTGCCGGTGGGCGAGTTGGCCACCATGGTCCCGCCGGCAAAGGAGCCGCCGAGGTCGATGGATAGCCCGGCCTCGTTCTCTTGGACCTGGACCACGCCGGTCAGCATGGCGATCTTGCGCGCCGAGGCGAAAGAGGCGCTTCGCATCAGCTTGGACGTCACCGTGGCACCGGAGACGGCGTCGATCGCCGCCCGTTGGGTGGCCCGGGTCGCGCGCATCGTCGGCAGATTCCGCAAGCGGTCGAGAAAGTCCTGCACCAAAGCGCCGCGGATCATGCTGGGGCCGATGATCGGCTCGTGATGCTCCAGCAATACGATGCCTCTCAGATCGGCCGCCAGATCGATGCCGACGATAAGATCGTACGGCTCGCCGGCGAACCCGGTCGAGGCCACGGTATTGTGGGTCGACATCAGATAGCCGACGACTTCGCCGCCGATCAGCACCGGCGCCGACGGCGGCTCGCCGCTGACCTCACCGATGCCTTCGGCGCCGGAAAAGATTTCCTGCAGCACAGCGGGCGTGATGCGCGTGCCGAGCGGATCGTCCATGCCGGCCAATGCCGGCGAGGCGGACCAGCAGGCGATAACGCAGAGCCACACGAAGGCGCACGCAAACCTTGGTCCCGGCTTCACTAAATGGCGATTTGCCATGCCAGTCCTCGTTCAAGTCATCTTTGCGGGAAGTCCAAGAGAACTCACCGGGCCGCCGCCGATAAACACTGAAAACAGGGGAAAATCAACTCCGCGTTGGGGCGGCAGGCCGAACGGCCTAGAAGAATCCATCGACACCGCCTACCCGGACGTGCGAGCGCTCCGCGACAACACCGACGTCGTCGAGAGTCCAAATGCGTTTGCGGATGTGATGCCCGGAGCCACGCCTGACAAGCCGGCGACCGCCGTGTAATCTCGGCGTAATGACCAATCGCTACGAGGGCGGCGACCTGCTGGTCGAATCGCTCAAGCATCTCGGCGTCGGGCAGATCTTCTCCGTCTCGGGCGGGGTCATCAACTCGATCTATTCGGCCGCCGCAGCCCACGGCCTGTCACTGGTGCATACCCGCCACGAGGCGGCGGCTGCCTTCATGGCCGAGGCGGTCGGGCGCCAGACCGGCGTGCCGGGTGTCGCCGCGGTCACCCTGGGCCCCGGGGTCACCAATACCGTAACGCCGGCCTTCGTGGCCAAGCGCGCCGGCACGCCGCTGCTGATCATCGGCGGCCAGGCGCCGACACCGCTCTTCGACCGCGGCGCCATAATGGCCGCCGATCACCTGCCGATCATGGCGCCTGTGACCAAGTGGTCGGCGCGGGTTCTGGCGACCGAGCGCATCCCCGAATATGTCGAGGCGGCGTGGCGCCATATCTGGGCCGGCCGGCCGGGTCCGGTGTTTCTCGAGATCCCGGCCGACGTGCTTGGCGCCGCGGCCGAGCGCGGTCCGCTGGCGGATCACCGCACCGCGCGGCCGGGCCTGGACGCCGCCGCCGGCGCGGCGCTGGCGCAAGCTCTCGCCAAGGCAAAACGTCCGCTGCTGATCGTCGGCGACGACAGCCATTGGGACCCGCCCGCCGGCCTGCAGCAAGTCATCGAGCAGCTGCACTTGCCGTTCGTCACCGCGCGCCTGGGGCGCGGTGCGATCGACGAGCACCATCCCTTGTGGGCCGGGCCGGCCTACATGCCGGCCAACGTGACGCTCAGGACGGCGCTAGCCGAGGCCGACCTGGTGATCCTGCTCGGCCATCACTTCGAGGCCGAGCTCGGCTATGGCGAGAGCGTGGCGGCGCATGCCGCGATCGTGCAGTGCTCCTTCGATCCCGCCTCGATCGGCCGCAACCGGCGCGCGACGCTCGACCTTGCGGCGGCGCCCTCGGCTGCGGTCGCCTTTATGAAAGGACTGTCGCCGGGTCCGGTCGACCGCGCCTGGGTCGAGACCATCGTTGCCGGCTGGCGAGACGAGCGCGACGTGCAGGCCGCTGACGATCCGAGCGCTCCGCCGCTCCATCCCGTGGCGGCGGTCGATGCGGTGCTGGCGGCGATGCCGGAGAACAGCGTCGTCGTCACCTCTCACGGCAATGTCGACTTCTGGGCCGACGCCCGCATTCGGGTGCGATCGCCGCGACGTTACCTGCGCGCCGGCCAGTCGGGCGCGCTCGGCGCCGAGATTCCCTACGCCATCGGCGCCAAGTTCGCCGAGCCCGAGCGCCCGGTCGTGGTTTTCGTCGGCGACGGCGGGGTCGGCTACCATGCGCTGGAGCTGGATACGGCGGCGCGCTACGGCCGCGCCATCGTGGTCGTGGTGCTCGACGACGAGAAATGGACGGCGGTGGCCTTGCCGCAACGGGACGCCTACGGCGCGGAGCACGAGATGGACCTGCCGGCGCGCGACTGGCCCGGCCTGGCGACGGCGCTCGGCGGCACGGGGGCGCGCGCGGAGACGGTGGCAGAGATAGGCGAGGCGGTGGCCGCCGCCCTGGCCAGCGGAAAACCGGCGATCATACAGATCCCGGTCCGCGCCGTGCTCAGCCCCTTCATGGATTACGTTTCGAAGTAGACGGCGATTGCGGTTCCGCTAACCGCCTGTGCTCCGATCTGTTATCGTCGGAGCCGTTGGAACGGTCGGTGCCGATCGGCAGGTTCGCATCTTGGGAGGTCGTCTGTGTCGGGGTCGTGGCCTCAGATAAAAACCGAGCTCAACGCGCTTGCCCGGGTCAGGGACGAAGGCGGCCAGATGTCGACGGCATGGGAGTCATATGTCGAGGTCGCAAGGCTGTCGCGCGGCCAGCCACCCTATCATCTTCGCACGCTCGTCGAGACCGTCGACGAGGTCGGCCAGGCGCAAAAGATAGCCGACATACGGATTTTGGATCACGGCTGCGGCGCCGGCTCGGTGCTAATGTACCTGTGCGCCATCGGTTACACCGGCATCTATGGCATAGATCCGCGTTCCCCCAACTCCTTGGGGTGGAACAGGCTGCTGCGCGAGGTCCTTGGCTTACAGGAAGACCGCTTCTTCGCTTTCGATGGGGGCACCTTGCCGTTCGACGACAACACGTTCGATGTGGTGTTCAGCCAACAGGTTCTCGAGCATGTGCCGCCGGACACTCTCGATACGTATTATGCGGAGGAATACCGCGTCCTGAAACCCGGCGGCGTCGTGCTTCACCAAGTGCCGCATCGCTTGGTGCCTTACGACTCGCATACACGAACGTGGTTCGTGCATTATTTGCCCTATGGTCTGTGGCAATGGGCGTTGCGTCGGCTCGGCAAGGGATCGATCACGTCCGAATCCGCTCTTTTCCTGCGTTGGCCGTGGATACACCGGAAGAAACTCCGCGAGGTTTTCGATCACAACACCGACTTGACCATTCAGCGTCTCGTGACTTTCAAGGACTTCAGCTATTACGATGGTCCCGTGCGGCTCAGGAAGGCAATTGCTCAGGCGGTGGCGTTGCCGCTGGTCGGGCCCATCGCCCGCGCGGCGCTCAAGAACCTGGTCATGATCGATACGCTTTCCCGCAAGCGCGTTTAGGGCACCCGGTTCAAACGATCAGTAGGAAAACTCTTCGAACACCGGCTCCACCTTCTCGCCCCAGCGACCGTGATAGGCGGCGAGCAGCTGCTCCGCGGGCGTACCGGCGGCGAGCACGCCGTCGAGGAAGGTGAGGAAGCCACGCTCGTCGTCGCCGCCCTTGTCGAGGCGGGCGCGGGCACGCAGGCCCCGGCGGGCGATATTGAGCACGTCCGATGCGACCTCGCGCAAGCTGCGGCCGCCGATCTCCGCCGCCAGCGCCAGGCGCGCGGCATCGGCCCGCAGCGCGATGATCTCGTCATACGACCAGTCGCGTACCAACTGTTCCGCTTCGTCGAGGGCGCCCGAATCATAGAGCAGGCCGACCCAGAGCGCGGGCAGGGCGCAAAGGCTGCGCCAGGGCCCGCCATCGGCACCACGCATCTCCAGATAGCGCTTGAGGCGCACGTCGGTGAAGACCGTGGTGAGATGGCTTTCCCAATCGCTGAGCGTCGGCCGCTCGCCGGGCAGCGCCGGCAGCTTGCCATCGAGAAAGTCGCGGAAGGACTGGCCCGAGGCATCGATATAGCGGCCCCCTCGGTTGACGAAATACATCGGCACGTCGAGGGCATAGTCGGCATAGGCCTCAAAGCCCATCCCCGGCTCGAAGATGAAGGCCGGCGTGCCACAACGGTCCGGGTCGGTGTCGCTCCAGATGTGGGTGCGGTAGCTGAGATAGCCGTTTGGCGCCCCATCCACGAACGGTGAGTTGGCGAACAATGCGGTGGCCAGCGGCTGCAGCGCCAGCGAGGTGCGGAACTTGCGCACCATGTCGGACTCGCTCTCGAAGTCGAGATTGGTCTGCACCGTGCAGGTCCGCAGCATCATGTCGAGGCCAAGCGAGCCCTTGGTCGGCATATAGGCGCGCATGATGTCGTAGCGCGCCTTGGGCATCACCGGCATGTCGCCGCGCAGCCATTTGGGCTGAATGCCGATGCCGAGAAAGCCCAAGCCCAGCTCGTCGCTGACCTCGCGCACCTGGGAGAGGTGGCTGTTCACCTCCTCGCAGGTCTGATGCACGGTGGCCAGCGGCGCTCCCGAGAGCTCAAGCTGGCCGCCGGGCTCGAGGGTGATCGACTGGTTGTCGCGAGCCAGGGCGATGGGTTTGCCGGCTTCCAGCACCGGCGTCCAACCGAAGCGCTGCAGGCCTTCGAGAAGGGCGCGTATGCCGCGCTCGCCGTCATAGGGCACAGGCGAAAGGTCGTCGGTGCGATAGCCGATCTTTTCGTGCTCGGTGCCGATGCGCCAGTCCGCGCGCGGCTTGCAGCCTTCTGCCAGATAGGCCACCAGGTCGCGGACATGTGTTACGGGAGCGGCGAGGGTCTCTGTGAGGGCCATGGAATCTCCGGCAGCGCGGGTCGGCGCCTTGTCTATAAGGGCAAATTCGCGTTCTGTCCCGCTCAATCGACGTCCCAGTCCCCGGCCGCCGCCTGCCACAGGGTGAGCATGCTGACCGCGGCAGTGTCGGCGCGCAGAATGCGCGGGCCAAGGGCGACGGCATGGGCCTTGGCATGGTCTGCGAGACGGGCGCGCTCTTCCTCGGCGAAACCCCCTTCGGGGCCGATCAGCAAGGTCGCCGGGCCGAGCGCGGCGGCATCGAAGACATCGAGCGCCGGCGGGCCGCCCTGTTCGTCAGCCCAGAAAATGCGCTCGTCGCCGTCGAGAAGGGCGTCAAAGGGAATCGGTGGCGCCACCTCGGGCACGCTGAGGCGGCCGCATTGCTCCGCCGCCTCGATGGCATTGGCGCCCAAGCGCTCGAGATTGACCCGCGCCGGACCCGTATGGCGGGTCAGCACAGGCAACAGGCGAGCGGCGCCGAGCTCGCAGGCCTTTTGCGCCAGATAATCGAGGCGCAAGCGCTTGACCGGCGCGAAAGCCAGCGTCGGGCCGGCTTCGGGCACTTGCGGGCGCAATTCTTCCTCGACCAGCAGGCGGCAGCCGCGGCGCCCATCGCTGGCGATGGCCGCCCGCCATTCGCCGTCGCGGCCGTTGAACAGAGCGACACCGTCGCCGTCGTCAAGCCGCATCACCCGGCGCAGATAATGGGCTTGCGGCGCCGTCGCCATAACTTCGGCGCCGGCCAGCAAAGGGTCGTCGATATAGAGGCGGACCTTGACGCGGGCGGACATGGCTGGAGTCTATACAGCCAACTCGGACGGAAGCGAACCCCCATGGCCGATACCCCGGCGGAAGCACCCAGACTCGGCACACTCCAGGCCTATGCGCGCCTGGCGCGCCTGCAGGCGCCGGTGGGCTTTCTGCTGCTGATGTGGCCGTGCTGGTGGGCCGTGGCCCTGGCCGCGCCGCCGGCCTGGCAGGCGGTGCGCCTGGTCGTGCTGTTCTTCCTCGGTGCGTTGGTGATGCGCGCCGCCGGCTGCATCTGGAACGATATCGTCGACCGCGACTTCGACGCCCGCGTCGCCCGCACCCGCGACCGCCCCATCGCCTCGGGGCGCATTCCCGTGCGCCACGGGCTGGTCTTCATGGCGGCACTGGCGCTGATCGGCCTCGCCGTGCTGCTCACCATGGGCCAGACCGCGATCATCGTCGGACTCGCCTCTGTCGCCCTCATCCTGCCCTATCCCTTCATGAAGCGCATCACCTGGTGGCCCCAGGCCTGGCTCGGCATCACGTTCAACTGGGGGGCGCTGGTGGGCTGGGCGGCGGCGACCGGCAGCCTCGGCGCACCGGCTCTGGCGATGTATGCCGCCGGCATCGCCTGGACCCTCGGCTACGACACCATCTATGCCCACCAAGACAAGGGCGACGACGCCCTGATCGGCGTCAAGTCCTCGGCACGCCGGCTGGGCGAGCGCACCAAGCCGGCGCTGTGGCTGTTCTATGCCCTGGCGGTCGCCGGGCTGGCGGGCGCCGCCGCCCTCGCCAATGCCGCCTGGCCGGCCTATGCCGGCATCACGCTGGGCGCCGCCCAGCTGGCCTGGCAGATCGCCAGCCTCAACACCGAGGACAATGCCAATTGCTGGCTGCGCTTCCGCAGCAACAGCCTTTTCGCGGCAGTGGTATTTCTGGGTTTCTTACTAGCTTAATCTCGCGTGCCGGCGTGCCTGCTGTGTAATGACTCCCATAGGTGGTGTATACTCCTCATTTGGCGCGCTTTCGATACCATGAGGGGAAGTTATGGCAACCGCTCCTGTCGATCCGGTCATCGTGGTGCCCGGCATCACGGCAAGCTATCTCGAAGACGCCTACCCGCTGCCGCCCGAAACCATCTGGTCGGTGCTGAACAAGGACTACCGAAGAGCCTCGCTGCACCCCGACAATCTGAGATACGAGGCCGCTGAGCCGGCCTTGGTGCGGCCCGGCCAGATCTACGAGATCGCCTATCGCGAGCTGGTGGCGGAGTTGCGCCACAATCTGAGCGCCAGGGCGGATGCGCCGGTGCCGGTCTACCCCTTCGCCTATGACTGGCGCCAGCCTCTCGAATCGACCCAGGAAAGGCTGGCCGACTTCATTGACGAGGTTATCGAGAGAACGTCGCTGCTGCGCCACTACGCCAAGAGCGACTACGGCAAGGGCGTGCGGGCGCGCGTCACTCTGCTCGGCCATTCGATGGGAGGGCTGGTCATCGCCGGCTACCTTGCCGACCACGGTGCTGCGAAAGTCGGCAAGGTGGCGACCATCGCGACCCCCTTCCAGGGCTCCTGCGAGTCGGTGATAAAGGTCACCACCGGCACCGCCAATCTCGGCTCGACCCCGCCGAGCTCGCGCGAACGCGAAGCGGCCCGTGTGACGCCGGCTCTGTATTACCTGCTGCCGAGCTATCGCGGCAATGTCACGAAACCGGACGGCATGCCGAACAGCCTGTTCAACCCCGGCCTATGGCAACCGAGCGTCAGCCATTCGATCGCGGAATACATCCGCCTGCACGGCTTGAGCCAAGCTGACCGGCCCGCCCAGGCGATCAAGATCTTCACGGCCATGCTGCGCGCCGCCCACGGGCATCGCCAGAAGGTGAACAAGCTGGACCTTGAGGCTGCCGGCCTGGGCAAGAACAACTGGCTTTGCCTTGCCGGCGCCGATTCCGATACCCGGGTCAAGCTCACCGTCGTAAAGCGCCAGGGCAAGCCCGACTTCGTCTTCAATGCCTCTCACGACCTCAGCAACGAGTGGGCTTCCGCGGCTGAAGAACGCACCCGCAACACCGGCGACGGCACTGTGCCGCTTGCCGGCGCGGTGCCCAAGTTTCTCGACGAGGAGAACGTGGTCTGCCTGACGCCGGACGATTTCGGCACTTTCGAGTTACAAGACAGGACCTTGGCGCGCTTGGCGGGATTTCACGGCATATTGCCGAACGTGAACATGCTCCAGCGCCTGATTGTGCGCTTCCTCAAGGGCGCCGGCGATACACGGCGGAATACCTGGGGGCGTCCCCTCCCAGGCGTGAGCGGCGACGATTGGAACCCGCCATTTGTCGGCGTCCTGCACAACGACGACGACGATTAGCTTGATGCCGCATCACACCTGGGCATGTTCGCGGCAGTGGTTTTCCTCGGCTTCTTGGCCGGGTAGACCCCTGGACATCGGCCGGGTACGGCCTCATCTTGTCTCGTATGGCTTGGCTCCGTGCCGTTACCCTGATTGGTTTTGCGCTGCTTCTGTCCGCGCCAGCGGACAGCCGCGCGCCGCTGGATGGCGCTATCGGGATCGCTTGCGCCGACTGCGTATCCGAGCAAAAGGCGGCGGACCACGAGACCTCATGCTCCGCCTGCATGTCAGCAGCCGGGCTCATTGCGTTGCCGGCTGCCCCGGCAGCCCTCCGCGCCGCATCACCCGAGGCCAGATATGTGCCGCCGCGGCGTGCCCGCATACTCACGCCGGAACCGGCACCACCGGAATCCGCCGATATCGTCTGAGCAATCCCAGTCGAGCGCGCTCGCGCGCCGACACCTGACCAGTCCGATTAGGCAAGGATTCCAAATCATGAATGTATTCGACTTCTCCAGGCCGTCACGCCGCGACCTGTTGCTGGGCGCCGGCGCCGGCCTGGCAGCCACGGCCGCGCCTTGGCCAATCGCGGCCGCGCAAGGCATCCGCGACATATCGCTGACCGTCGACAAGAGCAGCGCGCCGCTGGTCGGAGACGTTGGCCCGGCAACGCCCGTCTGGGCCTATGGCGGCAGTGTGCCCGGACCTCAGATTCGCGCCCGCCAGGGCGAACGTCTGCGCATAAACGTCGAGAACCGTCTCGATGAGCCGACCACGGTCCATTGGCACGGTCTGCGCGTGCCCAACGCCATGGACGGCGTGCCCGGCCTGACGCAGCCGGCGATGCCACCCGGCGGCAGTTTCGTTTACGAATTCGACGTTCCCGACGCCGGCACCTATTGGTACCACCCGCACACCAACACCGCCGAGCAGCTTGGCCGCGGCTTGTCAGGCGCCCTGATCGTCGACGAGCCCGCGCCGCCGGCCGTCGACCGCGATGTGACCTGGGTGCTCGACGACTGGCGGCTGGCCGAGGACGCGACCATCGCCGGCGGCTTCGATGACGTGCACGACATGACCCATGGCGGGCGCCTGGGCAACGTGGCGACGGTCAACGGGCAAGCCGTCGCAGACTTCCCCATGCAGCGCGGCGAGCGCATCCGCTTGCGCCTCATCAACGTCGCCAATGCGCGTATCATGGCGCTCGAATTCGCCGGTCATAAGCCGACGGTTGTCGCCCTCGACGGCCAGCCGGTCGCTCCCCACGCGCCTGCCAAGGATGTGGTGCTGCTCGGCCCCGCCATGCGCGCCGATATCATCCTCGATGCCAGCGGCGCACCGGGCGAGCGCTTCGCCGTCAACGACCGCGCCTACAAGGGCCACGAGTATCGCGTGCTCAACCTGATTTATGGCGATACCCCATTGCGCGAGCGCCCGCCGGAGACGCCGATCAACCTCGCCGCCAACACCATGCCGGAGCCCGACCTCTCGGCGGCGGTGCATCACAGTGTGACCTTCACGGGCGGTGCCATGGGCGGGTTGGCCTCGGCCGTGCTCGACGGCCAGGAGATGGATGCCCGCACCCTCGTCAGTCATGGCAAGGCCTGGGCGGTAAACGGCGTCGTCGCGGGCAGCGCGCCAAACGACCCCCTTGTCAGCGTGGCGCGAGGCCAAAGCGTGGTCTTGACACTGGTCAACGACAACGCGTGGCCGCATCCGTTTCACTTGCATGGTCACAGTTTTCGCGTGCTCAGCCGCGACGGCGAGCCGACCGAGCACCGCGAGTGGTTGGACACGGTGTTGCTGCGTTCCGAAGAGCGGGCCGAGGTCGCTTTCGTCGCCGACAACCCCGGCGACTGGCTACTGCACTGCCACATACTCAGCCACGTCTGGGGCGGCATGGCCGGTATCGTCCGCGTCGCCTGAGCCCGCTATCTTGATACCAAAGGAACATCGACCATGAGACTGTTGTCTTTGCTATTCGCCGTCGCGATTGCCGCCCAGGCATCCATTGTCTTCGCCCAGGCCAAGCCCGAGGCCGTGGTCTACAAGGATCCCTATTGCGGCTGCTGCGCTGGCTATGCCGCGCATTTGCAGGCGGCGGGCTATGCCGTCACCGTGCAAGACCACGACGACATGGCGGCAGTCAAGCGCCACTTCGGCGTGCCCGAGAGCCTCGAATCCTGCCACACCGCGCTGATCGACGGCTATGTGATCGAGGGGCACGTGCCGCTCGCGACCGTGGCGCGGCTGTTGGAGGAGCGCCCGGACCTGATCGGCATAGCGCTGCCCGGCATGCCTATCGGCACCCCCGGCATGGAGGGGCCCAAGTCCGAGCCCTTCGTCACCCTCGGCTTCGACGAGGACGGCATCGCCATCTACCAGGTGGAATAGAGAACGCCCCGGTCAGCGCGTCTGCGCGGCGATAAAAGCTTTCACCCTTGGGGCGATCTCGTCGCGCCAGCGCCGCCCGTTGAAGATGCCGTAATGGCCGACGCCCTTCTGCTCGTAATGCAGCTTGCGTGCTTTCGCCAGGCCGCTGCATAGCGTCTGCGCGGCGCGGGTCTGGCCGACACCCGAGATATCGTCGAGCTCGCCCTCGACGGTCATCAGCGCCGTTTCGGTGATCGCGGCCGGCTCGATGGCGCGCCCGCGCGAGACCATCTCGCCCTTGGGCAAGGCGTGCTCCTGGAACACGGTCGCCACGGTCTGCAAATAGAACTCGGCGGTCAGATCCATGACCGCGCGATATTCCTCGTAGAAGGCCTGCTTGGCCTGGGCGCTTTCGCCGTCGCCCTGGACCAGGTGGCGGAAGATGTCGTGATGGGCATCCATGTGACGCTCCAGGTTCATGCTCATGAAGCCCGCAAGCTGCAAGAAACCCGGATAGACCCGGCGCATGGCGCCGCGGTTGGGCCAGGGCACGCGCACGACGACATTGCGCTCGAACCACGCCAGCGGCGCCGACTCGGCATAGGTATTGACCTCGGTCGGATTGACGCGGGTATCGATAGGCCCGCCCATCAGGGTCATCGAGGCGGGGGCGCAAGCGTGCTTGTCGGCCGCCATCAGCGAAACAGCGGCTAGCACCGGCACGGAAGGCTGGCAGACCGCCATGACATGGGCGCCCGGCCCGAGGTGGCCGAAAAAGCCGATCAGGGTGTCGATATAGTCGTCGAGGTCGAACGTGCCGCGCGACAGCGGCACGTCGCGGGCATCGATCCAGTCGGTAATATAGACCTCGTGGTCCGGCACCATGGCGCGCACCGTGCCGCGCAGCAGCGTGGCGAAATGGCCGGACATTGGCGCCACCAGCAGCAGGCGCGGTTGCGTGCCGGGGGCCACGCCCTGGCGCGCGAAATGGCGCAACTCGCAAAAATCCGTGCGCTGCACCACGACCTCTTCGACCGCGACCTTGCGGCCGTCGATCTCGGTCTCCGCGATATCGAAGTGGGGTTTGCCGTAGCGCCGCGTGGTGTGCTCGAAAAGCTCGAGCCCGGCGGCCAGAGCGCGCGTCGCAGGCAGGTTCGCGACCGGATTGAGGGGGTGGCGGATCAGGGCCCGTGTCTGATCGGCGGCGAAGCGTGCCGGCGCCAGGGCCGCACGCTGCATTTCATAGAGGTGATAGAGCACGCTTTCTCCGCTGGCCAAGGTCCGGTCGGCCACAGTATGCGCAGCGCCGGTGGCGGCGGTCCAGCCCTATTGTGCGGCGCAATATCGGAAAAGCGGTTTGGAATCAGACCTCGGCGACCGCCAGAAGCTTGGCCATGTACCATTCCTCGTCGCTATCCCGCGACGCATCATGGACGAAGCCCTGCTTGGCATAGAAGCCCTTGGCGCGCTCGTTGCGATTGTGAACGGTGACGAAATAGCGCCGCCCGCCACAGGCCGCGAGCTGCATCTCGGCATGGCTCAATAGCCGCCGGCCGACGCCACGGCCCCAGACCCGGGGATGGATGTAGAGGCGGAACAGCTCCGGCCCGGCGCCGCGGTCGCCGAACTGGCAAAAGCCGAGCACGCGCCCGTCGAGCACAGCGACGATGAAAGTGGCGCGATGGTTGGCCAGGCTGGCGCGCAGGGAGACGCGGCTATAGGCACTGGCGAGGAAGGAATCCATCGACTCCTTGGAGAAGATCTCGTGATAGGCGCCGTGCCAGCTCGCCCGCGCCACTTCCTGGATGCCGGCGATATCGCCGCGCTGGCCCGGCCGGACGGTATAGTGCAGGGGCTTTTGCAGGTTCTCGGACTGTTCCACGTAGACCTCGTCGGTTGTCGCCTGGGCACACCATAGATATAGCGCTTCGGCGGCCCGAAAGCGATGCCTGGACGTGAGCAAATGTGACAGGAATCACGAAACCTCATAGGCTGGCGCCATGTCCTATCGAAGCCTCCGCGACTTCATCAGCCATCTCGAAGCCTCCGGCGAGCTGCACCGGGTCGCGGCGCCCGTCTCGCCCAAGCTGGAGATGACCGAGATCCAGACCCGCCTGCTGGCCGAGGGCGGGCCGGCGGTGCTGTTCGAAACGCCCGTGCGCGACGACGGCTCGCCCTATGGGGTGCCCGTGCTCGCCAATCTCTTCGGCACCGTCGAGCGTGTCGCCTCGGGCATGGGGCGCAAGCCCGACGAGCTGCGCGCCGTCGGCGAGACCCTCGCTTTCCTGCGCCAGCCCGAGCCGCCCGGCGGCTGGCGCGACGCCATGGAGATGATGCCCCTGGTCAAGACCGCCATGGCCATGCGCCCGCGCACCATCCGCGACGGCCCGGTGCACGAGGTGGTGCTCGAAGGCGACGATATCGACCTCGGCGCCCTGCCCATCCAGACCTGTTGGCCGGGCGAGCCAGCGCCGCTTATCACCTGGCCCGTGGTGGTCACGCAAGGGCCGGGCGAGGGCCGCGCCGACGCGCCCAACCTCGGTGTCTACCGCATGCAGGTGGAGGGCCGCGACCGTACCCTGATGCGCTGGCTGCGCCACCGCGGCGGCGCCCAGCACCACGCGCGTTGGAAAGCCGAAAAGAGGGAGCCCCTGCCGGTGGCGGTGGTCATCGGCGCCGATCCGGCAACCCTGCTCGCCGCCGTCACGCCGGTGCCCGATACCCTGTCGGAGTACCAGTTCGCCGGCCTGCTGCGCGGCAAGCGCAGCGATCTGGTGGCCTGCCGCACCATACCGCTGGCGGTGCCGGCCGAGGCTGAGATCGTGCTCGAAGGCCATATCGCGCTGGACGACATGGGCGAAGAGGGCCCCTATGGCGATCACACCGGCTATTACAATGCGGTCGAGAGCTTCCCGCGCTTTCGCATCAGCGCCATCACGCGCCGCCGCGACCCCATCTACCTCTCGACCTTCACGGGCCGGCCGCCGGACGAGCCCAGCGTGCTCGGCGAAGCCCTCAACGAGCTTTTCATCCCGCTTTTGCAGCAACAGTTCCCCGAGATCGTCGATTTCTGGCTGCCGCCGGAAGGCTGCAGCTACCGCATCGCCGTGGTCTCGATCCGCAAGGCCTATCCCGGCCACGCCAAGCGCATCATGATGGCGGTGTGGTCATACTTGCGACAATTCCTATATACAAAACTGGTGATAGTGGTGGATGACGATATCGATGCGCGCGACTGGAAGGACGTGATGTGGGCCATGGCGACCCGCATGGACCCCGCGCGCGACATCACCCTGATCGAGGACACACCCATCGACTATCTCGATTTCGCCAGTCCCGTCTCTGGTTTGGGCGGCAAGGCGGGCTTCGACGCCACCAACAAGATGGCACCCGAAAGCGACCGCGAATGGGGCCGCAAATTGCGCATGGCCGAAGACATCGTCGAACACGTCAACGAACGCTGGTCCGACTACGGCCTGCCCGGCAGCGGCAAGCCCATATGGCGATGACACTGCTTTCCCGCCTGCTTGCCGGCGCGCTGCTCGCCACCCTGTTGCTGGCCGGGGCGCGGGCCGACGAAGTCGTTAACGGCCAGGGGCTGTTGTGGAAGGTGGAGCGCGACGGGGTTGCGGCGAGCTATGTCTTCGGCACCATGCACAGCCCGGATGCGCGCATCGTGGCCCTGCCCAAGGCGGTGATACGGGCGCTGACCGAAGCCGAGACGCTGGTGCTGGAGCTGCGCACGACGGGCAAGGACGGGGCCGCGGCGGCCCAGGCCTTGTTCCAGTCCATGCTGCTTGGCGACGGGCGTAAGCTGCCCGCCATCATCGGCGAGGATACCTTTGCCGCCGTCGCCGAGGCCCTGGCGCAGTTCGGCCTGCCGGCAGCGATCCTCGAAGGCATCAAGCCCTGGGGCGCGTATCTGCTGCTGATGGCGCCACGACCGCCTGAGGATACCGCGAGCACGGGCGAGCGGGTTCAGGTTCTCGACCAAGTGCTGGAGGCCAAAGCGCTCGACCAGGGCATGGCCATCGGCGCGCTGGAGACGGTCGAGGACCAGATCGCCGTCTTTTCCGGCATGGAAGAAGCGGAAATGGTGGAGCTGGTGCGCCAGATCGTCGCCGATGCCGAGGGAGACGGCCTCGATGCCTATGTCGGTGCCTATTTCGAGGCCATCACCGAGCGCTATCTGGCGGGCGACATTGCCGGCATACGCGACTTGTCCCGCGAGCAGCTGCCGAGCAGCGACGAAGGCCTCAATCAGCGCCTGATGACGCGCCTGATCGACGACCGCAACAGGCGCTTCGCCGTGCGCCTCGAAGACACCCTGCCGGCCGGCGGCGCCTTCGTCGCGGTCGGTGCCCTGCATTTGCCGGGAGAGGCCGGGCTGATCGCGCTGCTGCAGGCCGAGGGCTATCGCGTAACCCTGGTGGAGGGCCTGCGATGATGAGGCTTTGGACGCGTTTCCGCCTGCTGGCAATGGTCGCGCTGGCCCTGAGCATCCCGGCCGCCGCTGCCGATGACGTCGATATCTATGACGAGGGGCTGCTGTGGCGGGTAACCACACCGGGCCGGCACGACAATTACGTCCTCGGCACCTTCCATAGCGCCGATCCGCGCATCCTGGCAGTGATCGAGCCTGTGCGGCAGGCCTTGTTGTCGTGCGAAGTGGCGGCCTTCGAGCTCGAGATGAACCGAACGACCGAGGCGCGCGCCTTCATGGAGGCAATGACTCAGGCGCTGGCCCAAGCGCCCCGCATGACCGATCTCGAGGACGATATCGGCAGCGAGCGCTTCGCCGTCCTGCGTGCGGCCCTGCCGGCGGACGTGATTTCGACGACAACGCTCCAGAGCATGTCCCCGTGGCAGGCCTATCTCACCATTTCAGGCAGCCATACCAGGCCTGACACCATCGGCGAAGATGATGAGATCCTCGATGTTGCGCTGCAGACCATGGCGCGCGAGGCGGGCCTGCGCGTGCTGCCGCTGGAGAAGGTGGAGGAACAGGCGGGCCTGTTCGCCAGCACCGATCCGGAGATCGAGCGCCTGCTGTTAATCGGCTTCATCGACGAGAACGCAGCCGAGGGAGACTTGCGGCCGGCGCTCGACGCGCGCTACGAGGCGGCGGTGGCCTATTATGTCGGCGAAGACGTCACGCCGATCATGAACGGCCAGTTTCCCGCCAGCGACCGCAAGCAGCGGCGTTATGTGCACAAGCTGATGAAACGCATGCTCGCCCGCCGCAATGCCCGCATGGTCGAGCGCGCGGCGCCTTTGCTCGACGCGGGACCCACCTTCATCGCCATCGGCGCCGCCCATTTGCCGGGCCGCGCCGGCATGCTCAACTTCCTCGCCGACCGCGGCTACGTGCTAAGCCGCGTCGATATCGAGTTTGCGCCGCCACCAGCGGAAGAGCCCGCGCAAGACTGAGCCCTCGGCATTGGCGCCGCCGCAGCTTATAAAGAGCTGAATCAACGGCGGCAGGCGAAAATGACCGACAGCAACGACCTCGATCTTCTCTCCGACCTTATCGCACGAGCCAAGACGGCCGGCGCCGACGAGGCCGATGCCATGTTCGTGCGCTCCGCGTCCCAGGACGCGACCTGGCGCTTGGGCCGCAACGAGGGCGTCGAGCGCTCGGAAGCGAACGATTTGGGCTTACGCGTGTTGATCGGCAAGCGCCAGGCCGTGGTCTCGACCACCGATCTCGGGGCGGGCGCCCTGGCGGAGACCGTCGAGCGCGCCATCGCAATGGCAAGAGCAGTGCCCGAGGATCCCCATTGCGGCCTGCCCGAGGCCGACCGCCTGGCGACCGCCACAGCCGATCTCTACCTTACTGACGATGCCGAACCCAGCTCCGACGACCTGCTCGCCTGGGCCGAGGAGGCCGAAGACGCCGCGCGCGCCGTGGATGGCATTACGAATTCGGAAGGGGCCGAGGCAGGTTCGTACAAAGGACGCTTGGCGCTCGCCGCCTCGAACGGTTTCGCCGGCACCTATGGCAGCACACGATTCGGTATCTCGGTCTCGGTGGTAGCCGGTAGCGGCACGGGCATGGAGCGCGATTACGAATTCCTCTCCACCCGCCACCGCAGCGACCTGGAAGCGCCGGGCGACATCGGCAGGCGCGCGGCGGAGCGCGCGGTCAAGCGGCTCGATCCGCGCAAGCAGAAGAGCGCCCAGGTGCCAGTGGTCTTCGACCCGCGCGTCTCGGGCGGCTTCCTGCGCCTGCTGGCCATGGTGATCTCGGGCAACACCATCGCCCGCGGCACCAGCTTCCTGCAGGAGAAGCTCGGCGAACAGGTCTTTGCGCCGGGCATCAGCGTTATCGACGATCCCCTGCGCCCGCGCGGGCTGTCCTCGCGGCCTTTCGACGGCGAAGGCGTGGCCGGTGAGAAACGCGCCCTGATCGACGACGGCCGCCTGACCACATGGCTGATGGATTCCCGTTCCGCCCGCCAGCTCGGCTTGCAAACCACCGGACACGCGGCACGCGGTACCGCCGGCCCACCCTCGCCGGCGCCGAGCAACCTGTCCCTATCGCCCGGCAGCCTCACGCCCGAGGCGCTGATCGGCGAGATCGACGGCGGGCTTTACGTCACCGAGATGATGGGCATGAGCTTCCAGGCCACCACCGGCGACTATAGCCGCGGCGCGGCGGGCTTCTGGATCGAGAACGGCGAGCTTGCCTATCCGGTCAGCGAGCTCACCGTCGCCGGCAACCTGCTCGATCTCTTCCCCCGCCTCACGCCTGCCGACGACCTGGTGTTCCGCTACGGCGCCGACGCACCGACCTTGCGCATCGACGGCATGACCATGGCCGGCCTGTGAGCCAGAACCTGGCCGACGACCACGCCCTGCTTTGTGCCGCCGTGCGCGCCGCGGGGCCTGTCGCCATGCACCATTTCGAGGCCGGTTTCGAGGTCCGCGAGAAGTCCCCGGGCGACCCGGTCACCGATGCCGACATGGCGGTCGACGCGAGCCTGCGCGAAGCGCTCTGCGGCCCGCGGCCCGACTATGGCTGGCTGTCCGAGGAAAGCGCCGAGCACGCGACGCGGCAGGCGGCGCCGCGCACCTGGGTGATCGACCCCATCGACGGCACCAAGGGCTTCATCGAGGGCAACCACGAATGGGTGATCTCGGCAGCGCTGGTCGAGGCGGGCGCGCCGGTCGCCGCCGCCATCCTCAATCCCGTCACGGGCGATTTCTATGACGCCGTGCTCGACGGCGGCTGCCGCCACAACGATAAGCCGGCGCGCTGCACCGAGGTAGCGAACCTTGCCGAGGCCACCCTCGGCTCCAGCCGCAACGAGCAGCGCCGCGCCCTGTGGTCGGATCACGTGGGCACCGCCTCCATCCAGGTGGTCGATGCCATCGCCTACAAGCTGGCCCTGGTCGCGGCGGGCCAGATCGACGGCACCATTGCCATGCGCCCCAAGAGCGACTGGGACATCGCCGCCGGCCACCTGCTGATAACGGAAGCGGGCGGCCTGATGAGCGACGCCGACGGCAATGCCCTGATCTACAATCGCGACGAGGTACGCCATCCCAACCTGGTGGCAGGCGGAGCCGCGCTCTTCCCCGCGCTCCGCGCCGCCCTCGCGCAACGATGAGCGCGACGGGCGACGCCGTCGAGCGGGCACCGACAGGGCCGCTGATCCGGCGCCTCGCCGGCGGCTACCTGCTGCCCTACCGTGCGCGTCTTGCTGCTGCCATCGCCTGCATGATCGTCGCCGCCGCCGCGCAGCCGGCGCTGGCCTGGCTGATGGAGCCCGTGGTCGGCGGCATTTTCGTCGACCGCGACGAGACCATGCTGATCATCGTGCCGCTTGCGGTGATGGGCGTGATGACGTTCGGCGGGCTGGCCAATTTCGGCCAGGCCGTGCTGATGAACTGGGTGGGGTTGCGTATCGTCGCAGATCTCCAGCGCCAGGTCTTCGCCCATGTCATCCGCCTCGACCTCGCCTTCTTCCACAAGACGCCGACCGGGCGATTGATTGCCAACCTCACCAACGATGCCAACCTGGTGCGCCAGGCGACCTCGCAGACGCTGACAGGCCTGGTCAAGGAGGCGCTCAGCGTCATCGGCCTGGTGGCATTGATGTTCTATCAGGACTGGCAGCTGGCGCTGATCGTCTTCTTCGTCTTCCCTGTCGCCTACTGGCCGATCGCCAGGCTCGGCCGGCGCATGCGCCGCGTGGTGGTGGACACCCAATCCGAAATCGGCGACTTCTCCTCGCTGCTCTCCGAGACCTTCCAGGGCGCCCGCCACGTCAAGGCCTATAGCATGGAAGCCTACGAAAGCGAGCGCGCCCGCAGCATCATCGAGCGCATCTTCAAACTCTACATGAAGGGCGCGCGCACCCGCGCCCTGGCCTCGCCGATCATGGAGGCGCTCGGCGGCGTCGCCATTGCGCTGGTGATCTTCTATGGCGGCGGCCAGGTAGTGGCGGGAAAACAAGAGCCCGGCGCCTTCTTCGCCTTCGTCACGGCATTGTTGCTGGCCTACCGGCCGCTCAAGAGCATCGCCAATCTTAACACCGTGATGCAGGAAGGCCTGGGCGCCGCGCAGCGCGTCTTCGCCGTGCTCGACGAGCGCGCCGATATCGTCGAGGCTGAGGACGCGGTGCCGCTCAAGGTGGGCGAGGGCGCGGTGCGTTTCAACAGTGTGCGCTTTGCCTACGGCGAGGACGCGGCGGTGCTCGACGGCATCGCACTTGACGTGCCCGGCGGCCAGACCGTGGCCCTGGTCGGGCCGTCCGGCGCCGGCAAATCGACGCTGCTCAACCTCGTGGCGCGCTTCTTCGACGTCGACGGGGGTGCGGTGACCATCGACGGCCAGGATCTGCGCATCGTCACCCTGGCCAGCCTGCGCGGCGCCATCGCCCTGGTCAGCCAGGAGATCACGCTGTTCAACGACACCATCCGCGCCAACATCGCCTACGGCGTCAGCGGCGAGGCCGACGACGCGGCCATCGAGGCCGCCGCGCGGGCCGCGGCCGCGCACGAGTTCATTGCGGCCCTACCCGCAGGGTATGACACCGTGGTCGGCGAGCACGGCGTCAAACTTTCCGGCGGCCAGCGCCAACGCGTCGCCATCGCCCGCGCCATGCTCAAGGACGCGCCCATCCTGCTGCTCGACGAAGCCACCGCCTCCCTCGACGTCGAATCCGAACGCCAGGTGCAGGACGCGCTGGAGCGCCTGCAACAGGGCCGCACCACGGTGGTCGTCGCCCATCGCCTGTCAACGATACGGGACGCGGACGTCATCTGCGTCATCGACCAGGGCCGGCTGGTGGAGCAGGGCAGGCACGATGAACTGTATGCGCAGGGCGGGCTCTATGCGCGACTCTATGACCTGCAGGGGCACGAAGGCGGGAGTGGCGGCTAGGGGCTGCGGATCGCGTATATACAAAAGTTATCGGAGTATACGTCCGTCCGCATATACTCGGTTATATTTCGCTTAGATGCCCTTGCGCAGTCCGCCTCGGCAAGGGGCCGCGTCGCGCCAAGATCATCCGCAAAGGCATGATCGAGAGCCCCGCCCGTGGCGACATCGATTTCACCGTGCCGATGTTCGCGGATTACCTGAACCGAACAGCCGGAGCGGGCTGATCGCGTTTCGAAACCCACCCTCAAGCAATCCGGCCCTTGCCGGCGCGCTTGGCCTCGTACATGGCGCTGTCGGCGGCGGCGAGCAGGGTGTCCATGGCTGTCGCATCGTCGGGGTAGAGCGCGAGGCCGATGCTGGCGCCTGTCTCGATGACGAAATCGGGGCCTTGCACGGGCTTGGTCAGGGCCGCCAGGATGCGCTCCGCCAACGCTTGCAGCTCGGCCTTGGGCCGTCCGGCGGGCAGCCGGGTCAGCACAGCGAACTCGTCGCCGCCGAGGCGGATCGCCTCGTCACCGTCCCTGGTGTTGTGGCGGAGCGCGTCGGCGACATCGCAGAGCAACTTGTCGCCCGCGTCATGGCCCAGGCGGTCGTTGACCGGCTTGAAGTTGTCGAGGTCGATGTAGATGAAGCCGACCTTCGCCTCTTCGCCGGCCGCACTTTCCAGCATCTCGGGCAGCACCGTGTTGAGCAGCATCCGGTTGCCCAGGTCGGTCAGGGCATCGTGATTGGCCTGATGCTCGATGATGCGCTTGCTCTCTTCGACCAAGGCCTTTTCGTGATGCAGGTCCTCGGCCAGGTGAACCATTTCGGCGGCCTGCTTCTCGACACTGGCGCGGGTCATTTCGAGGTCCTGGATATGGCGTTGCAGTTCGCTCTCGTTCTTGCGCAGCTGCTGTTCCTGACTTTTCAGAACCGCCTTGTCGGCGGCCAGCTCCTCGGCCATCTCGACAACCTTGACCGCTTCCTTCTCGGTTGCCGACTTGGCAGTCTCCAGATCCTGTACGTAGCGCATCATGGTGTCTTGCTGCTCGCGCTGCTTGCTGCGGTCCCTGACCGTGCCGACGAACAGAACCTCGCCGCCGACGCGGATCTCGGTGATCGCCAGATGGGCATGGAACAGCGAGCCGTCCCGGCGCTCGGCCTCGACCTCCCGGCCGGTGCCGACAACGCGGGCCTTCCCGCCATCGAGATAGTCGGCGATGTAGGCGTCGTGCTTCTGCTTGTGGGGTTGCGGAACCAGGGCGGAGATGTTGCGCCCGACGATCTCTGCCGCGGCATAGCCGAAAACCCGTTCCGCCGCCGCGTTGAAGCGCTCGATGCTGCCGTCGGCACGGATCACGATGATCGGGTCGAGCGCCACCCGGAAGATGGCTTCCGCAATCTCCAGCTCCTTGCCACGGTCGTCTAACCTGTTCTTTTCGCTGAGAATCATCGACTTCCCCTGGGGCACGACCGGGTTCGCCCCCCTCGCTACTGTTCGATCGCCCAAAACAATATTGGTGGACTTCGGGCAAAAAGCACGCACCGCAATGGATTCCGAAGGCCGGAGCCGGAGCCTCGCGGCCGCCTCAACTGGGCGCGCCCGGCTATCGACCTATCTTCCCTAGCAGCCCGTTGATTAAGTGGCTTTGCTGATTCTCACTCCCAGACGATGA
>CAYPAX010000059.1:0-28607 GCA_964408735.1 uncultured Rhodospirillaceae bacterium | reverse complement strand
GAATCAGACACAGCGACACGCGTCCAGAGCAGACTTCGTCAACGGGCTGTTAACCTTTGTCTAGGCGCATACCCGGCTCGGTTTCATCGCCTCCCATCGAATTTCGCCCCGGCCCAGCGGCCTCCCGTCTTGTCCGCCGGCCGCTTACGCGCTATGACGAGAGTGCGGGGCACCCGTAGCTCAGCTGGATAGAGCGCTGCCCTCCGAAGGCAGAGGTCATAGGTTCGAATCCTATCGGGTGCGCCACCCAAGACCGCGTAAGCGGCATGAGAGGGTACGGCCAGGCCAGATGACGACGCGGACATATGCCCGCTACAGGCTAGCGGATGACGAATCTCCGTCCCGCGTCGCCGGTTGCCTGTCCGCCTTGGGCACGGTCGAGACCGGGCCGGCCAAGGCGATCGAATCCGACTATTTCGACACTTTCGACTGGCGGCTGTTCGGCGCCGGCATGTCGCTATGCCGCCAGGGGCCCGGCCTGTCTCTGCACGACCACAAGCGCGGCGAGGCTATCGCCAAGTTTCGCGGCGAGCTGCCGAGTGGCTTCGCCTTCGACTTTCCGCCCGGACGCCTGCGCGATCTGATGGCCGATATCATCGACGTCAGGCGCCTGCTGGCGCGGGTCACCCTGGTCTCGAAGCAGACACCGCTGACGCTCCGCGACAAGGAAGGCAAGGCGGTGCTGCGCCTGGCGCTGGAGCGGGTCAAGGCGCGCCAGCCCGGCAAGGCGCGCGCCGTACCGCTGGGCACGCGCCTGACGGTGGCAGCGGTGCGCGGTTATGACAAGGTCGAAGCCAAGGCGCGGCGGCGGCTGGATCGCGAGTTCTCCGCCCTTTCCGAGGCGGCGCCGTTATATGTCGAGGGCCTGGCCGCGATCGGCGTGACGGCCGGCGACTACAGCTCGAAGCTGCGCCTGGCGCTGGAGCCGGAGATGTCGGCAGGCGCGGCGGCCCGCCACATTCATTTGACCCTGCTGGAGATCATGGCGCTGAACGAGAAGGGCAGTGCCGGCGCCATCGATCCCGAATATCTGCATGATTTCCGCGTCGCGGTGCGCCGCACCCGATCGGCGCTGGGGCAGGTCGACAGACGCGTGCTGCCCGATGCGGTGATCGAAAAGGCGAAAGCCGACTTCCGCTGGATCGGTCAGCAAACCAACCATATGCGCGATATCGATGTCTATCTGCTTGATTATCCCAAGCTGCGCGCGACCCTGCCGGCGGCCTATGAAAGGCACCTGCAGCCCTTCCATGACTATCTCGCGGACCAGTCGCGCTCGGAGGTCAAGAAGGTTGCCGCCATGCTGCGCGGCAAGCGCTATCGGCGCATTCGCGACGAATGGCGGGCCTATCTCAGCGCCGATAGCGAGATGGCGGAGCTTGCCGAACTGCCGATAAAGCAGCTTGCCGACAGGCGCATCTGGAAGGTCTATCGCCTGGTCATGAAGGAGGGCACTGCCATAGACGCGGACTCACCCGCCGAGGCCCTGCACGAGCTTCGCATCACCTGCAAGAAGCTGCGCTATCTGTTGGAGTTCTTCCAGAGCCTCTACCCACAAAAACCCCTGGCAAAGTTGGTCAAGTCATTGAAGACATTCCAGAATGTTCTGGGGGAATTTCAGGATACCGAAGTGCAGTCGCAGGCCATTCTCGCCTTCGGGCGCGAAATGGCGGCAGCTGGCGTGGCGCCGGTGGAGACGCAAATGGCGATGGGCATGGTGGCCGATTCGATCCTCCAGCGCCAGGCCGGGGCGCGGCGCGATTTCGATGCCCATTTCGAGGCGTTTTCGCGACGCTCGATCCGCAAATCCTTTGCTCGACTATTCAAAACCTGAGGGGTGTCGCGCATGCGCGTGATCGGCATCTACAATATGAAGGGCGGCGTGGGCAAAACCGCGGCGGCGGTCAATCTGGCCTATTTGGCGGCGGCGGAGGGCCGTCGTACCCTGATTTGGGACCTCGATCCCCAGGCGGCGACCAGCTTCTACTTTCGCATCAAGCCGAAAGTGAAGGGCGGCGGCAAGAAGATCGTGCGCGGCAAGAGCGATCTCGACGCTTTGATCAAGGGCACCGATTTCGTCAATCTCGACCTGCTGCCGGCGGATTTCTCATACCGCGACCTCGACCGGCGCTTCGCGGGCGAGAAGCAGTCGCGGATGCGCAGCCTGCTAAAGCCCCTGCGCAAGGAATACGACCTTGTCGTCTTCGATTGCCCGCCCAGCATCTCCGACCTGTCGGAGCAGATCTTCCGCGCCAGCGACCTGTTGCTGGTGCCGTTGCTGCCGACCACCCTGTCGGTCAGAACGCTCGATCAGATTCGGGTCTTCCTGAAAAAGGCCCGCATGCGCGATCTGAAGGTGCGGACCTTCTTCTCGATGGTCGACAGGCGAAAGTCGATGCATCGCGATTTCGTGGCGGAGTTCGCGACCGAGCGCAAGCGGCATTTGTGCGCCCACATTCCCTATGCCAGCCCCGTCGAGCGCATGGGCGTGGAGCGCCGGCCCGTGGTCGATTTCGCGCCGCGCAGCGCCGCCTCGCAAGCCTATCGCGCCTTGTGGGACGAGGTCGATGCGCTGCTTTAGCCCGGAGTTTTCTCCGCCAGCAGCGCATCGTAGCTCAGCCCCCAATCGCCAAAGGGAGCTTGCGACAGCGCCGCGTTGAAGAAGCGCGCATCGCCCGTCACTTCCGGGCCAAGCCAGGGGGGCAGGGCGAATTGCTCGTCCTCAGACGACAATTCCACCTCCGCCACGACAAGACCCGCATTGGCGCCGTCGAAGACATCGACCTCCCAATCCTTGCCGGCAAAAGCAATGACATGGCGGGTCTTCTGGATCGGCGTCTCGACGCATAACAGGTCGAGCATGCGCTGGCCCTTGGCCGCTTCGATGGGGAACTCGACTTCGTGCCGGGTCATGCTGCCGGTGCCGACTTTGAGGGCCATGGAATAGGATTCGCCCGAGCGCCTGACGCGCATGCTGCGATCCTTGGCAATGAAGACGTAGCCTTGCTCGATCCGCCGTGAGGATATGGGCTCGCCCCAGTCACGGCTCCTAATCAGGAATTTTCGCTCGATCTCGATCATTGCGTGTCGGTGTCAGGCGCCGACTTTCTCGAACGCCCAGCTTATTGCCTTGGCATATTCCGCTGCCAGGCCCAGGCCGTCGATCTTCTTTGTGGAAAAGAAGGCGCCGTCGACATGTTCCTTGCTGATGGATATGCGCGCCTTCTTGGCGCTGCAGTCGAGCCGCGAGACGAAGATGCCCTTGAGCATGGGTGCGGCCTTGTCGCTGCTATCCAGCCAGCCGGTGATCCAGCCCGGACGGTCGAGCTCCAAGCCGGATTCCTCGCGGACTTCACGGCTCAGGCCCTCGAGCCAGCTTTCTCCGGCACGCAGCTTCCCCCCCGGCAGGTCCCAGGCACCGTTCGGCTTCCGCAACAAAAGCACCTTGTCGTTACGGGAAAGCAACACACCTTTGGCGCAGGCCCGATCCGTGACGATCTTCGGCGGTTTGTCGAAATACCGTTGAGACATTAGATGCCTTGATATCCCATGAGACCCTGTCGGCGCTAAGTATCATATTGTGTGTGAATATCTTATGACAGGTATTTATCTTTGCAGCAACAACCGCGTCAGCCATGTTGCGCGAAGCAAGAATGCCGGCCGGCTTTTGGCGGATCGGCAGCGTCATTGTCTCTCAATGCCTCGGGCGTTTTCGGCCCGCCTGACGCGCTCAGTTGCAATGGCGCCATAGTGGCAGGAAATATGCTTCCTGTGGGTGTCCTCACGGAAATTTTCTTGATATCGGTCAAGGCGTTTCGCGCGGTGATCGTATCCATTCGAGCCAGCTGCCGACGTCCACGGCAGGAAGCCTAGTTGGGCCTTCGAGTACCGCTGACCAATCTCCGACGCGCGAGGTTCTCGCCATGAAAATAGCTGTTGCTTCAACGTCTCTGGCACTCTTGGCGGCAATCGCCGTCAGTTCGCCGACTCTCACGCGCGCCGAGGAAGCCTTGAGCGATGCGATCTTGAACGGTAAGCCGATGCTCGACGTTCGCTATCGCTTCGAACATGTCGATCAAGCAACCAGGGCCAGGGATGCCAGGGCGCATACGGTTCGCACCAAGATCGGCTTCCAGACCGCGCCGTTCTATGATTTCAGCGCGCTTGTCCAGTTCGAGAACAGCTCGACGATTGGCAGCGGAAAATTCAACAGCACGACGAATGGGCAGGGAACCTATCCGGTTGTCGCCGATCCTGAAGACACCGATTTCAATCAGGCCTATCTGAGCTATGGCGGTATCCCCGATACCAAGATCCATGTCGGGCGCAGGGTCATCAACCTCGACAATCAGCGTTTCGTCGGTAGCGTTGCCTTTCGGCAGAACGAGCAGAGCTTCGACTCCGCCACCATCATCAATTCCTCGCTGGAAGACCTGAAGGCGCAGTACAGCTACGTCTGGGGCATTCAGCGGATTTTCGGCGGTGATTCGGCGGCCGGCGATTGGGACACGAGCAGCCACTTGTTCAACGTTAGCTATGGCGGCTTCTCGATCGGCAAGATCACCGGCTATGCCTACCTGCTCGATCTCGACAACGACGCGGCGCTGCGCTCGACCAGGACTTTCGGCGTGCGCCTCAGCGGTGCCTATCAGCTGGACCCGGTCAAGCTGCTCTACACGGCCGAGTTCGCCCATCAGAGCGACTACGCCAACAACCCGAACAGTATCGGCCTGCCGTACATTCATCTCGAGCCCGGCATCGCCTATTCCGGCTTCACCGCCAAGGTCGGCTTCGAGTCGCTCGGCGGCGACGGCAGCGACGGCTTTCAGATGCCCTATGCCACCCTGCACAAGTTCCAGGGCTGGGCCGACCTGTTCCTGACCACGCCCAACACCGGCATCAACGATTATTACGCCAGCCTGGGCTATGCCTTCGACATGGGAGGCGTGGAGGCGATTGACAGTCTCAAGGCGCTCGCCGTCTATCACCACTTCGATGCCGAGGACACAAGCGCGGATTACGGTTCCGAGATCGACTTCCTGGTGGCGATGAAGCTCTACAAGCGCTTCACCGTGGCGCTCAAATACGCCAACTACTCCAGCGACAGCTTCGGTGCCGACATCGACAGGCTCTGGATCACATTCGCCTACAAGTACTAAGAGACCGCTCACAAACGCTGCCGCTCCCGACCAGGGGGCGGCAGTTTTTTTGTCGGCTTGCAGACATTATTTCGAGTCATCAAAAGTGTCGTCGCGAAACACTTGCAGATTTTCTTGTACAGGACCCCCGTGATCTGCGGGGTAGGCGGCCGGCTCTTGCTCGAACCTCTCCAGACAGCGTCGGGAGCAGAATACGTGCCGTTCGCCTTCATGCTCGCTGAAAAGCGTGGCGGTCCAAGCGTCGACCCGCATGCCGCAAACGGGATCCTTGAGCCAGGAATGCGTCTCGGCCTTGCGGTCGCGCAGCGCGCCGTCCTCCAGCCATAGCAGGCGATCGGCGACATCCTCCACGCGCGGATCATGAGCGACCAGCATGACCGTACAGCCGTCGTCGCGAGAGATATCGTAGAGGGTCATCATGACGTCTTGGCCGGCATGCGAATCCAAGTTCCCGGTCGGCTCGTCGGCCAGGATCAGTGGCGGTCGGTTGATCAGTGCACGGGCAATCGCCACTCGCTGCTTCTCGCCGCCGGACAATGTCGCAGGCTTGGCGTTGCGTCTGTCGCCGAGGCCCAGGCGCTCCATGAGCGCATTTGCCCGTGGCGCTGCCGCCCGCACGCCGCCAGGCGCAAGATGCGCGGGCAACAGGATGTTCTCCTCTACGCTCAGCGCCTCCATAAGATTGAAGCTCTGAAAGATGAACCCGACCTTCAAGGCACGCAATTTCGCGATCTCGCGCTCGCCGCGGCTGAAGACATCGACGCCGTCGATCTGGACTTGTCCTTCATCCGGCCGTAAGAGGCCACCTATCATCGAAAGCAATGTGGTCTTGCCGGACCCCGAAGGCCCCATGACCAGCATCATCTCGCCGCGCGACGCGGTGAGCGAGACATTATCCACCGCGTGGACCGCTGAATGTCCGGTGCCAAACGTCTTGGTCAAGTGATCGGCTATCATGATCGGCGTATCAGCCATATCCATCAGCCCTTCAAGGCGATAATAGGGTCTATCTTGAGAAGGCGGCGTATCGACAACAGCGCTGCGATCACCGCTGCGACCAGCACCACAAGCCCGACCCGGATCAGCGACGCCAATGTGATATGCAGCGTCAATTGCGGCACCAACGCCGCGGTCAGCGGGACGGTAAGGCATGCCAGCAGTATGGCGAGCAGGACGCCGATGGCGCCGATGAACAGGGCCATCATCAACGCTGCCGCTATCAGCGGCAACGGCCGCACGCCGATGGCGCGAGCGATGGCGAGTTCGCGGCTCTGCCTGCTGATCTGCCCGTAAACGCTGAAGGCGACGACCACCAGCACCAGCGCGCCGCCGATCACGGTCATGAGGCTGATCATCTCAAGTCCCATTTGCATTGCCACGGCATAGTCGTTGGCCACGAAGTCAGCGGCCAGGAGCACGCTGACATCCGGGACCTGCCTGCGGATGCGCTCGGCCACGGCCTCCGGTTCGGCACTGTCGGCGACGTCGACCAGCAAATAGCTGATCAGATCGGAAGACGAAAGGATATCGGCGAGGTCGCGCTCGGTGACGAAAATGACCGAGTTGGCCATCGAGTAGGTACCGTCCGAGAGCCCGACCACTGCGAAAGTCTTGTCGGCAATGGTGATCTCGTCTTGCAACCCGATCCCGCTCATCTCCGCGAGCAGGGCCGGCACGACAGTTTCGCCGGATCCAGGGTGCGACGCGCCATGCGATATGGCCCAGGGTCCGGCGCGCGCGCCGTCCGGCGGCAGTCCGACGACGAAGGAGAACCACTCTCGGTCGCCAGCGATGACGACCGTGTTCATGTAGAGGATGGGGGTTACTGCGGTCACGCCTTCGATCTTGGCGACGGCGGCAATCTTCCAATCCTTTACCAGCGAGATCGCCATATGCATGTTGGAAACGCCACGCTGCATGACCCAGACATCCGCGGCCACATTGTCGGGGTAGGCGACGATCTGGTCGGACTCGCCGGCAAATACCGCCTCGAACAGCAGCACCAGGAGAAGAGCGAAGGCTACTCCGCCGGCGCTCGTCAGAAGCTGTGGCAGTCGGCCGACAAGGGTCCTGAGCAGCCAATGCAGCATCATCAGCTCCGGAAGGCGACGGCCGGGTCGAGGCGGGCGACCGCACGCAACGGTATTGCCGCCCCAATGAGGCCGAAGGCCAAACTGCCAAGCGCGGTGCGCAACACCAAGGACGCCTCCAGCGGCAATGTCAGATAGAGCGGTGCCAAGGCGGAGATCGCCTCGGCGACGGCCCACGCCAGGGCCATGCCGATGGGAACCGCGACCAACGTCATGAGCATCACCTCGATGACAATCGAAAGTGCCAGCGCGCGGGGTGGAAACCCGAGCGCCCGCAGCACCCCGAGAGGGCGTCGCCTGGCATCGATGGTCGAATACATGAACAAGCCGACAACCAGAATACCGACCACGTAGGTCAGCAGCAGGAGAACGCCGAGCACAGGCCCGACGAAGCTTTCGCCGAGTTCGACGTCCCTTTGGGCCAAATCCTCCGGCAGAAAGACGTCGGCCACGGGCAGTGCTGCCTCGATGCGATCGGAGATCACGCCGGCATGCGCATCGGCATCGATCTCGACCAGCAGGAAACTGAGCAGCGGGAAGGTGGTGATGTCGGCCACCATGTCGGATTCCAAATAGAAATCGAGCAGCCCGTCATAGCTGACGAAGCCGAAGGCCGTGAACAAGGCCGAGCTGTTGCGGGCGAACCCGGCAATTCTGAAGCGGAAGTCGGATATGACGATATCGTCCCCGGGCGCCAGGCCGTATTTGTGTGCCAGGGAGCTGTCGAGGACGATTTGCCGCGGCTCGGTGGCCGGCCTCCCGACATCGATTTGCGGCGGGCCGCCGAGCGTGTCATGGACGAAAAGAAAGATCGGTGTCTTGCGGCCATCCTGGTCGTAGATGATCGGCAAGCCGGTCAGTGGATGGGCTTCCTTTACGCCCTCGATGTCTTCGACGGCGAGACGCGTGAGCTGGGGCAGGACCGAGCGAACCGCGATCATGTTCGCGACACCGGCCTGGGTGACGATGAGGTCGCCGCCGCGATCAAGCACGCCGGCGCGCAATTGGCTGTAGACGCCGAGCCGAAAGCCATCCAGCACCAGCAGCACGGTGACGACACCTGCCATCGCCAGCACCGTCATCGTGGTACGTGCCGGCCAATGACCCATTTGACGGAATGCCAGCCGAATCATGCTCTAGTCGTCCAAATCTGACATATGGCACCCATAGGATCGCCTCTGTCGTCGCTTCGCTAGAAAGGTGCGTGCTGGCGATGCCGGCCCATCGGCAAACGTGCCTGACGACGCGAGGCAGCGTCAGAGGCGACCTTTGGGCGGTCGTCCACGCCCACCGGCGTCGTTGCGCGGTCCTTGCGATGGACCCGCATCGCGGCGCACCGCGCGCCTAACCGGTGGGCGCGGACGACCGTCCTATGGGTATCATATGCCAGATTTGGACCACTAGCCCGTCCACCATGCCTTTGGCGTCGCGCCTCGATGCTATCACCCCTCACAGATACCGGCCATCCTCGTGCCGCTCCAAAATGCGAGGCGTTTCAGGGATACGAAATCGGCTAAATATTCGTGAGGCGGATTATCGCCCTTTGGATATGACGCCAGTCGGGTCGCGACGGTATATTGGACTGCAAAGACAGAGGCGGAGCGAAATGGCGAAGCGGAAGAAGAAGCAGCGGCAAAACCGGCCGGCGCCGCGGCAGGCCTCGCCGTTGTCCTACACGTTGCAATGGGTGCTCGTCGGGGCTGTCGGCGTCGCTGTCGTAGCTCTGACGCTATACGGCACGTTCGATGGCACAGTGGGCGTCACGGTGCCGGCACTCTCGGCCGACGCCCAGCAAGGCCAGGCGCTGTTCGCGGAGTCCTGCGCCGAATGCCATGGCGAGAATGCCTCGGGCGGCGATGGTGGCCCGCCGTTGATACACGACACCTACAATCCCGGCCATCATGACGACCGTGCGTTCTATCGCGCCGCTACCAACGGCGTGCGCCAGCATCACTGGTCCTACGGCAACATGCCGCCCCAACCTAAGGTCAGCCGGGCCGACATGGGCAGCATCATTCGCTTCGTGCGCGAAACCCAAGTCGCCAACGGCATCGTATACCGACCCCATCGCATGTAATCTGCGGTCGGCGATTTGGGCATTTGCAAAAAGCGCAAGGCGCCGAAGAGGATGGCAGTTAGAGAGGCCGCGCAGAGCAGGCGCAATTTTGGTGTCTCCGAGGACCGAGGCCCTTCTCCGATCGGAACAAGAGCTATCCGGCGGCTTGAAGCGATCATTTTGCGAGGATGAGAATGAAGATCAGCGACGTCAAAACGCATGTTCTCGAGGCGCCGTTGTCGGAGCCTTTTCAATGGGCCGTCGGCGAGGCCGCGACGCGGGTCTCCTGCGTCGTGGAAGTGGTCACCGATACGGGCCTGGTCGGCTGGGGCGAATGTTTCGGCCCGGCCCGCCCGGCTGCGGCCATGATCGAGGCATACAAGCCTTGGGTTATCGGCGCGGACCCCTTGGCGACGGATAGGATCTGGCAGGATCTCTACGCCTCCTTTCGCGACCAGGGTCAGAAGGGCGTGCCGATCTGCGCCATCAGCGGTATCGACATCGCGCTTTGGGACATCAAGGGCAAGCATTTCGAAGCGCCGATCCATCGGCTCATGGGCGGTCCCCTGCGCAGCGAGGTCAAGGCCTATGCCACCGGCACCTACCGCAAGCGCCATGGCGATCCCTTCGCGTACATCAAGGAGGAGATCGCCGGCTACAAGGCGGCGGGCTTCTTTGCCGTCAAGCTGAAGATCGGCTTCGACGTGGAGGAAGATGCCGCCCTCGTAGACATGGCCCGCCGGACCATCGGCCCCGACATGGGCCTGATGCTCGATGCCAATCACGGCTACGATGTCATCGATGCCATTCGCCTGGCGAAGAAGGTCGAGCATCTGGATATCGGCTGGTTCGAGGAGCCGGTGCCGCCGGAAGACCTGGCCGGCTATCGCGCCGTCAAGGCCGCGACGTCGATCCCCATGGCGGGCGGCGAGACCGACTACACGCGCTTCGGCTTTCGCGACATCCTCACCTCAGGCGCCATGGATTATCTGCAGCCCGACACCTGTGCCGCCGGCGGCCTGAGCGAGTGCAAGAAGATCGCCGACATGGCCAATGCCTTCGGCGTGCGCATGATCCCGCATGTCTGGGGAACGGGCATCGGCCTGGCGGCGGCCTTGCAGCTGCTGGCCGTGCTGCCTCACAACCCGCCGAGCAACAGGCCGTGGGAGCCGATGCTGGAATTCGACCGCTCAGAGCATCCCGCACGCCAGGCCATCATGACCCGGCCGATCGAGCACGAAAACGGCATCGTCGCCATTCCCACCGGCCCGGGCCTGGGCATCGAGATCGACCGCGACGCCCTGGCCTCGTTCACGGCTTCCTGAGGCCTACCCGCCGGCCCCGTCGTTGTTCGCGCCGTCACCCTCGAAGGCGCCTTCGGGGAGTTCGTGGGCGATGCCCTTGTGGCAGTTGATGCAGGTCTTGCCCTCGTCCAGCGCCGCCTGGTGGCGGTCGCGCGAGCGCTTTTGCTGCACCGAGAAGTCCATGGAATCGAAGTCGTGGCAGTTGCGGCATTCGCGCGAGTCGGTGCGCTCCATCACGCCCCATACGTTCTGTGCCAGCTGCAGGCGTTTGGCCTCGTACTGCTCGCGCGTCGAGATCGTGCCCAGGAAGTGGTGGTAGAGCTCGTTGGTCGCCTGGATCTTGCGCGCGACCTTATGGATCCAGGTCTTGGGCACATGGCAGTCGGGGCAGGTGGCGCGCACGCCGGTGCGGTTCGAATAGTGGATGGTGCGCTGATACTCGCGATAGACATTCTGCTCCATCTCGTGGCAGCCGATACAGAACGTCTCCGTATTGGTCAGCTCCATCGCCCAGTTGAAACTACCCCAGAAGAGGATGCCGAGCGCGAAGCCGCCGGCCAGCAAGGTGCCGAGGGCATAGCGCAGACTGGGCCGGCCGAGTGATCCAAACATACGGCGCAACAGGGATCTTTTTTGCGTGACGGGGGTGTCTTCTGACATGGCCTTATCCCCTTGCGGGCTGTTCGGTTGCGGTTACTCGACCTCGATGGCGGAGCGGAAGGTGTTGGAAACCAGCGGGCTGGCCCGCAACTGCGAGACATGGCATTGGGTGCAGAACCAGCGGCTGGGCGAGACGGTGTCGAGGGCATTGCCGTCGCGGTCCACGTAATGGGTCTCGCTGACCTTGGGCGCGCCTTCCTCGACGTTGTAGGGCCAGTCGTGGCAGCGCATGCAACGATTGACCTTGAGGTCGATCTGATACTGCTCGGTGCGGTGCGGCACCAGTGGCGGCTGCTGGCGATAGGCCCGCGGGAAGCGCTGGTTGACATCCGGCGAGCGGATCTCATCGGCGCCGGCGGACTCATCGATCAGCGCGCTGCCCCGCAAGGAGGTCAGCCCGGCGTCCTGGGCCGTGACCGCAACGGGCATCGCGACGATGCCGAGGAGCAATGCCACCGCAATGATGGCCGAAACGGTTGGTTTCATCGTGTTTCTCCCATGGGCGCGCCGGCGGGGGCCGGCTCCGTAGCGTTGTTGAAGCGAAAATCGAAGGCGAAGACGCGCTTGTCGCAAACGTCGATGCAGCGGCCGCAATTGGTGCAATCGCGCGACAGGATGAGCGGACCCGTGCCCTGGCGGGCACCGCGCAATGCCGGTCCGATGACATGCGGCTCGGGGCAGACGTCGAAGCAGTCCATGCAATCGTTGCAGGCCTCACGGTGGGCGGCGGAGACACGCACCAGACTGGCCGACCCCATGAGGCCGTAAAGCGCACCGTGCGGGCAGAGGTGACCGCACCACAGCCGCCGCCCCACCAGAAGGTCGAGCAGAAACACCGCGCTCACCACCAGCCAGCCGCCGGCCAGTCCGAAGATCAGGCTGCGCTGCAATGTCGAGACCGGGTTGATCAGCTCATAGGCCAGGCTACCGGTTGCCGCGGCGGCGGCCAGCGCGCCGGCCAGCAGCCAGAGGCGGGTCTCGCGCGCCGGCTGCCAGCCCGGCCGGATGTCAAGGCGTCGGGCGAGCCAGGCGGCGGCATCGGTGACCAGGTTCACGGGGCAGACGAAAGAACAATAGGCGCGGCCGCCAAGCAGGGCGTAGAAGGCGACGATGATGGCGGCGCCGATCAGCGCGCTGGCCTCTGCCACATGGCCGGCGAAAATCGATTGCAGCAGCACGAAGGGATCGCTCAGGGGCACAGCACCGAGCACCAGCGATGACGAGAGATTGCCCTCGACGACCCAGATCCCCGCCAGCGGTCCGGCCAGGAACAGCCCCAGCACCGTGGCCTGGCTGGCGCGGCGCGTTATCAGCCAGCGGGCGCTCATTGGGTGGCCTCCGGCAGGCGGTCGGGCAGGTCCGTGATGCCCGGCAGGACGGTCTTCTCCTCCCAGCCGAGGCGGTAGTGTTCGCCGCCACGGCCTTTGGCGAGCGCCACGGGGAGGACGCGGATGGCAGAGCTTTCCAGCACGCAGGCGTATTCGCACTTGCCGCAGCCGGTGCAGCCGTCCGAGTGCACCGTCGGCAGCAGCATGGCGTGTTGGCCGGTGCGCGGATTGGGCCGCGCTTCGAGGCTGATGGCGCTGTCGATCGCGGGGCAGACGCGATAGCAGACCTCGCAACGCAGGCCGAGGAAGTTGAGGCAGGTCTCCTGGTCGATCAGCACCGCCAGGCCCATGCGGGAATCGTCGATATCGTCGAGAGCCGGGTCGAGCGCGCCGGTGGGGCAGGCGGCGACGCAGGGGATATCCTCGCACATCTCGCAGGGCGCCTTGCGGGCGACGAAGAAGGGCGTGCCATCGGCGATCTCGTCGTCACGGTCGGCGAGGTCGAGCGTGGGGTAGGGACAGGCCCGCACACAAAGGCCGCAGCGCACGCAGGCGCCAAGGAAGTCGGCCTCCGCTCTTGCGCCGGGTGGCCGCAGCGCGCTTGGCGCGTGCGAGCGGGCATCGCCCGCGAGGCGACCGAGCGCCAGGGTCATCAGCCCGGCCCCGGCAGCGCCGCGCATGCCGCGGGCGAGGAACCGCCGGCGGTCGATGGGCTCGCCCCCTGCTCGCATATGGCCCGTAGTCATGATAGCTCCGGCGCGCCGCCGTCCTCAGGCTTTAGGCTCTCACCACCCGGCACGCGCACTTCTTGAAGTCGGTCTCTTTCGACAACGGGTCGGTGGCGTCGAGGGTGAGCTTGTTGGTGAGCTGGCTCTCGTCGAACCAGGGCATGAAGACGAGGCCACGGGGCGGCTTGTTGCGGCCGCGGGTCTCGAGCCGTGTGGCAACCTCGCCGCGCCGGGTTTGCACCATGACCTCCTGGCCCCGGCGCAAGCCACGTTCCGCGGCGTCGTCGCCGTGCATATAGAGCACCGCATTGGGGAAGGCGCGGTAGAGCTCGGGCACGCGCCGGGTCATGGAGCCGGAATGCCAATGCTCCAGCACACGGCCCGTCGAGAGCCAGAGGTCGTATTCCGCATCGGGCGCTTCCGCCGCCGGCTCGAAGGGGGCGAAGATGATGCGCGCCTTGCCGTCGGGCTTGCCGTAGAACTTGACGCCGGCGCCTTCGGGCACGTGCGGATCGTAGCCCTCGCGGAAACGCCACAAGGTCTCCTTGCCGTCGATCACCGGCCAGCGCAGGCCGCGGGTATTGTGATAGGTGTCGAAGTCGGCCATCTCGTGGCCCGGCTTCGGCCCCTCGAACTGGAAGCGGCGGTATTCCTCGAACAGGCCCTTCTGTACGTAGAATCCGAAGGACTCCGCCTCGTCGTTGTCGAAGCCTTCTTGGGTCTCCGACAGCGGGAACTTGTCGACCTGGCCGTTGGCGAAAAGCACCTCGTAGAGGGTCTTGCCGCGCAGCTCGGGCTTAGCATCGAGCAACTCCGCCGGCCACACCTCGTCGGTGGTGAAGCGCTTGGAGAATTCGACCACCTGCCAGAGGTCCGAGCGCGACTCGCCCGGTGCCTTGACCTGCTGGCGCCAGAACTGCGTGCGCCGCTCGGCATTGCCATAGGCGCCTTCCTTCTCCACCCACATGGCGGTGGGTAGGATGAGGTCGGCGGCGAGTGCCGAGATGGTCGGGTAGGGATCTGAGACGACCACGAAAGCGGCAGGGTTGCGATAGCCCGGCAGGGTCTCTTCGTTGAGGTTGGGCGCAGCCTGGACGTTGTTGTTGCACATCACCCAATAGGCATTGATCTTGCCGTCCTTGAGCATGCGGTTCTGCAACACGGCGTGATAGCCGGGCTTGGGTGGAATGGTGCCTTCCGGCAGGCCCCAGACCTTCTCGGAAAAGGCGCGGTGGGCTTCGTTCTTGACCACCAGATCGGCGGGCAGGCGATGGGCGAAGGTGCCCACCTCGCGCGCCGTGCCACAGGCGGAAGGCTGGCCGGTCAGGGAGAACGGGCTGTTGCCGGGCTCCGAGATCTTGCCCATCAGCAGATGCACGTTGTAGAGCAGGCCGTTCACCCAGACGCCGCGGGTATGCTGGTTGAAGCCCATGGTCCAGTAGGACGAGATCTTGGTGTCCGGATTGGCATAGAGCTTGGCCAGGCGTTCGAGCTTCTCGGCCGGCACGCCGGACAGCTCGGCCGCATATTCCAGCGTATAGGGCGCGACCAGCGCCGCGTATTCCTCGAAAGTGATCTCGCTCAGCTTGCCCTTGCCGGCATTGGCCGCCGCCTGTTCCAGCGGATGCTCGGGGCGCAGCCCGTAGCCGATGTCGGTTGCGGTCTTGGTGAAGACCACGTGGTTCTCCACGAAGTCCTTGTCGTAGGCATTGTTGGTGATGATGTAGTTGGCGATGTAGTTGAGGATCGCCAGGTCGGTCTGCGGCGTGAAGACCATGCCGTTATCGGCCAGTTCGAAGCAGCGGTTCTCGAAGGTCGAGAGCACATGCACTTCGCAGCCGGGCTTGGTCAGCCGCGTATCGGTGAGGCGCGACCACAGGACCGGATGCATCTCGGCCATGTTGGCGCCCCAGAGCACGAAGGCGTCGGCATGCTCGAGGTCGTCGTAGCAGCCCATGGGCTCGTCGATGCCGAAGGCGCGCATGAAGGCACCCACCGCGGACGCCATGCAATGGCGCGCATTGGGATCGATATTGTTGGAGCGGAAGCCCGCTTTCATCAGCTTGACCGCGGCATAGCCTTCCCAGACCGTCCACTGGCCCGAGCCGAACATGCCCAGCGTCTTGGGGCCGCCATTGGCCATGGCCGCCTTGAACTTCTCCGCCATGACATCGAAGGCGGTATCCCACGAGACTTCCGTGAATTCGCCGTTCTTGTCGTAGGCGCCGTCGGTCATGCGCAGGAGAGGCATCGTCAGGCGGTCGCTGCCATAGAGGATCTTGGACAGGAAATAGCCCTTGATGCAGTTGAGGCCCCGGTTCACGGGCGCCTCGGGATCGCCCTGGGTGGCGACCACGCGCCCGCCCTTGGTGCCGATCAGCACGCCGCAGCCGGTTCCGCAGAACCGGCAGGCGCTCTTGTCCCAGCGAATGTCACCGGCGGCGGCTTGTGCCTCCGGAATACCGGGCAGGGTGACGCCTGCGGCGCCGGCGGCTGCGATGGCGGCCTGGGTCTTGATGAAATCGCGCCTGGAAAGGCTCATGATTCGGCTCCTGCTTCGACGGGCTCGATGTGGCTGTAGACGACGGACGCGGCAAGCACGCCGTCGGTGTCTCGAATGGTATGGAGGGCGGCGGCGACATCGCCTTCGCCGGGCAGATCCACGGTCACCACCAAGCGCCCCTCGGGGCTGGCGGCGTGGACCTCAACGCCGGGTATGCATGCCAAGGCAGTGGTTACGCGATCCACGTCGCTCGGCCGGGCGGACACCATGAGCCCGCCGATATTCAATGCCTCAGTCGCTGGTTTCTTCGTTGGGGATATGCCACCCGACATCCGCACGACCCTCCCTCGAATTCTACGCTGGCGAAAGTGTCATGGTTTTCGCCCCCTCGCCTTGACCAGGATCAAACGCGGGGCGATCGGAAGGTCAGGATATTAGCAGATTTGGCGATACGGGCCTACGACCGCGTCATACGACGCGGCCTATCTTTCCGCGCGCCGAGGGGACTCCGGCGTTCACCACACCTCATGATAAGGGCGCACGGTCACGTCGAAAGACCAGGCCGAGCGATCCTGCTGGGCGAGGTGGTAGATCTCGTCGGCTATCGCGCTCGGCTTGGCGAAGAACTCGTCCGGCTTGTCGGGCGCCAGGCGCGGGCGCGTAAACGGCGTGTCGATCAGGGCATCGATGGTGACATAGGCGACATGGACGCCTTTCGGCCCGAGGTCGCGTGCCATGGATTGGCAGAGGATGCGCTGGGCCGCCTTGGTCGGCGCGAAATAGGGCGTATGGGGCTTGCCGCGGTGGGCCGAGGTGTTGCCGGTGGCGACGATCAGGCCCTTGCCGGCTTCGATCATCGCCGGCACCAGGGCGCGGGCAAGATAGAGCAGGGCTGTGGTGTTGATGCGGAAGTTGCGCTCCAAAAGCTCGGGCTCGCCATCCAGCAGGGAGACCCAGGCACCGCCGACGGCGTTATGGATGAGCGCTTCGGGCGCGCCCATCTCGGCGCTCACCTGCTCGGTGGTGGCCACGAGATGGTCGAGGTTCGAGACGTCGCAAACGAAGGCCCGAGAGCCCGGCAGCTCCGCCTCGAGCGCCGCCAGCCGCGCCTCGTTGCGCGCCAGCATGGCGATGCGCCAGCCGCCCTTGGCGAAGCGCCGCGCTGTGGCCGCGCCGGTGCCGTCGCCGACGCCGGTGATGAGGCAGACGGGGCCTTCGCTCACGCCGCCAGCATGTCTTCGAGGCGCTTGCGGATCAGCGCCTCGGCTTCCGACATGATGGTGTCGATAAGCTCCTGGCAGGTGGGGACGTCGTTGATCAGGCCCGCGACCATGCCACAGGACCAGACGCCCGCATCCATGTCGCCGTCCATCATGACTTTCGGATAGACGCCCGCGACCTCGGCCATGATGTCCTGGAACTTGATGTCCTTGCCGAGCGCGGCTTCCTTCTCCAGCAGCCGCTTCGTGGCTTCGTTCTTGAGCACGCGCTCGGTATTGCGAAGCGGGCGCATGACGAGCTCGGTGTCGATCTCCGAGGCGGCGACGATGGCCTGCTTCACGTTCTCATGCACCGGCGCTTCCTTGGTTGCGATGAAGCGAGTGCCCATGTTCATGCCATCGGCGCCGAGCGCCAGGGAGGCGACCAGCGAGCGCGCGTCCGCCATGCCGCCGGAGGCGACGAAGGGCACGCTGAGCTCTTCCGCCGCGCGCGGCAGCAGGATCATGTTGGGAATGTCGTCCTCGCCGGGATGGCCGCCGCATTCGAAACCGTCGACCGAGACCGCGTCGCAGCCTATGGCCTCGGCTTTGAGCGAATGGCGCACGGTGGTGCATTTGTGGATGATCGTGACGCCCGCATCCTTGAGCCGCGGCAGGTGGTCCTGGGGGTTGCGCCCGGCGGTCTCGACGATCCTCACGCCGCCGTCGATGATGGCATCGATATAGCCCGGATAGTCGGGCGCCTCGATGACCGGCAGGAAAGTGAGATTGACGCCGAAAGGCTTGTCGGTCATGTCGTGGCAGCGGGCGATCTCGTTGGCCAGGTCGGCCGGCGTCTTCTGGGTCAGGCCGGTGATGATACCAAGGCCGCCGGCATTGGAGACCGCCGCCGCAAGCTCGGCGAAGCCCACGTAGTGCATGCCGCCCTGGATGATGGGATGCTCGATGCCGAACAGCTCGGTGATGCGCGTCTTCATGGCTGGAAATCCTTTTTCTTGCGGCGGGTGCGGGAGTCCTATCACCGCAGCTTCGTATTAGCCATCGTCCTCGTGCGCCACTTCGCTCAGGAACAAGTACACCTCTGAATCCAGGCCCGTCGCCTTGTCCTGCCTGAGCATTTCGAGCAGTTGCGGGCGCCGCGCAGCCAAGGCGTCGCGAACGCGCGCCTTGCTCGACTTGCCTTGATTGATCAGCGTCCTGAGCACCTCGGAGGCACCGATCCTGGTGTTCAGCTCATCGGGAAAATCCCGCGCCCGGCTCGAGCGGGGGTAGCTCGGAATGTCGGCCCAGCGGGCAGGTCGCGGCTCGAGGATGTGCTCGACGAGGCCGGGCAGGCTGGCGCAAATCGCCTCCGTGCTCTTGCCGAACTTGAAAGGCGGCGGGGTGCGATAGCTGCCGGATCCCGTGTCGTCGATATAGTACCCCGAGCCCAGGTCGAGGTGATGAATGACCAGGTCCACAGCGAGCGCGCGGACCTTGGCGTCGTCATGGTCGAAGCATTCGACAAGGGTAGTGATCAGAGGCGATATCTTGGTGCCGTATACGGTTTCGCTGAACGCGGCGTGTCCGGCGCGCAGGCAATCCTCGTCGGCCAGAAGGCCCGCCACGGCATCGATGACCTTGGCCGGCGCCTTCTCCAGGGATCGCTCCACGGCCTCTATGGCGGCGTTGCGAACGGCGGGATTCTTGTGGCGCAGCAGCGCCCGGAATTCGCCCCATTTCTTGCGCTGAACGTGAAGCGCCGCCATCGTCGCTGCGGCTTCCGCTGCCTTGTCCGAGTTGATTTTCTTGATGAGCTCGGCTGCCTCGGCATCGGCATCGAGCGCATTCATCCACCGCTTCGCTCGTTTTGGTGACATATTGGCAAGCTCGCGCAGCGCCTGTGTCTTATTGATGGGCCGGAGCGAACTTTCCGAGGACATGTAGTGGTGCGGGTCGGACTCGGATGTCAGCAGGTAGAAGCGGTGGCACAGCGGGCAGCGCCGCAGACTGCCGCACTCCTCGAGACGGTAGGCAGCGGCCGGAAAGCTCTCGTCGGAAAGGTCATCGATGCTGTGGGCGTCCTTGAGGTCCTTGCAGATCTCGCAATCGCGCCGAGCACGCCTGGTTGCAGAAGACGGTTTGCCGGATGATGCCACTTTCGTCTCCTATGTCTGCTCATCGTCAGGACCAGGTGCCCGCCGCACGACGCCGACATCGTGGGACTCCGCCCTATGGGCATCAGGCGTCGTCCGCGTGCGCCACTTCGCTTACGAACAAATACAGCCCTGCCCCCAAGATCATCGTTGCCTTGCCTTCCGCAAGCATCTTGAGCAGTCGCGCGCGCTGCGCAGCCAGGGCGTCGCTAACCAGGGCCTTGCTCGGCTCGTCCTGGTTGACCAGCGTCCTGATGACCTCGGAAGCTCCGAGCCCGGTATTCAGCTCGTTCGGGTGATCGCGCGCCTTGGCGGAGCGGGGATAGCTCGCCATGTCCAGCCAGCGGGCCGGTTGCGGATCAAGGATATGCTCTACCAGACGTGGCAGGCGCGCGCACATCTCCGTCGTGGCTTCGCCGAACGTGAAGGGCAGCGGCGCGCGATAATTGCCGGAGCCCGTCTCGTCGATATAGTACCCTGAGCCCAGGTCCAGGTGATGGATGACCGAGTCCACGGCCATGGCGCGGACCTTGGCATCGTCGTGGTCGAAACAGTCGACCAGGCTGGCGACCACCGGCGACACGGTGGCGCCTGCGGTCTGGCTGACGGCGTCGTGTGCGGCGCGGGCGCAGCCCTGGTCGGCCAGAAGGCCTGTCACGGCGTCGACGATGTTGGCCGGGTTGCTCGCCAGGGGGCGCTCCAGCGCGCCGATCGCGGCATTGCGAACGGCACTGTTGTTATGGTGCAGCAGCGCTTCCAGCTTGTCCCAGCGCCGGCCCTGAACGTAGAGCGCCGCCACGGTCGCCGCGGCTTCCTCTGCCGCATCCGACTCGATTTCCTTGACGAGCTCGGCCATCCGGGCGTCGGCATCGAGCGCATCCAGCCACGGCTTTGCCTTCGCCCGGGGCAGGTTGGCGAGCACGCGAAGCGCCTCCGTCTCGTCGATGCGCCTGAGCCAAGTCTCCGAAGACATGTAGTGATGCGGATCGGACTCGTGCGTCATGAGGTAGTAGCCGTGGCACAGCGGACAGCGCCGAACGCCGCCGCACTTCTCCAGGCGGGAGACCGCAGGCGGAAACGTCTCCGCCGCAATGTTGTCGATGACGAGGTCGTCTTCCAGCTCCCGGCATATCTCGCAATCCGCATGCTCGGGCGCAATCATCGGCCTATTTCGTTGCTTGGCTAAATAGCCTGCCGAGAAGGCTTTCGTCGCTTGCCAGGGCGGCCTTCACCTTATACCAACCTTGCGGTCCGGCCGCGTCGAACCTGTCCCGGATCATGGGTGCGCCTCCTCCGCCCGGCCCCGTCTCGCTGCTTCCTGTGCCGATTGCTCCGGATAGTCGTAGACCAGGGTGCCGTCGTCGAGGTCGGCGCCTTCGATCAGATCCTTCTCGGTGTAGTAGTCCTGGCTGAAGACCCATGGCTGGCGATCGCCCTGCTTGGGCATGATGTGCAATTTGCGCGTCAGATAGCCGGCGTTGAAGTTCTCCGGATCGATGAAGGGCAGCGCCGGCATGTCGCGGTCTTTCTCGCCCAGGCGCGGCGTGACGATATCGGCACCCATATCGTCCATGTGCCGCAGCAGACGGCAGACGAAATCGCAAACGATATCGGCGCGCATGGTCCAGCTGGTGCGCAAATAGCCGAACACCCAGGCCATGTTGGGAATATCGCTGAACATGATGCCGCGATGGCCGAAGCACTGGGAGAAATCAAGCGTCTCGCCGTCGATCACGAAAGGAATGTCGCCGAGCGCGGAGAGGTTGAAGCCGGTGGCCGTGACGATGATGTCGGCCGTCAGCTCCGTGCCGGATTTCAGCAGCACACCGGTCTCCGTGAAGGTCTCGATGTGGTCCGTCACGACAGAGGCCTTGCCAGCGCGGATGCCTTTGAAGAGGTCGCCGTCCGGCACCACCGCCAGGCGCTGGCGCCAGGGCCGGTAGCTCGGGTTGAAATGGGTGTCGACGTCGTAGTCGGGGCCGAGATAGGCGCGCACGCCGTCCATCAGCTCCTGGCGCAGGCCCTCGGGCTCCTCGAACGAGCGCCGCGTGGTCTCCCTCTGCTCCAGCAGCACGCTGCGCCGGGTGATCTCGTGCGTCCATTCCTCCGGAATCTTCAGCTGACGCATATAATCGGCGACTTCGTTGCTGTTGGGCTTGGGATAGAAGTAGGTCGGCGAGCGCTGCAGCATGGTGATATGCGCGGCATCGGCGGCCATCGCGGGGATGAGGGTGGCCGCGGTTGCGCCGGAGCCGATGACGAGGACGGTTTTGTCCTTGTAGTCCAAGTCTTCCGGCCAGGTTTGCGGGTGGACGATCGGTCCCTGGAAGCGCGCCATGCCGGGGAAATCCGGGGTGTAGCCTTCCTCGTGGCGGTAATACCCCTGGCACATCCAGAGGAAATTGCAGGTATAGCGCGTGGCCTCGCCATTCTCGCCGTGGCGCACCTCGAGGGTCCAGCAGCGATCCTCGCTCGACCAGACAGCCTCGGAAACAGAATGGCGGAAGCGGATGTGGCGGCGAATATCCTGCTCGTCGAGCACTTCGTCGAGATAGGACAGGATCTCTTCCGCCGTGGCGATGGGCGGCCCCGACCAGGGCTTCCACTTGTAGCCGAAGGTATAGAGGTCGCTGTCCGAGCGAATGCCCGGAAACTTGTGTGTCAGCCAGGTGCCGCCGAAGCTTTCCTGGCGCTCCAAAAGGGCGAAACGCCGCTCCGGACACTGCTGTTGCAGGTGATAGGCGGCGTCGATGCCGGATATCCCGGCGCCGACGATCAGGACGTCGAAGTGCTCAGCGGTGGTCGTCATGCGTCATGCCCTCTGCTTGCGCGGAGGCGCTACCCTACACCATTGCCGGATATGTGCATCTTGTTGACTTGGAGGCCGCCACAATCGTATGCAACGCGCCTGCGACCCCGTTGGTCTCCGCGGCGAGGCCCGGATTCCCTCTTGGAAGATGGGCTGGGGATGCGAGAAATCGGCAGTTTTCTGCGCTTTTGAAGCCGAAAGCTGCAAAATGCGTCCACCCTGTGCTAGCTTACGCCCAGGAGGAGACCTAACGGACGACCGGGTGCTGGCGGCGCAGGGGCAGGAACATGACCCCGCCCGTATCGCTCGGTCGTGCGCGCGAATCCCGAAAACGCGGGGATTTGCGCTCCGGCGCTGGCTCACGATTATTGCGCGTCCTTAAGCGGCGGCGGATATCCGCCGCCACGGGCGCAACGACCGAGGGAGACGGAACAGGAATGACGCCTCTAACTGCACAGGGTTTGTACGACCCCATCAACGAGCATGATTCGTGCGGCGTCGGTTTTGTTGCCAATATCAAAGGCCGGCGCACTCACGAGATCATTCGTGACGGGTTGCAGATCCTGCTCAACCTGGACCACCGCGGCGCCGTCGGCGCCGATCCCCTGGTTGGTGACGGTGCCGGCTGCCTGTTGCAGGTCCCCGACCGTCTGCTGCGCGACTGGGCGGCGACGGAAGGTCACGAATTGCCGCCGGAAGGCCACTACGGCGTGGCCATGTGCTTCCTGCCGGCCGATGACGATGCACGCCAGATCGCCGTCGAGCACTTCGAGTCCTTCACGGCGGCTGAAGGGCAGAGCATCCTCGCCTGGCGCGAGGTGCCGTTGGACCTCGACGGCATCGGCAAACAGGTCCTCGATTGCATGCCCGTGATCCGGCAGGCGATCGTCGTGCGCAGCGCCAAGCTGAAGGATCAGGACGCCTTCGAGCGAAAGCTCTTCACCATCCGCAAGCAGGCCCTGAACAGTATCCGTGCGCTCGCCGACACTCACGGCCGCGAAGCCCTGACCGAGTTCTACGTGGCCTCGTTCTCCTCGCGCACGGTGGTCTACAAGGGCCTGCTGCTGGCGCGTCAGGTCGGCACGTTCTATCGCGACCTCACCAATCCGCTCACCGAGTCGGCGCTGGCGCTGGTGCATCAGCGCTTTTCGACCAACACCTTCCCCTCATGGCGCCTTGCCCATCCCTACCGCATGCTGGCCCATAACGGCGAGATCAACACTGTGCGCGGCAACGTCAACTGGATGGCCGCGCGGCGCCAGTCCATGGCCTCGGACCTGATGGGCCCGGATCTCGACAAGATGTGGCCGCTGATCCCCCATGGGCAAAGCGATACGGCCTGTATCGACAATGCGCTCGAGCTGCTGGTGGCGGGCGGCTATTCCCTGGCCCACGCCATGATGCTGCTGATCCCGGAGGCCTGGTCCGGCAACAATCTCATGGATCCCAAGCTGCGCGCCTTCTACGAATATTACGCCGCGCTGATGGAGCCCTGGGATGGCCCCGCCGCGATCGCCTTTACCGATGGCCGCCAGATCGGCGCCACCCTCGACCGCAACGGCCTGCGCCCGGCGCGATATGTGGTGACCGACGACGACCATGTCATCATGGCCTCCGAAGTCGGTGTGCTGCCGGTGCCCGAAGAGCGCATCGTGCACAAGTGGCGTCTGCAGCCGGGCAAGATGCTGCTTATCGATTTCGACGAAGGCCGCATCATCTCGGATGACGAGATCAAGACCACGTTCTCGGAGAAGCATCCCTATCAGGAGTGGCTCGACATCACCCAGTTCAAGCTGGAGGATCTCGCCGAGAGGCCGCTCTCGGCGCGGGATGTGCGGCGCAACGCCATCGACGACCTGCTCACCACCCAGCAGGCATTCGGCTATACCCACGAGGACCTCAGCGTCTTCCTCGAGCCGATGGCGCGCAATGGCGAGGATCCGATCGGCTCCATGGGCGTCGATGTGCCGATCCCCGTGCTCTCGAACAAGGCGAAGCTGCTCTACAACTACTTCAAGCAGAATTTCGCCCAGGTCACCAATCCGCCGATCGATCCCATCCGCGAACAATTGGTGATGTCGCTGGTCTCGATGATCGGGCCGCGGCCGAACCTGCTCGGCCACCATGCCGGTTCCCATATGCGCCTGGAAGTGACGCAGCCGATTCTCACCGATGGCGATCTGGCCAAGATCCGCTCCATCTCCTCGCTGGTCGGCGAGGCCTTCCGCACCCACACCATCGACGCCACATGGGCGGCGAGCAAGGGCGCCGACGGCCTCGGCCCGGCGGTCGAGCGCATCTGCGCCGAGGCCACCGAGGCGGTACTTGGCGGCCACAACATCCTGGTGCTGTCTGATCGCACGGTCTCCAAGGATCGCGTGCCGATCCCCGCCCTGCTGGCGACCGCGGCGGTGCACCATCACCTGATCCGCCAGGGCCTGCGCACCTCGACCGGCCTGGTCGTGGAGACCGGCGAAGCCCGCGAGGTGCAGCATTTCTGCGTGTTGGCAGGCTATGGAGCCGAGGCCGTCAATCCCTATGTCGCCTTCGCCACCCTGGAGCAGATGCGCTTGCGCGAAGGCATGGCGCTGAGCGCCGACGAGGTGCGCCAGAACTACATCAAGGCCGTCGGCAAGGGCATCTTCAAGGTCATGTCCAAGATGGGCATATCGACCTATCAGTCCTATTGCGGGGCGCAGATTTTCGATGCGGTCGGCCTGGCCTCCGGTTTCGTCGAGAAGTATTTCACCGGCACCGCTTCGACCATCGAGGGCGCCGATATCCCGGTCATTGCCGGCGAGGCGTTGGAGCGCCACCACGCCGCCTATGGGGACAATCCCATCTACCAAGAGATGCTCGATGTCGGAGGCGATTACGCCTATCGCCTTCGTGGCGAGGATCACGCCTGGACGCCGCAGAGCGTCGCGGCGCTGCAACATGCGGTGCGCGGTGATCTGCCGGAGCAGTATCGTGAGTTTGCGCGCAGCATCAACGACCAGAGCGAGCGACTGCTGACCATTCGTGGCCTCATGGAATTGCGCCGGGCGGAGAGGCCGCTGCACCTCGACGAGGTCGAGCCGGCGAGCGAGATCGTCAAGCGCTTCGCCACCGGCGCCATGAGCTTCGGCTCCATCAGTCGCGAGGCCCATACCAACCTCGCCATCGCCATGAACCGCATGGGCGGCAAGTCCAACACCGGCGAGGGCGGCGAGGAGGTGGACCGCTTCACGCCCCTGGACAACGGCGATTCCATGCGCTCGGCGATCAAGCAGGTCGCTTCGGGCCGCTTCGGCGTTACCACCGAATATCTCGTCAATGCCGACGATATCCAGATCAAGATGGCCCAGGGCGCCAAGCCCGGCGAGGGCGGCCAACTGCCCGGCCACAAGGTGGACCGAAATATCGCCCGCGTGCGTCACTCGACGCCGGGCGTTGGCCTGATCTCGCCGCCGCCGCACCACGACATCTATTCGATCGAGGATCTGGCCCAGCTCATCCACGACCTCAAGAACGCCAATCCCAAGGCGCGCATCTCCGTGAAGCTCGTTTCCGAGGTCGGCGTCGGTACCGTCGCCGCCGGCGTCAGCAAGGCGCGCGCGGACCACGTGACCATTTCCGGCTATGAGGGCGGCACCGGGGCGAGCCCCGTGACCTCGCTCACCCATGCCGGCTCTCCCTGGGAGATCGGCCTGGCCGAGACCCAGCAGACCCTGGTTCTCAACGAGCTGCGCGGACGCATTGCCGTGCAGGTCGATGGCGGCTTGCGGACCGGCCGCGATGTCGTCGTCGGTGCCTTGCTCGGGGCGGACGAGTTCGGCTTCTCGACGGCGCCCCTGATCGCCTCGGGCTGCGTGATGATGCGCAAGTGTCATCTCAATACCTGCCCCGTCGGCATCGCGACCCAGAACCCGGAGCTTCGCGCCCGCTTCAAGGGCCAGCCGGAGCACGTGATCAACTATTTCTTCTTCGTCGCCGAGGAAGTGCGCGAGCTGATGGCTCGCATGGGCTTCCGCACCTTCAACGAGATGGTGGGCCGGGTCGATCGCCTCGACATGCGACGCGCCGTCGATCATTGGAAGGCCAGTGGTGTCGATCTGTCGCGCCTGCTCTACGAGGCGCCGGCGCGCCCGGGCGTGGCCATCTACAATTGCGAGATCCAGGACCACCACCTCGACAAGGCCCTGGACAAGGATCTGATCGAGGCCGCTCAGCCGGCCCTGGTGGCGGGAAAGTCGGTGCGTATCGAGCGTGATGTGCGGAACGTGAACCGCACCGTCGGCACCATGCTTTCGGGCGAGGTGGCAAAGCGCTATGGCCATGCCGGCCTGGACGAAAACACCATCGCCATTCAGCTGACCGGAACCGCCGGCCAGAGCTTCGGCGCCTTCCTCGCCCATGGCGTCAATATGACGCTCCATGGCGATGCCAACGACTACGTCGGCAAGGGCCTTGCCGGCGGCACCATCGTCGTGCGCCAGCCGGAGGCGGCCGAGCGCACGCCGACCGACAACATCATCATCGGCAATACGGTCCTTTACGGCGCCATTGCCGGCCAGGCCTATTTCGAGGGCGTCGCCGGCGAGCGCTTCGCGGTGCGCAACTCCGGCGCCATTGCCGTGGTCGAGGGTGTCGGCGATCATTGCTGTGAATACATGACCGGTGGCGTGGTCGTGGTGCTTGATACCACCGGGCGCAATTTTGCCGCCGGCATGTCGGGCGGCATCGCCTATGTCTATGACCCGGACAAGCGTTTCGAGAGCGTCTGCAACACGGCGATGGTCGATCTGGAGCCGATTGCCCCGGCCGATCCCGCTGCCGTCGACGATCCGGAGCGTCCACTGCAGCGTCCGCTCGGGGCCGAAAACAACGGCATGGGCGACATGCTGCGCTTCGATGCGGAGCGGCTGCGGTTGCTGATCGAGCGCCACCGCCTGCTCACCGGCAGCGAGCGGGCGCGCGAGCTGCTGGAAGATTGGGACACTACGCTATCTCACTTCGTCAAAGTCATGCCCAGGGATTACCGACGGGCGCTGCTTGCGATGAAAGAGGATGAGGATGCGGCCGGCATTGTGGCTGCCGAATGATCCCGACCGTCGGACCGAGGGAATAGGACATGGGTAAGGTTACAGGCTTTCTGGAATTCGAGCGGCAGGACCGCGGCTACGAAGCGCCGGAATCGCGCGTCAAGAATTGGCAGGAGTTCGTCAAGCCGCTACCCGACGACGAGTTGGGACGCCAGGCGGCTCGTTGCATGGCATGCGGCATTCCGTATTGTCATAACGGTTGTCCGGTCAACAACCTGATTCCGGACTGGAACGATCTGGTCTACCGCGAGCAGTGGGAGGCGGCGGTCACCACGCTGCACTCGACCAACAATTTTCCCGAGTTCACGGGGCGAATCTGCCCGGCGCCATGCGAGGCGGCTTGCACCCTCAATATCGAGGACACCCCCGTCACCATCAAGACCATCGAATGCGCGATCGTCGATCATGGCTGGCGCGAGGGTCTGATCACGCCGCAGGCGTCTGAGGCGAAGACCGGCAAGAAGGTTGCCGTGGTTGGTTCGGGTCCGGCCGGGCTCGCTTGTTCGCAGCAGCTCGCCCGCGCCGGACACGACGTCACCCTGTTCGAGAAGAACGACCGCATCGGCGGCCTGTTGCGCTACGGCATACCCGACTTCAAGCTGGAAAAGTGGCTGATCGACCGCCGCATGGAACAGATGCAAGCCGAGGGCGTCAGCTTCCGCACCGGTGTCGAGGTCGGCAACGACCTGCCCATGCACGGGCTGCTGACGGACTTCGACGCGGTGGCCCTGACAGGTGGCGCCGAGCATCCGCGCGACCTCGAAGTCGAGGGTCGACAGCTCGATGGCATCCATTTCGCCATGGATTTTCTCATCCAGCAGAACAAGCGCAGCGCCGGCGACAGCGAAGAGGTGGCGGCACCGAACGGTACCCTGAGCGCCAAGGACAAGCATGTCGTGGTGATCGGCGGCGGCGATACGGGGTCGGACTGCATCGGCACCTCGCGGCGCCAGGGCGCAACGTCGATCACCCAGCTCGAGATCATGCCGCGGCCGCCGGAGCACGAGGACAAGGCCATGACCTGGCCGGATTGGCCGCTCAAGATGCGTACCTCGTCGTCCCAGGAAGAGGGCGCCGAGCGCGACTGGTCGGTAGTCACCAAGCGCGCCGTCGGAGCGAACGGCAAGGTGGAGGCCATCGAATGCGTGCGCGTCGAGTGGACAAAAGACAACACCGGGCGCACCCAGATGAACGAGGTCGAGGGCAGCGAGTTCCGCCTCGAGGCGGATCTGGTGTTGCTGGCCATGGGCTTTCTCGGGCCGCGCCGCAAAGGCATGATCAACCAGTCCGGGGTGGCGCTCGACCCGCGCGGCAATGTGCGGGCCGACACGCTGGACTATCATACCTCGGTGGAGAAAGTGTTTGCCGCCGGTGATATTCGGCGTGGCCAGTCGCTGGTGGTCTGGGCAATCCGAGAAGGCCGCCAATGCGCCCGTGCTGTCGACGAATATCTGATGGGTGAGAGCAGCCTGCCACGCTAGCAGCCCGTTGACGAAGTCTGCTCTGGACGCGTGTCGCTGTGTCTGATTCT